>JAFUWD010000076.1 GCA_017483645.1 Muribaculaceae bacterium | reverse complement strand
CTGGTCAGTGTTCTTGACTACTATGAGATTAGGCATTCTTTGAAAACAAATTAAACCGCCGTATGCCGAACGGCACGTACGGTGGTGTGAGAGGAAAGGGAGCGCAAGCTAAACGCTCACGCTCCCCGACCTACTCGATTGGGGCAAATAGGAGCAATAAGGCAAATATGGCCAATTGGACAAATAAGACTGATGGGCTAATAGGGATGATATGGGATGAAATATTAGCGCCGGCCTCCATTTCTGGAAACCGGCGCTTGAGGATGTTGAATTAGCGGCTTGTTGTTAACCGAAATTGTCGTAGTGGATGCTGGCGGGGTCTACTCCGAGCGAATCGAGCAGGTCGTTGACGGTCTTGCTCATCATGGCAGGACCGCACATGTAGTACTCGCAGTCTTCGGGCGCCTCGTGTGCGGCCAGATAGGTATCGCGCATGACGGGAGCCACAAATCCCGGCGTGTACTTCACTCCAGCCTCGTCGGCTGCCGGGTCGGGGCGGTCGAGAGCCAGATGGAAGTGGAAATTGGGGAATTCCTTTTCAATCTGCAAGAAGTCGTCGAGATAGAAGACCTCGGAAAGCGAGCGTGCTCCGTAGAAGTAGTGCATCTCGCGATCGCGCGTGTTCAGGGTGCGTGTCATGTGCATGATTTGTGCCCTTAGAGGTGCCATTCCGGCGCCGCCTCCTACCCAAATCATTTCTTTCGTTGAGTCGAAGATGGGATGGAACTCACCGTAGGGGCCGCTCATGATGACCTTGTCGCCTGGCTTGAGGGTGAAGCTGTAGCTTGAGGCAATGCCCGGCATCACATCCATGAAGCCTGTGCCCTGGTCTTTGGGCTTGAAGGGCGGTGTGGCAATGCGCACGGTGAGCATGAATCGGTCACCTTCGGCCGGATAGTTGGCCATGGAGTAGGCACGAACCGTTTCTTCGGTGTTACTGCACTTGAGTGAGAACATGTCGTACTTTTGCCACGTGGGCAGGTATTCGTCCAGCGACTCTTTGTCGATGTCCTTGTCGTAGTCCATGGAGTAGGGCGGGATACGAATCTGCGCGTAAGAGCCCGGAATGAAATCCATGTGCTCGCCCGGTGGCAGAGCCACGATGAACTCCTTGATGAACGACGACACCAAGTTGTTGCTCACCACCGTACATTCATACTCCTTGACCGATAGCACGCTGGCAGGCAGCGCGATGTTCATGTCGTTTTTCACTTTCACCTGGCATCCCAGCCTCCAATGGTCTTGCTGCTCGCGCCGTGAGAAGTGTACGGCCTCGGTGGGCAGGATTTCTCCGCCGCCTTCGACCACCTGCACGCGGCATTGTCCGCAGCTTCCCTTGCCGCCGCATGCGCTCGAAAGCATCACGCCGTTGGCATGAAGTGTGTTGAGCAGCGACGAACCCGTGTTGACTTCGAGCAACCGGGTGCCATTATTGATGTCGATTTTCACTTTACCTTGCGGCACGAGGTAATGACGTGCCACCAGCAGCAAGACCACGAGCACCAGCGTGATGAGCAGAAACACTGCCGCGCTGGCCATGACGGTGGTCGTTGCCGAGTTTAAAAGAATGATAGCTGTGTTCATAGCCTGACAATTCAAAGTTTAATACCCATGAAACTCATGAAAGCGATTCCCATGAGTCCGGTGATGATGAAAGTGATTCCGATGCCCCGGAGCGGCCGTGGTACATTGCTGTAAGCAATCTTTTCGCGGATGGCAGCAAGGCCAACAATGGCCAGAAGCCAGCCTATGCCTGAACCCGCTCCATAAATTGTAGCGGTGAGTGCGCCGGGGAAGTCTTTTTGTTGCATAAAAAGCGCCCCGCCCAAGATGGCGCAGTTCACAGCGATGAGCGGCAGGAAGATGCCCAATGACGCATATAGCGATGGCGAGAATTTCTCGACAGCCATCTCAACAAGTTGTGTGGCGCTTGCGATGACCGCGATGAACATAATCAGTCCCAAAAAGCTCAGGTCGACATCGGCCAGCTGTGGGCTGAGCCACGACAGCGCCCCCGGCTGTAAGACATACTTGTCGAGCAGGAAATTGATGGGCATGGTCACCACCAGCATGAAGGTGACAGCGAGCCCTAATCCGAAAGCCGTTTTCACATTTTTAGAAACAGCCAGGAACGAGCACATTCCCAAAAAATAGGAAAATATCATATTGTCGATGAAAATCGACTTGACAAATAAATTCAGTTCTTCCATAATAGTCTTGGTTTATCGGATTGTCAATTCTCCATCAGTTCCGGGTTGCGTGCCCTGTGCACCCAGATGATGCATGCCACGGTGATGAGCGCCATGGGGGGCAGAATCATAAGTCCGTTGTTTTCATATCCGTGGTCATAGCACCACTGGGGTATCACCTGGAAGCCCATGAGCGAGCCCGAACCAAACAGTTCACGCACCGCCGCCACGATAACCAGGATGATAGTGTAGCCCAGTCCGTTGCCTATTCCGTCGAGGAACGACGGCCAGGGGCGGTTGTTGAGCGCGAAAGCTTCAAGGCGTCCCATGAGGATGCAGTTGGTGATAATCAGGCCAATGAAGACCGACAGTTGCTTGGACACATCGTAGTCGAACGCAATGAGGAATTGCTGGACGATAATCACAAGTGCCGCAACGACCACCAGCTGCACGATGATGCGGATGGTGGTGGGAATGGATTTCCTGATGAGTGAAATAATCACATTGCTCAGCGCCATCACCGCTATGACGCTGATGCCCATGACGATGGCCGGCTCCATGCTTGCCGTGACAGCGAGCGTGGAGCAGATGCCCAAAATTTGCACAAGCACCGGATTGTCTTTCGACAGCGGATTGAACAGTGCCTCTTTGTTTTTCTTGGATAGCATATTGCGAATGTCAGTTGTTAGCGTTTTGGGTTTGAATTTTCTTGAAGAATCCATCGTAGAGCGCCATGCATTGCTGCATCATGTTGCCGACTCCGCGGCTTGTGATGGTGGCTCCGCTCAGGGCGTCGATGTAGTCGGCGCCGTTGGTGGGTTGTTGTCCCTTTTTCATTACTTCGACACACTTAAACGCACCGTCTTTGTAGAGCGTTTTGCCGCTGAAGGCGTTGGCGAAGTCCGGATCGTCGGTGATGCGAGCTCCCAGGCCTGGTGTTTCGCTCTCGTGCGAGAAGTTGGCTCCGTAGATGGTCTTGCCGTCGGCACCCACTGCGATATATCCCCAGATGGGTCCCCACAGTCCCGCTCCATAGACCGGAATGATGTATTTGGTGGTGCCATCATCGAGCTTGCTCACCAGCACGGGCAGTTTCCTGTCGCTGGCCTTGACATTGTTTTTCATATCGACCTCGAAAGCGACGTTTGCGGTAGAGTCCACCACATTGCCTTGTTCATCGACCAGCATTTCGGCCGTGATATATTTTTGATAGGTGCTTTTCACCTGCTGGTCGGTCATGGTGGGGATGTGAATGGCGCTGAGAATCTGCTTGCGCTTGTCGTTGGCAATGTTATCGTCCTGCTTAGGCTTGAGCGCCATGTAGACAAATGCCAGAACAGTGCCCACGAGCACCACCATGATGGCCGAATAGAGGATTTGATAAATATTACTGTTTTTGTTCATGACGAAGTCCTCCTTTCATTGTTTGTTGTTGGCTCGCTGCAAGCGTCGTTTGATGTTGAACGAAATCACACAATGGTCGATGAGCGGCGCAAAAGCGTTCATCAGCAACACTGCCAGCATGGCTCCCTCGGGATAACCACCATTATAGATGCGGATGAGGATGGCAAAAACTCCGATAAGGAAGCCGTAGATATACTGCCCGATGCGTGTCCGCGCTCCTGTCACCGGGTCGGTAGCCATGAACACAGCCGCAAAGGCAAATCCGCCGTAGCACAGTTGTGCCCAGGGACTCAGCATGGATGCCGGATAGGTGGGCGAGGGGAACACGTTGGCAAGGGCAGCCATCGCCAATCCTCCAGCAAACACCGAGCACATCACCCTCCACGATGCCACGCCGGTGATGAGCAATATGGCCGCTCCGATGAGGATGGCCACCATTGATGTTTCGCCCGGAGAGCCGGCAATGGTTCCCATAAAGGCGTCGCAAGTGGTGATGGGGTCACCCACCACATTGTGCAGCGACAGCGAGTCGCCTACGTTGGTAGCGATTTGTCCCAGCGGAGTGGCTCCCGAGAAAGAGTCGACAGTGTTTCCTGCCCCCATGCCGAAAGCAGCGTCGGTCTTCACAAAAGCTTCGTCACCGCTCATGCGCGAGGGATATCCGAAGAAAAGCACGGCACGCGTGATGAGCGCCACATTGAAGATGTTCATGCCCGTTCCTCCAAACACTTCTTTGGCGAAGATGACGGCAAAAGCCGTGGCAACGGCCACCATCCACAACGGGGTGTTGATGGGGGCGATGAGCGGTATCAAAATACCTGTCACCAAAAAACCTTCTTGGATTTCCTTGTGGTGAATCTGAGCGCCGATAAACTCGATGCCCAGCCCCACGACGTAACTCACCACAATCACCGGCAGCATGGCCAGCAAGCCAAACGTCCACATTGTGAGCCACGACGTTTCGGGCTGTCCGATGGCCAGATAGTGCTGCAAGCCAATGTTGTACATGGCAAAGAGCAATGCAGGCATCAATGCCACCACCACCGTGATCATTGTTCGCTTGAGGTCGTTACCGTCGTGGATGTGTGCCCCGCTGCTACTGGTGGTGTTGGGTGTGAACAAGAACGATTCCATGCCGTCGTAGACCGACTCCAGTTTTTGGAGTTTCCCTCCTGGCCGGAATTGCGGCTGAATCTTGTCCATGTATTTTCTTAAAAATTTCACAGTCTTGTTAAAATTATGGGTTAATAGATATCGTTTTACTCCATTTCGGCCCGCAACTTGTCGAGCCCTTGCCTGACGATACGTTGCAACTCGAGTTTCGAGGTGTCGGCATACTCGGCAAGCGCAAAGTCTTCGGGTGCCACTTCATAGATGCCCAATTGCTCCATCTTCTCAATGTCGCCTGCAATAATGGCTTTGATGAGAAATTCGGCATAGATGTCCATTGGCAACATTCGGTCGTACTCGTCGAGTCTGACAATAGCCCTTTCTCCACCCTTGATGCGTGCGTCGAACGACGCAGGCTTTTTTCCGGCAGTTAGCCAGCTGGTGAACAGGCGGTAGATGCTGTATCGCTTGGGGCTGAGCGATGCCCATCCCATGAACTCGTCGCGCTTGGCCACTTCGGGAATGACGGTGACGTGCCTGTAGGGTGCGCGCAGCCATTCGTCGTCGTTCACCTTGATACCGGTAAGCACATTTCCGCTGATGATGCGCATTCCCTGCACGTCGTCTTGAAGCAGCGACTGGATGGAGCATCCCATGTTGGCTTTAAGCAGCCGAGGTGTCGACACGCCCTCTCCGGTGACCGCCACCACAGTATTGAAGTCAACGACTCCTGTTTTCATCAACTTGCCGATACGTGCCAGTGTGAGTACATCGAGAGTCCACACCACTTCGCCCTTGTTCACCGGTTTGATGTTGGCAAGTTGTACGCCGGCGTTTCCTGCGGGGTGGGGGCCCTGTACGGTGACCACCTCGGCATTGAGAACATCCATTTCCTCATCGGGCCTGAAACACAGGTACACATTACCCCGGGTGAGTCCTTTCAGCGCCTCAACGCCCGGAGCGACGTAACGCACGTCGTCGGCGAGTACCTGCATGAGCGATGGCGCAAGTGGTGCTGAGTCGAAGCAGGTGACAACGATGTCGCGCGGCGTCACATCGGGAGCCGGCACCACGTCGTAGGGTCTTTGACGCATCATGACCCACAGTCCCGATTCAAGCAGCAGTTCTTTGACATCTTTTTTGTTGTCGTGCGTCACTTGCCCGCCCGAGCCGTCGGGCTCGATGATGATGGCTTCGATTTTTCTTCTCTCACCCCGTCGCACTTCCTTGACCACTCCGGCAACCGGTGCCGTGACCTTGATTTGCTCATGGTTTTTGTCGTGGTAGATGATTGCTCCGGCCTGCACAGATTCCCCTTCTTTCACATCCATGCGTGGAATAATGCCCTGAAAATCATCGGGCACGATGGCATAGGTGGGGCTGGTATTGGCAGGTGTGATGGCATCACTGGTGAGTTGACCATTCAGAATGAGGTCAAAACCTTTTTTCAGTTTGATGTTTGCCATACTTTGTTATATGAGTTGTTTGTAATTATTCTAATTTACAAAGGTATAAAAAAAATGCCGGATGGGCAAGTAAAGTGTGGAATTTCGTGGCGCAAGAATGTCGTTTGGTGAAATAATGTGAAAAGTGTGATAATGTATAATATTATGGGCGTTCACTCGTTATATAAATGTAAACACCCAAAAACAGTTTTGCCTATGCATAAAACCTCTACTCAAGTGAATTATGAAACAAAAGAGCAACCAGTGAAAGGGCCGAAAGCTACTACGGTAGATTTCTTGAAACAATTTGCACGAGTCTACTCGTTCAGCATGATGATGCCAGCCGGCCTGGGCAATTTCTTAGCCAACTGATTTTTTGTTTCGACATTAACAAACTGAGGGGCGCCAAGCGGCGCTCCCGTTGTTTTGTGGGGATGAGTGCGGAGACAAGGCCGTTTTTTGAGTTTTATATGGGGTTTGGGCATAGATGAAAAAGAAGTGAAAATTGCTGTTATTCCATTTTTTTTGTATCTTTACCCTGTCATGAACCAGAAATACCGAAAATGATGAGAAAAACCACATTTTTATTATTATTTATATTGGCACAGATTGCCAATGTGGCGTGTGCCGCACCGTTGACACTCACTTCGCCCGATGGGCACTTGCGGTTAACCACAGGCGTCGACAAGGGAAAGCCTTTCTATACCCTTAGTCGCGACGGCGTCACCATTTTGGCAACAAGCCACTTGGGATTCGCACTTGAAAGTGGCGACCTCTCCACAGGAATGAGAATTGTGTCGTCGTCACGCGACACGCACGACGATACCTGGACCACGCTGTGGGGTGAGGATGAGACAATCCGCAATCATTATAACCAACTCAGCGTGACGCTGCAAGGCGGCCGTCCTCGCGCAAAAATGACGGTAACATTCCGCTTGTTTGACGACGGGCTGGGTTTCCGGTATGAGATACCCCGACAGAAGGCTTTGCCCGAAATTGTGGTCACTGATGAACTGACTGAGTTCACTTTGCCACAAGATGTGCCTGCATGGTCTATTCCTACCAATCGCACCATCTATTATGAAAACCTTTATCATCGCGATTTGCTCAGTCGCAAAGATACCGTACACACTCCCCTCACCATCGAGGCGGCTCCTGATGTGTATCTGGCCATTCATCAAGCAGCCCTGGTCGACTATGCCGACCTTAACCTCACACCCCGTTCGGGCAAGGACGGCACAGTGACCATGCTGGCCGCACTCACACCCTGGCAAGACGGCACCAAGGTGAAGGCCGGTAGCCAATTATGCTCGCCCTGGCGAACTATTATCGTCGGTCGCCAGCCTGGCGATTTGATCACCTCACGGTTGATGCTCAATCTCAACGAGCCTTGCACATGGGACGATACCTCGTGGATTCAGCCGGGACGGTACATTGGCATCTGGTGGAGTATTCACAAGAAGAAACACACTTGGGAGCAAGGGCCCCATCATGGTGCCACAACCGAGAACATGAAACGCTACATCGACTTTGCCGCCAAGCACGGTTTCAGCGGTGTGCTCGCCGAGGGTTGGAACTACGGATGGGGGAGTGGTGAAGAAATCAGCTTCACCAAGCCATATCCCGATTTCGACCTTAACGAGGTCACTCGCTATGCCCGTGATCGTGGAGTGTTTGTAGTGGGACATACCGAGACGTGGGGTAAAAGTCGACTTCTTGAGGAGCAAATGGAAGAAGCCTTCTCGCTTTATGAGCGGCTTGGCATCAAAGTGGTGAAAACCGGTTATGTGGGGGCGATGCTCAATGGTGAAGAATTGCAACATTCTCAGTTCGGTGCCCGTCACTATCGTCGTGTGCTTGAATGTGCCGCCCATCATCACATCATGATTGACAACCATGAGCCGATGATGCCCACCGGCTTGCAACGCACCTTGCCTAATCTGATGACACAGGAGGGTGTCCGCGGCCAGGAATACAATGCATGGAGCCAGGATGGCGGCAATCCTCCGAGCCACACTGCCACATTGCCCTTTACCCGTGGCCTGGCTGGTTCCATGGATTTCACACCAGCTATTTTTGATTACAGCGATGAGGTCGTCCCCGGCACGCGTCCCAAGAGCACCCTGGCCAAGCAACTGGCCGAATTTGTTGTGCTGTATAGCCCCTTGCAGATGGCAGCCGACGCAATCGAGAGCTATGAGAACCATCCCGCACTGTCGTTCATTGAGTCGTGCCCTACCACATGGCGCAAGACCATCGTGCCCAATGGCGAAATTGGCCGCTATGTCACAGTCGCCCGTCAGGCGCGCGACGGCAGTGGACGTTGGTTTATCGGCAGCTTGACCGATGAGAAATCCCGCACGCTCACTTTGCCGCTTGCTTTCCTTGATTCAGACAAGCGTTACCGGGCCATGATATACGAGGATGGACCAGACGCCGACTATCTCGACAATCCCATGTCGATGTCTATCCGCCAGCAAGAGGTCACGGCGACCGATGTGCTCACCTTGCGTTTGGCCCGCAGCGGTGGCGTCGCCATCCGCCTGACCCCTGTTTCATGAGATAGGGATTTACGGCACTTTGGTGCTGCGCTCAATCAATTCGCCGACTTCCCCCACGCTGCAGAAATGCATGACAGCAATAATGAACTCCCCCACCATTTGCCATGAATGCGAATGGTGGGGGAGTAATCATGTGGTATCACTTGAACGGTGCAAGTGGCCGTTTATCGCTTGCCAACCCTTCTTTTGGTCACTAATGGCAAGGCCCTCGGTTGCCTTTGATGTCCCAGCCTCGGTTGCTTTTCGGCATCAGGAACAACCGTTTTCAATCTTGAAGCAGGCGATCGATGACATTTGCCACCAAGTCGTTGACCGCTGTCTTGTAGTTCGGATTGGCTTCGGTTGCGACACGGTTGGCGATGATGGAGCAAACTGTCATGCAGCGGTGTCCCAGAATTTTTCCCAACCCCTGGAGCGCTGCGCTCTCCATTTCGTAGTTGGTGATGTGCCCTCCTGCATACTCAAAGGCCTCGATGCGATGGTTGAGCTCAGGTTCGGCAAGTTGTGCTCTCACTTCACGCCCTTGCGGCCCGTAGAAGCCTACAGCCGAAATGGTATACCCCCGCACCATGTCATCACGTCCTATTTTCTGCACCAGCCAGGGGTCGGCATCCACCACATAGGGCTTGGCAAATAGCGGGTTCCACTTGACGAAATCACAGAAAGCCCGTTCAAATTCCAGGTCGCTCACGGCGTTTCGGTCGGCGTAATAGTTCAGCACGCCGTCAAATCCCAATGCTTTGGAGGCTATCACCGGCGTGCCCACAGGAACGTAGGGCTGCAGTCCGCCCGATGTTCCGATACGCACAATGTTGAGCGTGCGATGCTCGTCGCGGGGCATGCGCGTGGCAAAGTCCACGTTGGCCAGGGCATCGAGCTCGGTCATCACGATGTCGATGTTGTCGCCGCCGATGCCGTGTGAGAGCGCCATGATGGGCTTTCCGTGGCGTGTGCCACCAATAGTGTGAAATTCGCGGCTGCTCACCTCGTACAGTTGCTCGTCGAAATAGGAGGCAATCATGTTTACGCGACCTGGGTCGCCACATACGATGATATTGTCGGCCAAATGCTCCGGAAGCAAGTGCAGGTGGAATATAGAGCCATCACTGTTGATAATCATCTCAGAGTCGGGAATTGCTTTCTTGTTCATAGTGCTTCGGTTTTAGAAGGGTTTTTGAAAAAGCAAATATATGCAAATATATTGAACTGCGCAAATTTTTTTATCGTTGCTTTCGGTGGGGTCATGCCAGAGCAAAGCGTGAGCCTGGCAGACTGATGACAATATTGCGGCTTTCAAGGTCCATCAGGGTGCTCATGATGCGGTAGACGGGCAGTGCCAGTTGTGCGGCCAGCTCGTTGGTGTGGATATCGGGATTGTCGCGCAGGGTGTTGACAACGGCTTGTTCCAATTCGGTGAAGTCGGCGAACAATTCCATTTGTTTGGGCTGTGATGAGCGGGCTTCCCACTGCATGGCCTCAACAAGGTCGGCTGCGCAGGTGATGAGAGCCGCCCGGTTCGACCTGATGAGACGGTTGCATCCTGTGGAAAACTCGTCGCTCGTGCGTCCCGGCAGCGCAAAGACGTCGCGATTGTAACTTGCTGCGAGCGAGGCTGTGACCAGCGCTCCTCCGGCCGCCGCGCTCTCGGCGACCACCGTGCAGTCGGTCAGCGCCGCGATGATTCTGTTCCGTGCCAGGAAGTTGCCACGGTGCAACCTGTCGGCCGAGGTATAGTCGGTGACGATGGCGCCACCCTGCTTGACGATGGCCACCGCATCGGCACGATGCTGCGCGGGGTAGATGTGGTTGAGCCCTTGTGCCATGACGGCAATGGTGGGCACTTGATGCCGCAGGCACGCTCGATGAGCCGCAATGTCGATGCCATAAGCCAGTCCGCTCACGACCATGATTCCTGGGATGGCTTCGGCCAGGTCGGCAATCAATTGCTCGGTGAACCGTTGTCCGTAGGGTGTGGCATGGCGGGTTCCGACCACGCTGACGATGTGTGCGGCATTCAGGTCGGCCTCACCCGAGATATAGAGCAGGATGGGCGCGTCGGGAGCCTCGAGCAGGCGGGTGGGGTAGTCGGGTTGCGTGAAATAGGCTACCCTGATGTTTTTTTGCTTGACAAACTCCACTTCGTCGCAGGCTTTGGCCAGTTGCTCGTGACGGTAGGCGTCTTCATAAACCTTGCTTCGGCTTCCCGTGATGTCCCTGAGCTCTTTTTCGGTCATTTCGAAAAAAGCCTTTTCATCGGGAATGACATCGAACAACTTTTGCGCCAAGTCGACGTTCATTCCCCTGATTGATGCCAGAGCGATGCGATATGTGAGTGTGTCGAGGTTCATTGCAGGTATTCGCTGAAGGCACTTGCCAGCGCCTCGCCCCTCGACAGGGTGCCGTTTTCGAGGCACACCACACTCACGACAGCCTTGAGCGCCAGCTGCCCAGAGCGCTTGTTGAACAAATCTTGGTGAAAGACAAATCGCGGGCCTTTCATTTCGACCCACAGGCGGCTGTCGACAATGTCGCCGCTGGCCAACGGCACTTTATAATCAATCTCCACACGGTTGACTACCGGCATCATTCCTTGTTTTCTCATCGTCTCGAAGGAGAAGCCTGCCGAACGGCAGAAACAGTGGCGGGTGTGCTCCAAGTAGTGCAGATAGACGGCATTGTTGACAATGCCTTCGGAGTCGAGCTCATAGTCGCGTACTTCAAACTCGGTTTGGTAAACGTATCGGGTGGGCATGGTGCTGAATAATATTGTCCTGAATTATTGGCAAAGTTAATGATTTTTTATTACTTTTGAGCCATCAAACATCGAATAACTGATTATGAAAAGAATTCTTATTGTATTGCTGGTGCTGATGGGCTTCCTGGCGGCCGACGCATGTACGTCGGCTATCGTGAGTGGCAAGTTCACGCGCAGCGGCCGTCCATTGCTGTGGAAAAACCGCGACACCAACGACCAGAACAACCGTGTGGAGTTTGTGCGTGCCACGCGTGCCGGCAACTACGATTTTGTGGCGCTATTTGATGCCCGCGATGCCCGTGATACGGCCGCCTGGACGGGCTTCAACGCCCGCGGCTTCGCCATCATGAACACGGCGTCGTATAATTTGAACAAGGACAATGTTCCCGAGAAGGACATGGACCGTGAGGGCGTGGTGATGCGGATGGCGCTGGAAACGTGTGTCACCGTTGATGATTTTGAGGCGTTGCTCAAACGGCTTCCCAAGCCGCTGGGCGTGGAGGCGAACTTCGGCGTGATTGACGCACAAGGCCATGGCGCTTATTTTGAGACCGGCAACTACACCTATGTGAAATATGACCTTGATGATGAGCCCAGTGGCGTGCTCACGCGCACCAATTATTCATATAGCGGCCGCTCCAACGAGGGACAAGGCTATATTCGAGAGCAGAACGCCCGGGCACTGCTTGCCCCGCACATCGCTCAGATGGATATTACCCCGGCTGTGTTCACCGAGGAGTTGTCGCGTACTTTCTATAATAGTCTTGTCGACAAGGATTACACTCATAGTGGTCAGCGCTGGATTGTGGACCAGGACTTCATTCCGCGCCGTTCCAGCACCGCGTCGATTGTTATCGAGGGCGTGCTGCCGGGCGAGGATCCTCTGCTCACCACCATGTGGACGGTGCTGGGCTATCCGCCCTGTGGCGAGATGATACCCGTGTGGATGGGTGAGGACGGCGTGCCCGCATCGCTGCGGGGCGGTGGCAAGAGCCGACACAGCTCACAATGCGACAAAGTGCTTGCCCGCAAGGCCAAGGTGTTTTCGGTGAAGCGCGGCAATGGTAATCATTATCTACATTTGTCGGAACTGTACAATGCCGCAGGCACAGGAATCACCCAAGAACTCATTTCCAAGAACCTTCGCGCCTATGAAGATGGCTACCGTGAGATAGCCCGGCGCCGTGCTGACTTGTCTAAGAAAAAGAAATGAACAGCCTTACTACCGGAATGTTGACCATCGGGCTGCTGGTGGTTTCAAATGCCTTCATGACTTTTGCATGGTACGGACACCTGAAACTCCAGGATGCCGGAGTGACCAGTAATTGGCCCCTATATGGCGTGATTTTGCTCTCGTGGGGCATCGCATTGTTTGAATATTGTTTTCAGGTGCCGGCAAATCGTTTGGGATTCGTTGGCAACGGTGGGCCGTTCACCCTGATGCAGCTCAAAGTGGTGCAAGAGGTGATTACGCTCACTGTGTTCACTGTGTTTGTAACGGTGTTTTTCAAGGGAGAGTCGCTTCATTGGAACCATCTTGTAGCTTTCGTGCTGCTGATTCTGGCAGTGTATTTTGCATTTCTTGACGTGAAATGAAGCTGGAAGGCGTAAAAGCGGACCCTTCGCGCTATCTGTCACTGATGGCCAGGATGTTTTTTGCCTCCAATGCAGTGTGGCTGGCGTTGCCGCTGCTGGCTGGTGCGGGTTTGTCGCTGCTCGATGTGCGCTGGCTCATCGTGTCGCTGATGCTGGTGTTCATCGCTGTGCCGATGCTGCTGGCGCTGTGCTACATCTATTATGGTTTGTCGGAGGAGGCCCGATGGTCGGTGATGGAGAAAGACATCACTATCGGCCCCGAAGGATTGCTGCTTGAGTTTGCCCATCCACGCATGAGCAATCGCCTGATTGAGTGGAATCAGGTGACACGGATTATGCTGAATAATGGGGATGTGCTGTTGATGCTTGCGGTGCGACGCTACACGTTTCTGCTAATTCCGTCGTCGTCAATTTCCGACCCAAGCGTCCTGGTAGCGTTGCGGCAACATTTTTCGAATGGTCTCAAGTGACTCGCGGTTGTCGCTGCGCGCCACATATACGCGGAACCGTTTGCCTGCTTGAGCCAGATGCATACGTCCTTGTAAATCGGGCTGTGCTTCAATGAATTTCTGTGCCTGCTTCTCGCTGCTCATGGTGGAAATGATGAGGAAATACTCGCCACTGATTGCTCCCACGCGGTCGATGAGAGCGGTGACGTCAGCATCGGGTTGTGCCACGACTTTCTTAGCCGCGCGCTGGTGGACGTCGGCCAGCGCTTGGCGAGGCAGTGCCACGGCAAGCGGAGCCTCCTGTGCGTCGCTCCATTCCACGACAGGTGTTGTCGCCGTGACTTTCTTCACCTGTGGCAAATTCAGACTGGCGTAATTGGGATTGGTTTCCTGATTAGAAACAATAGGGGTGGAGAGAAGCACCGCAAGGCTAATGAGAACAGCCACCGAAGCGGCCATCTGTGCCCATCGACGCCAAGAATGCTGATGCGGTTGCATGGCGGCGGCCACGGCATGTTCAAATTGTTGCTGAGCTTGTTGTTCGGCTTCTATTTCGGCGAGGGTGCGGAATTTTACCGAGCGCAGTCCGAAATATTCATCGTTGGCCATCTCGTGATAGAATGGGACAAACTCGATGTGGCCACGGCTGGTGGCATGGAAAAATCCCAGTCTTCCAAATGACAACTCTTCGCCACGCGCCAGCAGTTTTTTGAACGACTCCACGTTCTGGTCGATGCATTGAACCGCCTGAGCATAGGTTATGCGCTCGCGCCTGATGAGAGATTGTGCGAGCAATCCGTCGTTGTGATTGACAGCGGCGTTAAAAGCCACCTGACGCTGAGGCTTTTGGATGACGTGTGACTGCTCGTTGTAGAATGATTCACTATACTGCGCTATGAGTGCTCCCCACCCGGGGATGACCACGCAGTCGTTGTTCATCATGAGATATTCGATATGTCGAATCAAAGAAATCATCACGGCGAAATTAGTTACTTTCTTTGACCCACGCAAATTTTTGCCCTAAATTATTTTAACAAGTTATTAACAAGGTCGCGGTCAAGTCCGTGGCTCACAGCGAGATTGATGTCGCGTTCCATGTCTTGTCGCTCGAAGCGGAATTTGTTAAGTTTTGCACGCAACACATAGAGGTAGGGGTCGTCGGGGGTCATGGTCAGCGCGTTCCTGATATCCTCTTCGGCATTATTGAGCTGCTTGAGCATGAGGTAGCAGTCGGCCCGGTTTGCCAGCAATGATGCGTTGGGACGCGCTTTGATGACTTCGGAAAAGCATTGTGCGGCCTTGCTGTAGTTGCCGTTGGCCTTATACAGGTTGGCCATTCCCTCGCTTGCCAATCCGGAGTGCGGATTGATGGCTTTGATTTGTTCAAAATACTTCTCGGCTTGCTTGAAATTATGTCGTTCAACTTCCAGCATACCAAGGCTGTAACGCGCTTCTGTGTTAGTGGGGTCGAGCTGGCACACACGTTCAAAGTCGGCTTGGGCCAGCGCCGTGCTGTCGATGGTGATGTAGAGTGCGGCGCGGTTGAGCAGTACGGTCACGGCGTTCGGTGTGAGGTCGAGTGCCATCGAGTAGTTTTTCACTGCATCGGCATAGCGGCCTTCAAAGCGCTGCATGGTGGCAATGTTGGAGAGCAGGAGCGAATTGTTGGGATTTTGTGGGTCGGCCGCAATGGCGCGTCGCAGGAAGTGTTGCGCCTTTTGCCAGTCTTGGCTGTCGGTGTAAATTTGTGCCGAGTCGATGCAGGCAAAGTAGGTGCCCGTTGTGTCCATGTCGGTAATCTGAATTGTGCCGACGCTTCCTGTCGACGTCGGCTTGTCGGGCCTGATGCCGCGTGGTATGTTCATGCTCTCCTTGCCCAGCTGTGTGATGACTTGCGCACTTGCCGTGGTGATGCACAAAACAGCCGCCAAGATAGTGATAATGTGCTTCATGCTTCGTTCTTGGGGTTGATGTGAACATCCATCTGCGGGAACGGGAAGTGCAGTCCGTTCTTGGGCAGCTGGTCGTAGATTTTTTCGTTGATGTCGTAGAAAACGCCCCAGTAATTGGCGTTGACGGTCCATGCCCTGACCACCAGAATTACCGCACTGTCGGCCAGTTCATCGACGGCCACAATGGGCGTGAAGTCCTTCTTGGGCAATTTCTTGCGAATTTCTTCGGCCTGGGTGGCAGCCCACTGCTGTGCCTTGGCCTTGTGACGATGGAAGATGCGTTGCCAGAGTGATGCCTTTTTTTCAGTGGCTTGATTTATGGTGTCCGAGGCGGTCTGTTCTGCTTCGGCTTGGCTGTCGATGTAGTCGTCTTGCTTAAGCAGCACCCGCTTGTCGGCATGGATGATGTCGAGAATCACTTGCCGTGCCTTGGCCACGTTGTCGCCATAGGAGATGGCCACTTTCCACTCCACGCGTCGGTAGGGGTCGGAGGTGTAGTTTCTGATGGTGCCGGTTGCCAAGCCGCCGTTGGGCACAATAATCAGGTCATTGTTATAGGCCGAAATGACCGTGTTGAAAATTTGGATTTCCTTGACGTGTCCTTTGTGCTGGCCAAATTCGATGTAGTCGCCCACCTTGTATGGCTTGATGAGCAGGATGAGCACGCCACCAGCAAAGTTCTGCAGGGTTCCGCTCAGCGCCATGCCTATGGCCACGCCGGCCGAGGCGAAAATGGCTATGAATGAGCTGGTCTCGATGCCCATTATGCCGATGACCGTGATGATGAGCACGAAGAGCAGCGTGATTTTGATGAAACTGAGCAGGAACGTGGTGAGCGAGCGGTCGAAGTCTTTGGCAATCATCACCGCCCGTGTAAGGGAGTAAATCTTGTTGATGATGAACTTGCCGATGTAGAAGATGGCGATGGCGGCCAGAATGCGCAGGGCCAGGCTGATAACTTGTCCTGAAATGTTGGTGGCGATGCCTCCCCAGTCAAGCCCCAACAGATGATTCGCCACCTTTTTGGGCGTGAGCGCCATCAGCGAGTCGGGATTGGTGATGGTGTTTGTCAGCGAGTCGACGTGAGCCTTGGCCGCCTTGGTGACCGTGTGCAGTTTCCCAGTGGCTACACTATCGGGTGCCACACCGGCTATTTGTGCTATAATGGTGTTCAGTGTCATTGTGTGATGAAAAAGTTGAATGATGCAAAAATACGTCATTGAGCCTGATTTTTGATTCGTAATCTTGATATTTAACGGTTATTTAACGTAAAGCCTTCAGTCGGCGCCCTGCCGCCAATTGATAAAAATTTCTAAAAAATAATTGCTGTTCATAAAAAGGGGGTGTAATAATTTGCTTTTCCCATAGCTTTACACTAATTTTGCATGAAGATGCGAATATAGACGTTGTTTCCATTGCGTAACGGCCTTGCGCAATGGCAGGACGGCCATTTGAGGGCAGGTGAACAAGTCACTGTCACTCATGACAAGGCGCCTGTGACAACAAGGTTCTTTTCGCCGGTGCATGTGCCCGCGACGGTTGATGTGGCGTGGCATGTGAAATCTATATATCTGCACATAGGCCGGTAGCGACCGGCCACGTTGTAACCGAATATAAAAAATAACAACATAGATGATAAGTAAATGGAATTACTTACCTCTGACATCCGAACAACGCAAAATCGAAGAACAACTGGTGGGCATGTTCCCCAATTGTCCGTCGATAGCGCGGCTATTGGTGCAGCGTGGCATGAAGAGCGAAGCCGATGTGCGTGCCTTCTTCAGTCCATCGTTGAGCCAAATGCCCGATCCCTTCCTGATGAAGGATATGGACAAGGCCGTGAACCGTTTGAACCGGGCGCTGGGGGCGAAAGAGAAGATCATGATTTATGGTGACTACGATGTGGATGGAACCACGGCAGTCGCCTTAGTATACAGGTATCTTCAAAATTTTTATTCCAATCTGGTGTATTACATACCCACCCGTGATGACGAAGGGTATGGAATATCGTTGCAAAGCATCGATTATGCCCAGAGCATTGGAGTGACGTTGATAATTGTGCTGGATTGTGGCATCAAGGCAATCCCCGAGATTGCTTATGCCAAGTCGAAGGGCATTGATTTCATCGTGTGCGACCATCATGTGCCCGATGATGAGCTGCCCGATGCCGCTGCCATCTTGAATCCCAAGCTCGACGACGACCATTACCCATATAAAGGTTTGTCGGGTTGCGGTGTGGGATATAAGTTCATGCAGGGTTTTGCCATGAGTAATGGCATCAGCAACATGTATGACCTGGAGAGCATGCTCGACTTGGTGGCCGTGAGCATTGCCGCCGACATCGTGCCGCTCACCGGTGAAAACCGTGTGATGGCATACTTCGGCCTTCGTCGGCTCAACAATAATCCCAATGTGGGTCTTCGCAGTATCATCCGTTTGTGCGGGCTGAGTGGTAAGGAACTCACCATCAGTGATATTATCTTCAAGATTGGGCCACGCATCAACGCCTCGGGGCGTATGGAGAGCGGTCAAGAGTCGGTGGAGTTGCTGGTGACCAGAAATTCGGCCAAAGCCTACGAAATCAGCAAGCGCATTGACCAATACAATAAGGACCGCAAGGAGCTTGACCGCCAAATCACTGAGGAGGCCAATGAAATCATTGAGCGTCACATCCAGAAACTCGAGGGCCGCAAGCCCATCGTGATTTATGACCGCAACTGGCACAAGGGCATCATTGGCATTGTGGCGTCGCGCCTGGCCGAGTTATACTTCAGGCCATCGGTGGTGCTCACTTTCTCTAACGGGTTGGCCACAGGTTCATCGAGGTCGGTGCGTGGATTTGATGTCTACACTGCCATCAAATCGTGCCGTGACTTGCTTGAGAACTTTGGAGGCCACACCAATGCCGTGGGACTGTCGATGCGCGAGGAGAACATTCCCGAGTTTCGTCGTCGGCTCACTGCCTATGTGGAAAGCCACATTCAGGCCGAACAGGTGACCCCGTCGATTGAGATTGACAGCGAGCTGAGTTTTGAGGAAATCAATGGTCATTTCCTGAAATGTATGCGCCAGTTTAATCCCTTTGGCCCTGAGAACCAAAAGCCGGTGTTCATCACCCGTAGTGTGCGTGATTACGGCACCAGTAAGCTTGTGGGCAAGAAACTGGAGCATATCAAACTCGAAATGGTGGATAGTGAGGGCGGCCGCATCATGAATGGCATTGCCTTCAACATGGCCGAGCACATGGACTACATCAAGGAGCAGAAGCCCTTCGACATTTGCTACACCATTGAGGAGAACAAGCACCGTAACACCACCACCGTGCAGTTGCTGATAAAAGGCATCCGTCCCCACACCGACGACGCTGATGGCTCCGCGGTCGATTCATGAGATTCTGAAACGTCACTGGGGGTACGATGAATTCCGCCCCCTTCAGGAGGACATTATCCGGTCGGTTCTTGACGGGCACGACACGCTGGGACTTATGCCCACTGGTGGCGGCAAGTCAATTACCTTCCAAGTGCCCACACTGGCTATGGATGGCCTGGCGCTGGTGGTGACACCCATTATCTCTCTGATGAAGGACCAGGTGGACCATCTGCTGGCCCGCCGCATCAAAGCCACCTATCTCCATGCCGGCTTGACACTGGCCGAGGTGCGCCGCAGCTATGACAAATGCCTTTACGGAAACTGTAAGTTTCTCTATGTGTCGCCCGAACGTCTGGGCTCAGAAGCATTCATCGAGCACTTGCGCCAGATGAAAGTGTGCCTCATCGTTGTCGACGAGGCGCATTGTATCTCGCAGTGGGGCTACGATTTCAGGCCGTCGTTTTTGCGCATAGCACAAGTCCGCAAACTTTTTCCCCGCGTGCCTGTGCTGGCCCTGACCGCCACCGCCACTCCGATGGTGATGCGCGACATCACCCAGCGACTGGAGTTTTCGGACGGACGGGTGTTCAGCATGAGTTTTTCTCGGCCCAATTTGAGCTATGTGGTGCGTCCCACGTCGGAGAAAGTGGCCGAACTGGTGCATATTCTGCGGTCGGTGCCCGGGACGGCCATCGTGTATGTGCGCAGCCGCAAACGCACCAAACTCATTGCTGATGAACTGAAGCGCCACGGAATTGAGGCCGACTTTTACCATGCCGGGCTGGTGATTGAGGACAAAGAAGACAAGCAGGAAAAATGGAAAACCGACCAATGCCGCGTGATAGTGGCTACCAATGCCTTTGGCATGGGTATAGACAAGCCCGATGTGAGACTTGTGATTCACATTGACGTTCCTAATACCCTCGAGGAATATTACCAGGAAGCAGGTCGTGCGGGTCGCGACGGCAAGCGTTCTTATGTCGTGTTGCTCACTTCGCCTCCCGACAAACGTGTGCTCAAACGGCATATCGCCGACTCGTTTCCCGACGAGGACTTTATTCGCCGTGTTTACACGCTGGCCTCCACTTTTCTTGACGTGGCGGTGGGCGAGGGGCATGGAAAGATGTATGATTTCAACTTTGGCTTGTTCTGTACCACCTATAAATTGCCTGTCCTTCCCACGCACAATGCGCTGAAAATTCTCACTCGCTCGGGTTATATCGAATTTTTAGAGGACGTGGAGGCTCAGTCGCGCGTGATGATTCTGGTGAATAAAAACGAGCTTTATGACCTGCACACGCAGACTCTTGGCGCCGACCGTGTGCTGCAGGCCTTGTTGCGAACATATACCGGCCTTTTTGCCGATTATGTGTTTATCAACGAGGATGTGATAGCTCATAGCACCGGCCTGGATCACGAGACCATCTATCAATCGCTGCTGGAGTTAACACGCATGCACATTTTGCACTATATTCCCCGCAAGCGCACACCTTATATAATTTATACCATGTCGCGTGAGGAGGAACGGTATTTGGTGTTGCCCAAGTCGGTTTATAGAGACCTCCGTGTGAGAATGGAGGAACGTGTGGCTGCCGTACTTGATTATGCTTTCGGAGACGACGTTTGCCGAGAGCAGCGACTGCTGCGCTATTTTGGCGAGGAAAAAGCCATCGAATGCGGGCACTGCGATGTGTGTGTTGCGGCACGCAACCGGGCCAGTCACAGTGCATCCGATGTCAGGGAGGGCATCTTGTATATGGCATCGGTGCGGCCCCGACGTTTGGAGGAATTTCTTAAGACGTTGTCGTTCGGCAAGGACGAGGTGCTGTCGATGTTGTCGTTCCTTGTGGATGAGGGCTTTGTGGTCCATCTGCCCGACGACACCTACTCAACGGATAAAAAGTAGCTCCCGATATTTGGGCAGTGGCCACATTTCGTCGTCAACGAGAAGTTCCAGTGCGTCGACGTGGCTCCTGATGGCATCGATGTGTGGCACAACTTGGCCTGCGAAGGCGATAGCTTGCAAACGCGATTCAGGCTGTGCTGTGGCATGATTGATAGCTTGTGCGAGCAGGCGTTGGTGTTCATCAATTCCAGCTATGTTTTGTGCAATGTGTTCGATGGTGACCGCCACGGGGGTTGCATCCGATGGCTTGCCAAATGCTTTAAGTTTCAGCACATTGTCGAGTAAAATATTCTGATACCTAATAGCCACTGGCAGGATGTGATTTTGCGTGAGGTCGGCGATGACGCTGGCTTCGATATGGATTTTCTTGCAGTAGGTTTCCCACATAACTTCGCTCCGGGCCTTAATTTCGGCTTCGGTGAAAACGTGTGTCCGCTCAAAAAGCTCCAGCGCTTTGGGTGTGGCATAAGCATCAATCATCCGTGGCACTGAGTCCTCGGTGTCGAGGCCCCGGCCTGCGGCTTCTTGTCGCCACTGCGGGCTGTATCCGTTTCCGTCGAAATGAATGGGTTTGGCCTGCGTGAGCAGTTGCTGCACTTGTTCCAGAACAGCTTGTTCCAGATTGGCACCTTGCTCCATGAGTGCAGTGACTGCTTGGTATAAGGAGTTGAGCTGGTCGGCTACGATGGTGTTGAGCACAATCATCGCCGATGCGCAGTTGGCGCTTGAGCCCACAGCCCTGAACTCAAAACGATTGCCTGTGAATGCGAAAGGTGATGTGCGGTTACGGTCGGTATTGTCGAGCAGAATCTCGGGAATTTGTGCCATTTGAAGATTCAGTCCTTCTTTGGCCGAGAACGTGATTTGTCTGTCGTTTTCCTGTTGGCCTGTGATTTGGTCGATTACTTTGCTCAATTGGCGCCCCAAAAAGATGGAGATGATGGCCGGTGGCGCCTCGTTGGCTCCAAGGCGGTGTGTGTTGTTGGCCGTGGCTATTGATGCTTTCACCAAATCGTTGTGCTTGTGGACGGCTGCCATGGTGGCTGCGATGAAGGCGATGAACTGCAAGTTCTGCATGGGTGTCTTTCCCGGTTTGAACAGCTGCACGCCTGTATCGGTGCCGAGGCTCCAGTTGTTGTGCTTTCCGCTGCCGTTGATGCCGGCAAAGGGCTTCTCGTGCAAGATTGCCCTGAATTTGTGCCGCCGTGCCACTTGCGCCATTACTTTCATCAGCAATAGGTTATGGTCGTTCGACAGGTTGGTCTCTTCGTAGATGGGAGCCAGCTCAAACTGGTTGGGTGCCACCTCGTTGTGTTTTGTTTTGAGCGGAATGCCCAGCTGGTAGCATTCAATTTCCAAGTCTTCCATAAACCGCTGCACCCGTACCGGAATGGAGCCGAAATAATGGTCGTCGAGCTGTTGATTTTTTGCGCTTTCATGGCCCATGAGTGTTCGGCCAGTCATCACCAGGTCGGGCCGTGCTGCGTACAGAGCTTCATCGATGAGAAAATACTCCTGTTCCCATCCCAGGTAAGATATCACGTGCTTCACTTGCGGGTCGAAGAGTCTCGCCACCTTGGTGCCTGCTTGGTCGATGCAGTTGAGCGCACGCAAAAGCGGGGTCTTGTAGTCGAGCGATTCGCCGGAGTAAGCGATGAAGATGGTGGGAATGCACAATGCCCCGTTGTGGATGAAGGCAGGCGAAGAGATGTCCCATGCCGTGTAGCCGCGCGCCTCGAAGGTGTTTCTCAGGCCACCGCTGGGAAAACTTGATGCGTCAGGCTCTTGCTGGATGAGCAGCTTTCCCGAGAAATCGGTGATGACACCCTTTTCAGCATCCAGGTCGATGAACGAATCGTGTTTCTCGGCAGTGCCGTCGGTGAGTGGGTGAAACCAGTGCGTGTAGTGTGTGGCGCCGTTTTCCACTGCCCATTTTTTCATGCCTTGGGCCACCACATCGGCCAGCTCGCGCCCGATAGCATACTTGCCATTAATGGCGTTGATAAGCTCTTCGTAGGCATCGCGAGGCAGATAAGTGGCCATTTTCTTCTGGTCAAAGACGTGTTGCCCGAAGTAGACCGTCGGATCGGGGTGGGGCAGTTTCACGTCGACAGGTTCGCGGTTGAGCGCTATCTCAATTTGTTTAAATCGCAGATGTGACATAACTTAAAGTTCATTCAAGGGGTGGTGTGTGGTGCTTGTATTTTCGTCAGGTGTGCGCTGTCGAGGGTGTTGATGAATCGCTCCCGTACGATGCGGCTCACAGCGTCGCCTCGGTTAATGCGTTCCACGGTGAGGCGTTGCAGCGAGTCGAGCAGTAAGCTGTCGTGCTCGAAGAACATTACTTCGTGCCGCTGCTTCAGCGTTGAGTCGGCAGCCATGTGCCGATAGGCCTTCCACGTCTTTTTCATATCGTCGAGGATGTGCTGACGCTGGTTGAGGAATCGGATATAGGAGTTGCAAGCCCTGCTGCCATCAATGCGCCAATGACTGGGAGTGATGTTGATCACTGTGTGGGTGGCAGGTTCCAGAACAAAATAAAACGGGGTGGAGTCACCCGCAAACTTGATGAAAGCCACTTGCTGACGGTCGAGAAACCCTTTGAAATTGAATCTTCCCCCGTCTTTCGCCGAGTCGGTGGAGAGACAACGTAGGCGCTGATAATCGTCATCGACGGTCCACAGTGTGGCACATTGCCGATGCAGAACGCTGTCAACGGTCACCTCCACACTGAAGGGAGCTCCAGCCGAGGAGCGTGTGTCGCATCCCGATATGATGGCCGTGAGCACTGTCAGAGCCATTATGATATGTGCCAAATACTTCATAACATTCGATGCAAAGTTACGAATAAACGAGAGCAGAACAAAAGAATTTATTCTTTTTTATGTCGAGTGACAGTAACTTCGGCCTAAGGGCCAAAGTTACGAATAAACGAGAGCAGAACAACCGACGCGCGCAGCAAGCGCAGAGTCAAGCTCGCTTGGGCAATGCCTTGCAAGAAGGAGGAAAACGAAGTTAAAAGAATTTATTCTTTTTTATGTCGAGTGACAGTAACCTCTCAACTATTTCACTTGCAGATAACATTTCAATGCGTCCACATAGCCCTCGAAGGCTTTCTGTCCTTCGGGCGTGATGCGACAGAGGGTACAAGGCTTTTTGCCCTTAAAGGTCTTTTCCACTTCTATGTAACCTGCACTGGAAAGTTTGTCTATCTGCACACTCAGGTTGCCAGCCGTAGCTCCCGTCTGCTTCTTGATGTAGGGGAACTCCGCTTCTTCTACGGTGATAAGCAGCGACATCACAGCCAGTCGCAACTCGGAGTGTAACAGAGGGTCTAATGGTGGGAACATCATAATCTCTCTTTTTTAAGCATGATGCCCGGGAGTATCAGGCCAATGAGGGCAAAGAAAAACACAGACAAGCAAGGAAAGACAACTTCAGCTCGAGATACCATCATTGGAGATGCACCCAATCTTGCAAGAATCATAGTACCGAGTCCTGCATAATGGCCAATGGCAACCATCAGACTTGCAATGATACCAAACCATACCAACCATTTGCTTTTCAATATGTGCCCCGTTACGCTAACGGCCATACCCATGAGCAGTATGATGATTGGCAGGATGCTCACATGATGGGCAATGTATGCCATTGGGCTTATTGATGAAAGTGCCAAAATCTTGTTCCAGATATTAGCTAAAAGGAAAAAACCAAGAACAAGCACTGCAAATGTCCACCAAGTTTTCCCCACAAGTGTCCCTATAAGACTCATTGAGGCCGAATCGCTCTGTTTATGGATGTTTCGCAGCGCTGCCCAGATGATGACCGGCAACGCAAACCAGAGCAGATAACCTATAGGCGAATAACCAAGAGTCAGGATCAGCAGGTTGACGATGGTCACAACAACAGCCATGCCCATTGTGCAAAGTCCCGCAACATAGAGCGACTGTCCAATGCTTTTCGACACCGTGCGACGACTACGCTCTATTTGTTCAGTTATGATTTCCAGACTGCGTTCAGCAGTCATGCTGTACTCTTTTTCCATTGTTTGTCCAAT
>JAFUWD010000075.1 GCA_017483645.1 Muribaculaceae bacterium | reverse complement strand
TGACCGTGGCCTATCTGGGGCTTGTCAAGGGCTTGAATTATTAAATTTCGCTAAACGCACAATTTAACGCACTGCTCGATTGTTTTTACAAGTGATGACACGCTTCATGAGCATAGTGGTACTCACGGCGGTGGCGGCAATCGCACTCACCGCACGCGCACAGGAGAGCGTGGGAGCCATGACGGTGCCCTCGGCCCTGCAGCAGGTGTATGCCGGCATGTACCACTTTGTCGAGCCCGAAACGGGCGACACGCTGGCCATGCTGGTGTTCAACCCCATCACCATTTTCCCGGCCGAGAAGTTCAAAAACAAAAAAGAGGAGGAATTCTACTGGAAAACCGTGCGCGACGTGAAGCGCGCCCTACCCTACGCCAAACTCATCGGCGCCACACTGCTCGAAACCTACGAATACCTGGAAACCTACCAAACCCAAAAACAGAAACAAGAGTACCTCAAGCAGTTTGAAAAGGAAATATTCAAACAGTACAAGCCCGAAATGAAAAAGATGACCAAAAGTCAGGGCAAGATGCTCATCAAGCTCATCAACCGCGAAACCAATCAAAAAAGCTACAGCATCGTCAAGGCTTTTCTGGGAACGTTCAGAGCCGGGTTCTGGCAAACCTTCGGTCGCTTCTTCGGAGTGAACCTGCGCCAGGGATATCACCCCGAGAAAGACAAGACCGACGCCATGATTGAACGCATCTGCGTGCGCGTGGAACTGGGTGTGTTGTGACTGATGCGGAGGTGATATAAAAATTTAATCTCAACCGGTTTGTTTTCAACAACTTGCACTGTGTTTGATATACCCTTGAGGGGTTGACAAACGCACCGGTCTTGTCGTATCTTTGCAGTAACTCATTGTGTAAAAAACACCCACATGAGTTCTGGACGACAAGAGCGGGAGGTGACGACACCCGCTCTTTTTCTTTTTATTCGCTCACCTCCCCCATTTCACGCGACAAATATTGGCTCAAGGGCTCGTTTAGACCCATTTTCTTGGCCATGCGTGATTTCTTGGTATTCACATAGTTGATGTTGGAATAGCCCATACAGACGGCAATGTCGGCGTAGGTGAACCCGCAGCACAGCAGCCCCATGATGTAGAGTTCGTCGGTGGTGAGCGATGGATGTTTCTGCTCAAGGCGGGTGATGATGTTGCCGTACTTACTGTCCACAAAATAGCGCAGATTGCCCCAAAAACCATCGGGAAGCCGGCCTTGCTCAATTCGCTCGCGGAACTTGGTCATGAACTGGCCCGGACGCTCGCTATACTTGTAGGACAAGTCGATGAGTGAACGGATATTCTCAATCTGCCGCGACAAGATGTCTTGCAGTTGCTCGTCGCCGGCCACACTGTCGAGCACCCGGCCGGCCGTGCGGCCACCTTCAATCTGCAGACGCTCCATCAACTCCATGTGGTCCTGTTCCTGCTTGCGCCGCAACCACAGATAAAACGCCACGGCGGCGGCGAGTGCCAACGCCAGCAACACCACCACAGCCCACAAAACGGCGTTGTGACGATGCGCGCGGTCAAGACGTGCCTGCTCTTGCCGATGGTCGAGCAGGCGTTCCACGGCAGCCAGCCGCTGCCGCGCGTGCAGGGCGCGCACCGAGTCGTTCACTGCAGCCACCTGCTCGCCCAGTTGGTGCGCCAGCTTATAGTCGCCCCCGGCCAGCGCTATCTCGCGCCGGGCCACCTGCCGCAACACTTGGTTGGCCAGCGAGGGCGTTACCGTGGTGGCCTTGCCGAGCATGAGCTGTGCAGAGTCGACTTTTCCCAGCCGAGCAAGCGCCATAGCCGCGTCGCAATAGGCGGCTTCGGGGGCGGGATGGCACACAGCGATGCTCATTTGCGACATTTGCAGCGCCAGACGATAGTTTCCGGCAGCATATTGAGTGCGAGCCAACGCCTCCAGACATTCGCTCTGCCCCACGGTGTCGCCTTGCGCTGAAAGCAGTGCCACGGCACGGCTCAGGTAGTTGCTGGCACTGTCGGCATTTGACTGGGCATACTGCATACCCATGGCACGCAGGCAGGTCACTATCTGTGCAGTATCGGCCAAGCGGGTGTAGAGTTGCAGCGCTGTGCGATATTTATCAATGTCTTCGCCCGAAGTAACGTAGGCGTTGGTATACAGAACGGCCATATGCAGGTTGGCACGGGCTTGCATAGCCAAGTCGCCGTCGGACAGAGTGGCGACACGGTGATAGCAGGCCAGCGCACCCTCATTGTCGCCCTGCATCTGCAAGCGAACACCACGGTCGAGCAGTTCGGCCGGCGTGGCGGCCTTTCGTGGTCCGCACGCGGCCAAGGCCAGCATCAAGCAACATCCTATGGACAACAACCAACGCATTTCACATTGCAGAAAGGAGCTAATCAATATTGCTCGTTTTCGTTGGGGAAATCGCCGCTTTTCACGTCGATAATGTAATTACCTACCGAGTCGATGATTTGCTGGCCCAAATTGTTATAAAGACGCAAGAATTTAGGCTTGAAAGCACTGTTCAATCCCAGCATGTCGTGAGCTACAAGCACCTGGCCGGCGCAGCCGGGGCCGGCGCCGATGCCGATGGTGGGCACACTCACGCTCTGACTCACCTTCACGGCCAGCTGGGCCGGAATTTTCTCAAGCACGATGGCAAAACATCCAGCCTCGTCGAGCACTTTGGCATCGGCAATGAGCCGCAATGCCTCGGCCTCGTCTTGGGCGCGGGTGGCATAAGTTCCGAATTTATTGATTGACTGCGGAGTAAGGCCCAGATGACCCATCACGGGGATTCCTGCACGCAGAATCATCTCGATGGCTCCGCGCATCTCGCGACCACCTTCCAGTTTTACACCGTCGGCACCGGTCTCACGCATGATGCGCACGGCATTGCGCTGCGCCTCAATGGGGTCGCCCTGATACGAGCCGAAAGGCATGTCGACTACCACCATCGCCCGCTTGGCGGCACGGGCCACGGTGCGGGCATAAACAATCATGTCGTCCACCGTGATGGGCAGTGTGGTGGCATTTCCCTGCATCACATTGCTGGCGCTGTCGCCCACCAGGATGATATCAACTCCCGCCTGATCGACGAGCGATGCCATCGTGTAGTCGTACGATGTGATCATGGCTATTTTCTCTCCTGCAAGCATCATGTCCTTGATGCGCTTGGTAGTGACCTTCTTGGGGTCGGTTGGTGTGTAAGTCGACATTTCTTCTTCGATAAGTTGATTTGAATGGCGCAAAGATAATGATTTTTAAGATACTTCTCCACTTTTTTCGCCTTTTTTAGTCATGCCTCACTGGCCCCACCCTCCAACCGGCCATCAAAAAATCTCTGGCCGCCTGCACCAATATTTACGCCTTTTTTACTATCTTTGCCACTTCAAAAGACAGCGGCAGCTTATCATGGAAGCCATCGATTTCACCTGGACGCAAGCACTGATGACCGCGGCACTGGGAGTGCTGTGCGGCCTGCTTAATGTGCTGGCCGCTGGCGGCTCGCTCATCGCGGTGCCCTTTCTCATCTTCCTGGGACTGCCGGCCAATGTAGCCAATGCCACCAACCGCGTGGCCATCCTGATGCAGAATGTGGTGTCAACAGCCACCTACAAGCACGAGAAGATGCTCGATTTTAAAGCCGACTCCTTTGCACTGATGCCGCTGGTGCTGGGGGCCATAGTGGGTGCCACGCTGGCGGTGGACATCGACGAGAAACTGCTCAGGCGCGTCATCGCCATCATCCTCGTGGCCATGTTTTTCCTGATGATGAAGAACCCGGCATCCTGGCAAAACACGACCCACAA
This sequence comes from Muribaculaceae bacterium, assembly GCA_017483645.1. Taxonomy (GTDB): domain Bacteria; phylum Bacteroidota; class Bacteroidia; order Bacteroidales; family Muribaculaceae; genus Sodaliphilus. The sequence continues at coordinate 1,284 of JAFUWD010000075.1, read as the reverse complement.
GCGGCCCCGAATCAAAAACGTGTGGCTGCAGCGCGTCATGTACTTTTTTATCGGTGTCTACGGCAGTTTTATCCAAATGGGAGTGGGCTTCTTCCTGCTGGCCATGATGGTGCTGGGACAAGGATTCGACCTGCTCAAAGCCAACGCCGTGAAGGTGATGTGCATTCTCACGTTCACCGTGGTGGCACTGGTCATCTTTGTCACCAACGGGCTGGTGATGTGGCGCGTGGGCCTGACGCTGGCGTGCGGCAACATGATTGGCGCCTGGCTGGCCGTAAAATACAGCATGCGGCTGGGATCCAACCGCATGCGCTACGTCTTGCTGGCTGCACTGGTGATAGCAGCCACCTATCTATTTATCTCTTAACCGGTTAAAAAGGTTTCACCTCACTGCCTGTGAACGACTGGAACAGCGCGTTGGCAAGGCTCGACGCCCCGATGCGGAAACGCTCGTTGGTGAGCCACTGCTCGCCCAGCACTTCCTTGACGATGGTGTAATACTTCACGGCATCCTCGGTGCTGCGAATGCCGCCCGACGCCTTGAAGCCCACCACTTGGCCGGTCTTCTCGTAAAACTCCTTGATGCAGCGGCACATCACATAGGCGGCCTCGAGCGATGCTCCGGGATAGCCCTTGCCGGTCGACGTCTTGATGAAATCGGCGCCCGAATACATCGACAGGATGCTGGCCCGACGGATGTTGGCCGCCGATTTGAGCAGCCCGGTCTCCAGAATCACCTTGAGGGGACGCTCGCCCACAGCCTGCTTGAGCTCATAGATTTCGTCGCACAGTTCCTCCCATGCGCCATCACGGAAATAACCCACGTTCAGCACCACATCCACCTCGTCGGCACCGTCCTGGATGGCCAGAGAGGTCTCGGCGATTTTCGTCTCGATGTGGGCCTGCGACGACGGGAAGCATGCGCTGCACACGGCCACGTCGACACCACTCACCTCGAGTGTGGAACGCACCACCTGGGCAAAATTGCTGTAAACACAGATGGCGGCCACATTCTTGAATTGCGGATAATTCTCGTCGAACTGGTTCACTCGCTGCACAAACTGTGCCACCGAATGTTCACTGTCGTCGGTATTGAGCGTGGTCAAGTCCACGCAGTTGAGCAGGAACTGCGCCACCTCGGGCGTGTTGTTTGCCTGGCAATGCTCGTCAAGAATGCGCTGCACGGCGGCCTGCACGGCCCCATCGTCGGTCTCGACAGCACTGCCGTCGACCACTGCCTCGTAGCGGTTCAGATTCACTTCATGGTCGTGATGATGCTCGTGG
>JAFUWD010000074.1 GCA_017483645.1 Muribaculaceae bacterium | reverse complement strand
TTTTGGAGCATACTCGAACAACTCGCGATAGCGAATGTGACTTTTGGGAAAATACACGTCCCAAAACATGGGGATGTCAACATGGTAGTGACCGTCAAACTTATCAAAGAACCAAAACGCATATTCACAAGCCGCTTGCTCTATACCCAGTTGGCGTTTTTTAAGTTTGTTGCGAATCGCAGACTTCATACATTTATACTCCTTATTGAAACCTTTATTAACAATCTGTGGATAAACCACATAATTGTCCTCGGTTGTTGAAGTAAGGAAATCAAAGTCTGTGATATTGAGTTTTACGCTATCTTTCGGGTTACCTGAAAGACTCTGACAAGTTATGAATAATAAAAGTAATGCTATTAGGTGTTTCATTATTTTGAAAATTATCTACTCCGCAAAGATACAACTTTTTTCCACAAAGATACAACTTTTTTTTGCGATTTTTTCACCGCAAAATTATGGAGTTATGAGGTCAGCCTAAAAGACAAGACTTAGATGTCTTTCCATTCGTATATTTTGTCCCTATCCTCGTTGCATATCACATGGGCAGTACGTTTTTCTTTTGAACCGTCCCGGGCCAAGACGTTATAGACTACATTAGTTGAGAACCGGACATCACCATTCTCTTTGTAATAGTCGTTGCCGTAACTGCTAACAAACTCAACCGACTCACCATTGGTGAGTGTTGAAGTCACATAGTTTACAACAACTTCTTGGAGGTTCTGTTTCTCCACATTGCCATGACCAGGCAAGTGAAGATGCCCACTTGTTGCGTAACAAACAGCGAGGAACAAAGCAATGCAAACTGCAATAATAGATACTTTCTTCATGTCTTGAATTTTTTTTGTTATACTTCTTGTTTTGTCATTAGACGCAACAAGAGGTATAAAAAGTTGCAACTGGCAGCAATTCCTTTATAAAAATATTTCGAGGTTATTGACTGAGAAAATGCAGCAAATTCGGGCTTGACGAATTTGCCCGGAGTTGAGCAGCTTGAACTGTTGGGTGCCCTTGTAGAAATTGTAGCGGAGCGGAACGCAATTTCGCCACTCCTGGATTTCTCCCGATTTGGTCCAGAGCTTGAGGTCGACGGGGTCGCCGGCGCGCAGCATGCTGCGTAAAGTCGAAATATGAATATTTCTCATGGGGAAGGGGTAAAGGGTAAGGGGTAAAGATTTGCAGCAAAGCTGCATTGATGAAGTCTATTTTTTGTACTTTTGCACCAAAATTATGACAGAAATGAACGATTTCCAATTCCAATTCGAGAAACTTGACACTTGGAAAGAGTCCCGAAAACTTGTGGTGCAAGTCGGCAAAGCACGCAAAACAAGGGTAAGATGCCACTTGTTTGATAATTTTGTAGTAACTTTGCGGGCGGAAACATCTTTTTATCAATCAAACAGAAAGAGAAAGAATGAAACTGATTAAATGGATTATACCGGTCATGGCCATCATGCTGTCGACAGCGATAATTGCGCAAGTGAAGGACGGAGGCGACGCGAAGGCTATATGCGTGTCGGCACAGGCAGGCGTGCGAGCCATGAGCAGCGCCCAGTATCACAGCACGTTTAAGAACAACCGCGGCAACGGAGTGCGCATAGCGGTGGTCGACTTCGGCGCCGAGTGGTGCGGATGGTGCAAGAAGCTGCAACCCATCATCGAGCAGCTCGCCGAGGACTATGCCGGACGCGTCGACTTCTACAAGGTCGACATCGACAAGAGTCAAGACCTCTACGAGGAACTCAACCTCGATGGCGTGCCTTACGTCTACGTTTTCCCAAAGAACGGCAAGCCAGACATCATCGACGGATTCGCCGAGTACGACGAGATTGCCGCCGTCATCAACTCGATGCTCTGACGCGTAATCCCGCACCCGACAAGACCATAGCGATTCAGAGGGTGATGTCGCGCAGGGAGCGGCCGGGGGCGAAGAGGCACAGATCCACGTAGCGGTCGATGCCGGGCACGACGCCATTCTGCGAATACTGCCAGATGGTGTAGCGTCCGTTCCAGTCGATGGCCGGGGGCTGTGTGCTGTATCGGCCTATATAGAGGGGGTAGGAGTTGAAGTGGGGGGCGAGATAGGCGTTGTAGAACGTCATCATACTGTAAATCATGGGGCGACGGCCATAGTGCCGCTCGAGCATAGAGGCGAATGTCGTGAGGCTGTCGCACAGCTGCCGGCGTGTCCAGTCGCCGGCGTCCTCGATGTCGATCATGGGGATGAGATCCTGCGTGCTCGCGGCAGCAAGGTGGATGAAGTTCTCGTACTGGCTGCGCACGCTGGCGGTGGTGGTGAAATAGTGGTAACTGCCCACGAGGATGCCACGGCGACGCGCCATCTCCACGTTGTAGCCATAGTGCGGCGAGCTGTAGGTGGCTCCCTCGGTGGCCTTGATGTAGACGAAGTTGATGTTATTGTCGCCGGCAACGCTTTTCCAGTCAATCATCGCCTGATGGCTCGAGATGTCGATGCCGTGATACGGCGGCGTGTCGTCGAGCTGAAGCCGCGAGGCCGAAGCGCCTCCGGTGGTGGCGGTGCGCTTCGCGCTGTCGGAGCACGCCACGGCGGCCGTGAGCGCCAAAGTCGCGGCCGCGGCCGCTACCAGTGTCGATATTGATTTGACGGCTCTCATCGTTGGGTGTGGGGCTAATCGCCGGTTACTTGCGCCGGCGGGTTGAGTAGTTTACGTTGTCGTTGTCGGCGCTACTGTTGTTGCCGCGCTTCTTGGTTACGGGAGCGGTGGTAACGGGCGAGGTGGCAGCGGCGGGCGACGGTGCGGTAGCGGCGGGCAAGGGCTGGGTGGCGGCGTTGGTCTTGGGCTGAGTCTTCGGCTTCTGCGGCTGCTGTTGCTGCTGTTGCTGCTTCTTACGCTCCTCTTCCTGCTGCTTCTGTTGTTTCTTGCGTTCTTCCTCTTGCCGCTTTTGCTCCTGCTTACGCCGTTCTTTCTCTTGCTTTTCGAGTTCTTTCTGGCGCTTCTTAGCCTCTTTCTCGGCCTTTTTCTCCTCGTCGCGACGGCGCTTTTCGGCCTCCTTGCGCTGCCGTTCCTCCTCCTTGAGCTGCTTCTTGCTCTTAGGCACATCGGGCTTTGCGGCCGGTTTCTTCTTGGGCTCAGGCACCGTCTGGGGCACAGTGTTCCCGCGCTTGCGGCCGCCACGCCTGTTGAAGAGGATGTCGTTCACCGAGCAACCGCGATTGAAGCGGCTCAGATCGACGTTGGCGTCGATGCCTTGAATGATGCCGCGGTCGCTGAACTGCCACAGAATCCACTTGGCGCCGTAGCTGAGTTTCGGCTCGCTCTTGCTGTAGCGCGCTATAAACAGGGGGTAGGGCGCGAAGCCGGGACCAAGATAGCTGTTGAAGAACGAACTGCTCGTATAAATCATCGGGCGAACGCCGTAGTGGGCCTCAAGCAGGTCGGCGAACTTCTTCACGCTGTCCTGCAACTGCTTGTTGCTCCAGCCGCGCCGCGTCTCCACGTCGAGTAGCGGTATGAGGTCCTGCTCCTCGATCTTGACGATGCTGATAAAGTTGGCGAACTGGTCGTCGATCGACGACGTGGTGCGCAGGAAGTGGTAGCTGCCCACCTTCACGCCGTGCCGGCGAGCGTGGTCGATATTGCGGCGGTAATGCCGCGACTTGTGGGTGGCGCCCTCGGTAGCTTTGACGTACACGAATTTAATATTCTTGTCGCTGGCGGTAGTGGTCCAGTCGATGTCCTTCTGATAGCTCGACACGTCAATGCCGTCGTAGTGCAGGCCCGGGCCGTTCTCATAGTTGTTATCGCCCACCACATCCACCTTCTGCTGCTGCGCGAAAGCGTTGGTAGTAAGCAGGATAGCTACGAGAATTAAGGATATGATTGCTATAATTTGCTTCATCTTGAACACACGTTTTTTCTTCATTATCACTGCCGGGGTATTACCGATGACTTTCAGGCCAATAGCCCTTTAGCGCACGCGGCTCGACGGCCCGCGACGCCGGCATTACCCCTGTGGTAACAATTTGCAAAGATAGAAATAATTGCACAAACCGCCAAGCACGACCGCCAAAAACGACAATAATTAATTACTTTTAAAGATTTTTATATTCCTCCCACACCCCAGTACCGCGCCAACTCAAGCGTCGGTCGAATAGGCAATCTTGTGCAGGCTGTCGGTAAATATCTTGACTGGCATAACGTAGTTGTTAGAATTGCGGCAAAGTTACAACATTTTTCTGACTCACCACCCATAATGCACCTTACCAATCCCTCCTCACCCAAGACATGATACAATCGGGGACAGTTCCGTTTTGTATCAAAACGGCGAAAATGATACAAAACAGAACCGTCCCCGATTGTCACTCATAGCCGCGAGCCAATGGTTGATTGGCCTTTATCTTTGCGTGAGACAAATCAATGTGTTTATTTCCGCCAGAAACTGCGAGTGAACACCGCCAGCAGGGTGATGATTTCCAGTCGGCCGGCGAGCATGAGCATCGACATCATCCATTTTCCCGACTCGGGCAGGAAATCGTACGACCCCGTGATACCTGTCACTCCAGCTCCCAGGCCATTGTTTGACACGCACGACAGCGACGAGAAAAACGCGTCGACAATCGGAAATCCTTGTGCCACAAGCATCACACCGCCCATGGCAATCAGCAAGGTGTAGACAAAGATGAAGGCGATGATTTCGCCGGCCATTTCGTGGCTGATATAGTTGCCGGCCACACTCACCGACTGCAACAGTCGCGGGCGCACATATCGGCGCACGACGAGCCGCATGTTTTTCAGCAGAAAGACCAGTCGGTCGATTTTTGCCCCGCCTGTTGTGGAGCCAGCGCACGCGCCCACATACATCATGAACATGGTGAGCGTGAGCACCATCACTCCCCATCCTTCCCAATTGCCTGCGCTGTAGCCCGTGGAGGTGAGTGCCGACACGATGTGAAAAATCGGGTCGATGGTGACGCTTTGCCATCCTGTGGCATGGCCGCCCCGCAGCACGGCCACCACCATCAAGATGTAGAACACGGCAATGATGGTCAGGTAGGTGCGGAACACCTCGTCGCGCCACAGGCTTCTCCAGGAGTTGCGCACCGACGTGATGATGAGCGTGAAACTCACGCCCCCCACCAGCATGAACAGCGAGAGCACTCCCTTGATGTAGGCCGAGTCGAAGTCGGCGATGCTTTGGTTGCGCGTGGAGAACCCTCCGGTGGAGATGGCCGAGAATCCGTGGCAGATGCTGTCGAACAGCGTCATCGGCCCCAACCACAGCAGGGTGATGAGCAGGATGGTGAGCAGGGTGTACAGCGCCCACAGCACCTTGGCCGTGCGGGCGATGCGGGCCCCCAGCTTGTCGTGTGTGATGCCGGTGGCCTCGGCGTGAAACATCATCAGGCTGCCGCTGTTGTTGAGCGAGGGGATGAACGTCAGAGTGAACAAGATGATGCCCAGGCCGCCTATCCATTGCGTGAGCGCGCGCCACACCAGAATGCCGTGGCTGCAGACTTCCACGTCGCGGATGACAGTGGCGCCCGTGGTGGTGAATCCCGACATGGCCTCGAAAAACGCTTCGCTGGCCGTCAGCGGAGTGTCGCAGAGCATGAACGGGAGCATGCCGAACAGCGAGAACATCACCCAGGCCAGCGATGCCAGCAGCAGGCCGTCGTGCCGGTGCAGCAGCGCGCTGCGAGGTTTAATGCCGAAGGTGGTCGTGGCCCCCACCGCCAGTGTGACGGCGATGGTGGCGGCAAAGGCCAGCCAGTCGTGTTCGCCGTTGAAGAGACACACCGCCAGCGGCAGCGACATGAAGGCCGTCTCCACCAGGAGCAGCTGCCCCAGCACTTTGAATACCATGGCATGATTGGCCGATAGTTGGCGATGTTGATTGTTCATGGGGTCACGACAGGTTATTGAAACAATCTTTTGGCTTTCTGCAGGGCGCCAGGCAGGCACACCACGAGCACGTGGTCGCCGTCGGTGAGATGGGTCTGCCCGGTGACCAGTTCGCTTTTCCCTTGCCTGATGAGGGCGGCGAAGGTGATTTCTTTGGGGATGCTCAAGTCCTTGACGGGCGAGGCAGTGACCCGTGAGCCGGCTTTGATTTCAAGCCTGATCATCTCGGCGCCGGGCAGCACCATGCACTGCGTGGTGAGTGACCCTTCGTCGATGAGCAGCTGGAACACGGCATTGGCCACGAGCATCTGTTTGTTGACAATGGTGCCGATGTTGAACGACTCGGCCATGCCGAAAAACTGATGACGCTCAACTTGCGCGATGGTTTTTCTCACCCCCAGGCTGCGTGCGGTCAGGCAGGTGAGGACGTTGGCCTCCGACAGGTGGGTGAGCGCCACAAAGGCTTCGGCATGTGCTATGCCAGCCTCGGTAAGAACGTTGATTTCGCTGGGTTCGCCATGAATGAGTTCGCATCCGGGATGCCTTCGGATGAGTTGGCGAGCTTGGTCGATGTCGTTTTCCACGATGGAGAACCTCAGCTGGCGGGGTACGCCATCCAGCACCATCTCGGCGATGGGCCCGCATCCAGCCATCACAGCGTGCTTGACGGTATAGATTTGCTTGCCTGTGAGTTTTGCCACCTGAGGCAGACCGCTGGTAGTGGTGGTCACGTATAGCATATCGCCAGGCAGCAATTGGCGGTCGCCTCGGGGTATGAGCGTGTCGTAGTCGCGTCTGATGGCCGCCACGTGCATGGATTGGTGCGCATCGTTGAGTTCGCGCAGGTATTTCCCGGCCAGGGGGGCTTCATCGGCCAAGCGCACACCTAACATGATGAGTTGTCCGTGGTTAAATTCGAGCCAATTGCTGGCCCAGGCATGGCTGAGCGAGTCGATGATGTTTTGTGCGACGAGTTGTTCGGGGAAAATGGCATGGTCCACGCCCATCCTGTGCAAAGAGTGTCGGTAGTTGTCAAGGAGATAGTCCAGCCGGTTGACCCGGGCCACTGTGATACCTGCTCCCATCTCCTTGGCGATGCTGCAGGCCACCATGTTTCGTTCGGCCACGTCGGTCACGGCAAGGAACAGGTCGCAGTTGCCCGTTTCGGCTTTTTTCAGCACGTTGAGTTTTGTGCCGTCACCCTCCACGGTCATCAGGTTGTGCTCAGTGTTGAGCATGAAAAGTTTTTCGGGGTTTTTGTCCACGATGACGATGTCCATGTGCTCCCCCGACAGGTATCGTGCAAGATGCGACCCGATGGATCCGGCTCCTATGATGGCGATTTTCATTGTTGCAGATGGTTGGTGTTGCCAGTAATTGACTTGATTAATCGGCAAATGTAGCATTTTTTTT
>JAFUWD010000073.1 GCA_017483645.1 Muribaculaceae bacterium | reverse complement strand
GAACTTTGATTACATGACTCCCACACGCCTCATTTTTGGCAAGGAGGCTATTGTGAATTTGCCTGAGGTAATGCGTCCTCTGGGCAAACGTGTGTTGCTCACCTATGGTGGCGGCAGTATCAAGAAAACCGGTCTCTACGACCGAGTAAAGGAACTGCTGAAGGACTTCGATATTTTCGAATTGCCTGGCATTCAGCCCAATCCGAAGTACAACCCCAGCGTGCTGGAGGGCGTGCGCATCTGCAAGACCGAGCAGATAGACGTCATACTGGCTGTGGGCGGCGGCTCGGTGCTCGACTGCTCAAAAGCCATTGCGGCAGGTGCCAAATACGACGGCGACCCATGGGACTGAATCACTTACAAAGTGAAGGCAAAGGCAGCACTGCCCATCGTCGACATCCTGACACTGGCGGCCACAGGTTCAGAGTACGACTGTGGTGGCGTGATTTCACGCACCGAGACCAACGACAAGGTGGGCTATGTCGACCCACTGCTTTTCCCCGTATGCTCTATTCTCGACCCGGTGTACACATTCACCGTGTCGAAGAAGCAGACCGCGGCAGGCTGCGCCGATGCCATGAACCACACCATCGAGCAATACTTTGCTGCCGACACCACGCTGCTGAACGACGGCTTCTGCGAGTCGATGCTGCGTAGCCTCATGGTGAATGCCCGCAAGTGCCTCGACAATCCCGAGGACTACACCGCCCGCGCCGAGATGATGCTGTGTTGCACCTACGGGTGCAACGGCATTCTATCGCTCGGCAACAGCCCCAGCGGATGGCCCTGCCATGGCATTGAACATGCTCTGAGTGCCTACTACGACATCACCCACGGCGAAGGCCTGGCCATCATCACTCCGCGATGGATGCGACACATTCTGAGCGAAAAGACCATCGACCGCTTCGTGAAATATGGCATCAACGTCTTCGGCATCGATGCCTCTTTGCCCAAGCAGGAAATTGCTGAAAAGGCTATCGACGCCACCTACGCTTTCTTCGAGAGCATCCATATCCCGATGCATCTGCGCGAGGTGGGCATCGACGAGAGCCGCATCGACGAGATGGCACATCACATTGCCGTGAACGAAGGCCTCGAAAATGCTTATGCTCCCCTAACCGAACAGGATATCAAGGAAATCTTAACGGCCAGTCTATAATATGGAAACAATCAAATTATCTAACGGCGTGGAAATGCCCCTGCTGGGCTATGGGGTGTTTTTGGTTCCGCCACAAGAGGCCGAGCGCTGTGTGAGCGACGCACTCTCGGTGGGTTATCGGCTCATCGACACTGCCCAGGCTTATTTCAACGAGGAAGGCGTGGGAGCCGCCATCAAGAAAAGCGGCATCCCTCGCGACGACATCTTTCTGGTGACTAAAGTATGGATTTCAAATGCCGGTGAGCAACGTGCCGCCAAGAGCATTGACGAGAGTTTGCGGAAATTGCAGACCGACCACATCGACCTTCTGCTCATTCATCAGGCCTACGGTGACGTGTTCGGTTCCTGGCGGGCCATGGAGAAGGCCTACCGCGACGGCAAGGTGCGCGCTATCGGCGTGTCGAACTTCCAGGCCGGGCGCTTTTTCGACTTTGCCCACTATGTGGATGTGAAACCCATGGTGAACGAGCTGCAATGCAACGTGATGATTCAGCAGACGGGCATCGAACCCATTCTGAATGAGAACGGCACAAAAATGATGGCCTGGGGGCCGCTGGGAGGCCAAGGCGTGGACGGAATTGTCAAAAGCGAGGAATTGGGCGGCATCGGGGCCAATTATGGCAAAACGGCGGCGCAAGTGGCACTCAGGTGGCTCACGCAGCGCGGTATTGTGGCCATTCCCAAGTCGACCCACCGGGAACGAATGGCTCAAAATCTCGACATCTTCGACTTCACCCTCACCCGGCAGGAAATGGCTCAAATATCGACCTTGAACCAGCACGACGAGGGAACCATCAATTTCCAAGACCCGCAATTTGTGAAACATCTGATTAAAACTTACGGATAATGATGAAAACAATGAATGCTCTCTTTACTCTGGCATTGTGCCTGATAGCGTCCACAGCATGCAAGGGCACTGCCGCACCAGCCGGCGATGCCGAGGCCGCCGGCCCCGAGGTGAATACCACCGAAGCCGTGCAGTCCGACGTCAAGGCCGGCCAGAAGGCACTCATCGTGTTCTTCTCGCACGCGGGCGACAACTATTCGGTGGGAAACATCGAGGTGGGCAACACAAAGATTGTGGCCGATTACATCACCGAGCTCACCGGTGCCGAGCAGTTTGAAATTAAAACCAGCAAATACGACGGCATGGCCTACAAGCCCCTGTGCGACCTCGCTCTGGAAGAGCAGCGCAAGGGTGAGCTGCCCCCATTCGAAGGCACGGTGGACGTGGCCAGTTATCAGACCATCTTTATCGGCGGTCCCGTGTGGTGGGGCACCTGGCCACAAGTCATGTTCACCTTTTTCAAGCAGTACGACCTCAGTGGCAAGACCCTCATTCCCTTCACCACACACGAGGGCTCCGGCCTGGGCAACTGCGTGAAGGACTTGAAGAAGTTGTACCCCGATGCCACCGTCACAGGCGAGTTCTCGATGTACGGGCACGACGTGCGTGGCGGCAAAGCCCGAGTCGAGAAATGGCTCAAGGGCCTCGGTTACGGGAAATAATCCCGTCAAGCCATCACTTAAAAAGGTCATGACGCCGATTGGCGGTCATGACCTTTTTCATTTCTGTTGGCGCGGTTGTTCAGTAAGTCGATGCTTGGGCGGTGGTGAAGAGCCATCGTCCTGTGTCGCGCCGCAAGGTGAAGCGCAAGCGCAATGGCCAAGTGTGCTTGCCGCCGCCAAACACGGCTGCCAGCACGCAGCTTCGCCCATCCAGCGTGGCGCAGTTGCCGTCGATGGCGATGTCAAGGCGCTCGGTCTCGGCGCTGAAATAATTGAGCGTTCCGTTGCCAATGGCTTCGAGATACTGCCGCTTCGACTGGCGCATGCCCGTCATGTGCACCAACACAAAGTCGGCGTCAAGCAGGCTGTCGAGCGGCGTGGTGTCTTTGGCTATCATGGCCCGGTACATTTGCTCGTAAAGGCGGGCGATTTCTTCTTTTTGCTCCATAGACTTCTCTGGCTTCGCTTCCTGTGCACACGTTGCCAGTGGCAGCAGCAGGCAAAGGAAAACATTGATGATTATCGTGGGGCCTGCGTTGCTCATCGGGCCATGTCGGCTATCTGACGGGCTTCACGGTCGGCCTGCTGAGCCTCGGCGCCGTGAATCGAAATTCCGCTCAGCACAGTTGCCGAAGGGCACAGTTGCTTGATGAAGCGCACACTGCTGCCCATTCCGCTGCCCTCGTTGGTGCAGAACGGGATGATGGTCTTGCCGGTGAAGTCGTACGACTCTAAAAACGTGTAGCACACCATGGGCATTGTGCCCCACCAGTTGGAATAGCCCAGAATTATGGTGTCGTACTGCTCGATACCTGGAAGGGGATTTTTCACCTCGGGTCGTGCCTTCTCACGCAGTTCCTTCTTCGCCTCCTCGATGCAAGTCATGTAGGACTTTGAGTACTCATAGGTGGTGTCGATTTGAAACACATCGGCCTGGGGCAGCAACGCCTTGATTTTAGCGGCCACCACCTCGGTGTTGCCCAACGCCAGGTTTTTGATGGCGCCGTTCACATAGTTTTCCCCGCGACGGGAATAATACGCAATTAAGATTTTTGCCATGTCGGTATTCAATTGATTTTCATCGCAAAATTACTCTATTCCTGGCTACAGCGCCTTACCAATATTACCGATTTGATTACATATATTACCGAAAATGAAAAGTTTCCGTAATTTGGGTAACTCAATCGGTAAAATATGTACAGCACCACACCATGACTATCTTTAATTTTGCAACGCACTAACAAACCAACCAAACAACTAATATGGATTTCCGTATGCAAGACCGCGCAGAGTTGAAGGCTTTAGTAGACTACTACGCAACCGAGAGTGACAAGAACAACCAGGACTGTTATGTGGAGATTTTCCGCCCCGACATCAAGCTCAACGTCTACTTCGGCGGCAAACTGGGCATGACAGCCACCGACGTGCACGACATGATTCGCCAGTACAAAGCCTTCGGCGCTGCCAAGGTATCGTTCCACATGAACGGCCAGCAAAACGTCGATTTCATCGATGCCACCCACGCCACTGGCACATGCTATGCGCTGGCCACGCTTGTCACCGAGGAGGACGGGCACGACAAGCTCACCGTCCACGCCGTGCGCTATCATGACAAGTATGTGAAAATCGATGGCCGCTGGTGGATTGCCGAGCGTGAACAATACTTCGAGTGGAGCGCCCTGCCCCAGCTGGCTTAAACAAAACAATTTTATCAACCGCCACATTTTTACTACCTTTGAGTGGGTTTTAAAAACACTGTGTGATGAAAAACTTCGAGACGATTCAAGAGTTCAACGACATGCTGGGCGTGGAAACACTTCACCCCCTGGTGAGTGTGGTCAATCTGAGCCAGGCCCGCCCCATGAAACACATGCGGCACACCAACAGCTTCTACTCGGTGATGCTCAAGGATGAGAAATTTTGCGACATCATCTACGGCCGTTCACGTTACGACTACGACAAGGGGTCGGTGGTGAGCACCGCGCCAGGGCAGGTAATCGGCATCGAGAACACCACCGACGAGCTGTTCCAGCCCGTGGGATGGGGATTGTTTTTCTCGCCCGAGCTGATTCACGGCACATCGCTGGTGAGACATCTCAAGGAGTACACTTTCTTTGAATATCAAGCCAACGAGGCGCTGCACCTCTCCGAGCGTGAGCGCGAAACGTTTCTGCACTGTTTGGGAGAGATTCAGTCGGAACTGGAGCACGGCATCGACCGGCTCACACGCCGCCTCGTCGTGTCGAACATCGAGATTCTACTCGACCACCTGCTGCGCTTCTACGAGCGCCAGTTCATCACTCGCGAAATCACCAACAGCGACTTGCTCACGCGCTTTGAGAAATTGCTCAATTCCTACTTCGAGGGGACAAATGCCGCAGCCCACGGGCTGCCCACCGTCAGGTATTGCGCCAAGGAGCTGTGTCTCTCGCCCAACTATTTCGGCGACCTCATCCGCAAGGAAACAGGGAAAACGGCACAGGAGCACATCAAGCTCAAAACAATCGACGCCGCAAAGAACCTACTGGCCGACCCGCAAAAGTCTATCACCGACGTGGCCTACGACCTCGGTTTCCAGTATCCGCAGCATTTGAGCCGTTTCTTCAAAAAAGAGACGGGCTTGACACCGGCCAAGTATCGCCAGCAAATTATGCCAAATTGAGCACATGCTCCGAAGCCTGCTCTTCCTTTTCACGAAAAAGACAAAATGTGGTGTCACTGCCGGGTGACGAGGTATTGTCTGGGCGACATGGCATAATACCGCTTGAACATGCGTGTGAAGTGCTGGGGATATTGGAAACCCAGCATTTCGGCCGTCTGCGCAACCGAGTACCCGCCGATTAACAACTTGCGGGCGCGTTGCATGACAAAGCGCCTGATGGCGTTGCCGGCCGTATCGTCGGTGAGCTGGCGGATGAGGTCACCGAAATAGTTGGGCGAAAGAAAAAGTTCCTGCGCACAATATTTGACCGTGGGCAGGCCATGAATGCGATAGGCGCCTTCATCATAATAACGGATGAGCAGGTTCTCGAAGCGAGTGAGCAAATCGCTGTAGGCCTGTGAAGGCATTGACAGCTGCCGCGCGTAAAATCGCGCGATATGCTCCAATATGAGCTTGATATAAGCCACCACAATGTGGGTAGTTTGCTCGTCGGCCTGGGTGAGTTCCTGGCGAATGTCCTCCATCAGCTGCACGATGGTGTGCCGCTGCTCCTCGGTCATGAGCAAGGCTTCATTGGTGTTATAGGAGAAATAGGTGTAGGCGTGCATGCGCTTTTCCAGGTCGGTGCCGTGCAGCAGCTCGGGGTCAAAGAGCAACGCCCAGCCCCGGGTGTTGATTTCCTCGCCCGTATCGGCTTTGCCCCCTATCTGGCCCGGTGCCACACACATCAGCGCATGGCGGTGAAGGTCGTACTGGGTTAGCCCGTAGGTCAAGTCCTCAAGCGTCTCGTCGCCAATGAAAATGGCATACACGTCGTAGTTGTTGAGCGAATGACGGCAATGCTCCAGCTCGTCGTAGTGGATTACCGAAACGAGCGGATGCAGCTGTGGTGCCCCGATGTAGCGGGCATAGTCGTTGACACTATGAACTTTTAGAATTTTCTTCATTCCACTGACAAAGTTACGAATAAGTGAGCGAAAAGCCAAACTTGTTTGAGATTTTCCGAGCGAGAGTAACTTGGGCGAAGCCAACGTTACGAATAAGTGAGCGTAGAACAAAAGAATTTATTCATTTTTATGCCGAATGACAGTAACTACGGCGATAGCCAAGAGTAGGTGCAGAACCAGGGCGGGCGTTAGGCAACGAGGAGCATGGCAATCGCATTTTCGATGATTCTGGTTGATTTATCAGTAAATCGTTTAGGCAGCAAGACTCCATTTTGTCGTAATTTTGCCATCAGTAATTATCAACAAAATCGAATAATATCATGAACAAGATTGCATTAGGAACCTGGGCTTGGGGCGCAGGTGCGTTTGGTGGCGACACCGTTTTTGGAAGTAAGACCGATGTGGAAAACCTGAAGCCGGTGTTTGAGGCGGCCACCCGCGCCGGGCTGAGCCTGTGGGACACAGCCACGGCCTACGGCATGGGCGAGTCGGAGCGCATTTTGGGCACACTGGCCAAGCAGGTGGAGCGCAACCAAGTGGTGATTTCCACCAAGTTCACTCCGCAGATTGCCGAGGTATTTGACAACTCGGTTGAGAAAATGGCCGATGCCTCAATTGAGCGTATGGGGTGCGACTACATCGACATCTACTGGATTCACAACCCCATGGACGTGGAGCGCTGGACACCGGGGCTGATACCCCTGTTGCAGAATGGCAAGGTGAAGCGCGTGGGCGTATCGAATCATAATATTAAGGAAATTGAGCGCGCCAATGAAATTTTGGGCGAGGCCGGTTTCAAAGTGAGCGCCGTGCAGAACCATTTCTCACTGCTCTACCGCTCAAGCGAAAAGGGTGGCGTGCTGAATTATTGCAAGCAGCACGGCATCGAGTTCTGGGCCTACATGGTGCTGGAACAAGGAGCGCTCTCGGGAAAATACAACAAGGAGAACCCACTGCCCGAAGAGAGCGACCGCGGCAAAAAATACAACCCTGTGTTGCCCCAGCTGGAGGCGCTGACCAACGAAATGAGCGCCATCGGCCAGAAGCACGGCGCATCGTGCTCGCAGGTGGGCATCGCATGGGCCATTGCCAAAGGCACAATGCCCATCATCGGGGCCACCAAGGAGCGCCATGTGATAGAGGCCGCCGAGGCCGCCGAAATCGCGCTGACGTCCGACGAGGTAGCACGTCTGGAACAACTGGCCGATGCCACAGGCATTGACACGCGCGGTGGCTGGGAACACTCAATGGAATAAACCCGCCATGAGAATCAAGACTTTCGTTTTTCTGATTGCATGGGCATCGACAGCATGGGCTCAGGGCGTGATGGATGTGCACAGCCACATCATCACCCCCGAGTTCCTGTCGGCCTTGGAGCAAGAAGGCAGGTTGATGGACGAGGGGTTTCCCTTGCCAAAATATGCCGCCGGTGACCACCTGAAATGGATGGATGAGGCCGGCATAGAAACGTCTGTGCTGACGCTGGCCGCCCCGCAGCCGACTTCGGCCGATGTGGTGCGCGCCACCAACGAGGCTGCGGCGCAGCTCAAGCGTGAGCATCCGGGACGGTTTCTGCTGTGCGCCGCCCTGCCCCTGCCCGATGTGGACGCGGCCATCGGCGAAGCCATCTACGCCCTCGACACCCTGAAAGCCGACGGCATCAAGCTGGCAACCAACGTGGCTGGACAGTATCTGGGTTGCCCCGAACTCGACACGCTGTTCTCTGTGCTCAACGAGCGCGATGCCGTCGTCATCCTGCATCCCCACCGACCCAATCCGGTCAACAATCAGGTGATGCGGCAAACCCCGCTTGCCATGCAGGAATACCTCTCGGAAACCACACGCGCCGTGTCCAACATGATAAGCCGCAACGTGCTGGCACGCTATCCCCGCGTGAAAGTGGTGGTTCCCCGCTGCGGAGCTTACCAACTGGGACGGCACAAAGAAAAAGACGGGCTGGGAAATAAGTTGATTGAAAATATGCTGGATTAAAACTCCCTATGCAAACGGGCGACAGGCCAATCGTTGCTGCACAGGCGGCTTCATCTGCAACAGGAAGATGCAGTTCCACCATTGTCTGTTGCATGGTCAACACAATATTGTGGCGTGTATCGCCCAGCGTTCCATCAAAATCGAATATGATTAGTCGGATATTCATTGCACTCCCCTCCACCACTTCCTGAATGTCTGCTGCTCGTTTAGTCTTACCTGTTCACCGATGCGAGGGGTGAGCAACTGCCATGACTTGCCCTGAGCGTTGGCATAGATGCTGTCGAGCGGTTCCGTCCAGGAATGGTTGGCAAGGGCGTATTTGGAGTTGTGGTAGGTCAGCACACGGCGGGCGCCAAGTTCGCTGATGACCGTGGGCAGTTCGCTGGGCAGGGTGTGGATATAGTGCCATCCCTCATCGTACTGTCCGTTTTCCAGAATGGCGAGATCGATGCCCAGATATTGCTCGCTAAACGTCTTGAACCGTTCGTCGTAGCCACCGTCGCCAGAGATAAAAATGCGTCGCGGGCCGTCAATGAGGTACGAAGCCCAGATCGTCTTGTGCTGTCCCATGCGGCCGGAGAAATGGCGGGTGGGCAGACAGCGGAGGATGATGGAATCGTTGACGGCAATGCTGTCCTGCCAGTCAAGGTCGCGAATCCGCTGTGGGTCGTAGCCCCAGTATTCAAAGTGCTCGCCGATGCCAAGGGCGCAGACCACCTGACCGACACGGTCTTTCAGAGCCATCACCGTCTTCCAGTCCAGATGATCCCAGTGGTCGTGGGTGATGATGAGTTAATCGACTTCGGGAATATCATTGACGGTATAGACATTAGCCCCTTTGAACGGGCGCATGAACCACCAAACAGGCAATCGGTTGGTCAGCACGGGGTCGAAGAGGAAGCGCACACCACCTGTCTGAATAAAGACCGTGGAGTGACCGAGCCAGACGCAAACCTCTTCAGAGCGGGGAATGTCCTTCAGCGACGACTTTGCCGTTGGTACGTT
>JAFUWD010000072.1 GCA_017483645.1 Muribaculaceae bacterium | reverse complement strand
GAGTGGCCCGTAGGGCCGAGGGAGTGTGTCCCCACGGCGATGGTGGCAGCGACGCTGGTTGACACACTCCTCCGTCGCTTCGCGCCAGCTCCCCTAACTTAGGGGAGCAGCTTAATTCCCCTCTCAGTTACTCACGCTCGGCAAAAAAAAGAATAAATTCTTTTGTTCTGCGCTCGCTTATTCGTACGTTGGCTTCGCCCAAGTTACTCACGCTCGGCAAAAAAAAGAATAAATTCTTTTGTTCTGCGCTCGCTTATTCGTAACTTTGTGAATTATGAACGACCTCCATCACGACATCTATCACCTCGACGATGAGCAACCCGCACCACAAGCCGGGTCGCTGCTGGTGGCCAAGCCCACCGTGCCCGACGACGTCTTTGCCCGCTCGGTGATTATCATCATCTCCAATCACGATGAAGAGGGAGCCATGGGACTGATTGCCAATCGCATCACCAATTTCACCGTGGCCGACGTGCTCGACGCCGTGCCGCGCGGCTCGTCGATTCCCGTCTATCTGGGAGGCCCGGTGGGCCTGGACACTTTCTTTTTCCTGCACACGCTGGGCCCCGACGTCATTCCCGGTGCGGGAGTTGTGGCGCCCGGGCTTTTTATCGGCGGAGACTTCGACGCAGTGAAGCGTTATCTGGCCAGCGGAGCGCCCGTGGACGGCCGAATCAAGTTCTTTGTGGGTTACAGCGGATGGGGCGAGCACCAGCTCGACGACGAAATCGAGCGGCACGACTGGGCCGTGGTAAGGCATTGGGACCTCGACACCGTGATGAGTGCCGACTTCGACACCATGTGGAGCCTCACAGTGCGCCGCCTGGGCCCGCGCTACCGCCTGTGGCTCGACATGCCCCTCGACCCCCAGCTCAACTGACCGCCCTCATTTGGCCACACATATTACAAATAGAAGACGGGGATGCCGCTCAAGGGCATTCCCGCCTTCATTAAATATAATTAAGAAACTGCTTTCTTATTGATGCCGCATGGCTTAGTTCTGGCTCATCAGGATGTTCACAAGGCTGGTGATGTCGGCAACGCTGGTTTCGCCGTCGCCGTTCACATCGCTGCGCTCGTTCGAGCTGTCTTCCGACACCAGGCTGGCCAGCATCGTCAGGTCGGCGATGCTCACCTCGCCGTCACCGTTCACATCACCCACGATGAACTCAGCAGGCTCTTCGCCCTGAACGAATTTCACCTTGAAGTATCCACCGGGGACACCGATTTTCATCTTGGCCACACGGCCGGTCACGCCCTCGGGCAGCGGCTCGGCAGTGACGGCAACATTCACTTGATTGACAACATATTGCTCGTCGTAATCAACATCTTTTGCCTCAAACGTCAGCCACTCGGGATATTCACCGTTTTCATCAATGAACTCAAAGAATTCGGCAGTCTTGTTCGACTGGAAGTCATAGCCCACGAGTTCCAGCGGCTGATTGTTCTCGTCGGTGGCATTGAATGTCACGTTTCCACCCTCGACGGGGAACTCGTAGGTATCTTCATATTCATATAGAGGCATATTGTACGGATATTCAATGTTGAGGAAAATGGTGGGGGCTGTATAACCCAGCGACGACGTGAAGAAGTTGTTCAGCTCACGGATATAGGATGGCGTGCCGTCCTCTTCGCAATGAAGCATATAGCCCAGATAACCGTAGCCCTCATCCTCTTCGTCGCCCGAAATGCGCATGCAGAAGGTTTTGATGTTCTCGTTGTCGTATCCGCTCACCGCAACGGCAATTTCCTGATCCACGTCGATCGAGTACTCATAGGGAAGTCCGTCCTCGTCGATTCCTGTGAACGCAATCGACAGGGTGCCGACTGCCGGCGAGTTGTTGGTAGTGCTGAGCACAGCCTTGCCTTCGGCCAGGACATCACCCAGAGCCAAAGTGTCGGCACTGTGCTCTTTCACTGCATAGACGCGAGCGGTAATCTCGGCTCCTTCTTCACCTGCTTCCGCACTGTCCCATGCCAAATTGTGATAAAACACGCTCACTCCGCGCAGGTTATAGGGGTGCTCAGGTTTCTCGCAATAAATGGCCATACCATTGTATCCGCTATAGTTCTTTCCGAACCAGTAGCCACCGGTTCCGCCGCTGGCATCCAAGGCGCCGGTATAGGTTATAGAACCCAATTCGCCATCAGCACGGTTGCCGGCAGTGAAGAACTTGGGCGAGAATCCGGCCACGTCATAACCATCTTCCTCCAACTCAGTGAAAGGGTCGAACAACGACTGAATATAACCTTTATATGTATTGGTCACAGGATTGGTTTTATCGCTGTCGTCGAGGTAATAACTGAAGAGCTGATACTGATCCTCATTGTCGGCGGTGAGAATGGGGGCATTTCCAGAAAGCCAATTGAAGGCCACTTTCAGGTCGGTCACATCGTTGACCACAATCGAATCCCATGCCTGATTGACATAATTCTTGTAGGCCCACTCATAGCTGCTCGCATTCTCCGAGGCGTTGGGGAAGGTCACCTCACGGAACACCGGCAGAACAATTGTAGGAGCATAATAGGAGGCACCCTTCTTGGTCATTCCTATATAGAAAGAACCGGCGGGGCGATTGTACCACGCCTTGGCCTGGCCATTGGCACGCTTGATGGCCGCGCGGCGCTGGGCCACGGTCTGTTCCGAGGCCTGCTGCATAGGCATCTCACTCAGCTCAGGCGCCGAGAGCTTGGGCGAGGCCACCATCACATGCTGCTTCTTCACTGCAGCCGGCAATTTCTTTGCCACAAGTTGCGCATTGGCACCAACGGCCAACGTTGCAGCAACTGCTAAAAGTAACATCTTTTTCATAATAAATACAATGTTTAGTGAATATAAATGAAATGTAAAACAATCTTTTTCTTTCGGTCGGCCATGCCGGTGGGGCGATTGGAATGACGCCCCACCGGTACCGCCGGCTTGATTTATCAGGTGTGCTTGTTCCAGTCGAAGAAAATGTAGCTGCCGCTATCGGCTTTGTCGACAAACTTGAGGTCAAGCGGAGCCAGCAACGACGACGACGACACAATGAACGTGCGCGATGCCAGCGCGTCGACAAAGTCCTTAATGCCGCTCACATTGGCATAGTACAACTCGGCCGCTGCATCACCTGTGCCGTCAAGTTTGAAGGCAATCTCATTCTCGCCCGTGCGCTCATATTTCAGGTTGAAATTCAGCCTGAGCACGCTGGTGCGGCGCCTGAGGTTGAAGTACAAGTAATAAACCGGCTCGGTGATGGCACGCCGTGTAATCGGGTCGCGGATGACCTGCCCGTTCTCGTCGAGTTTCTCCACAAGGCGTCCCCACAGCTCAATGAACTGCAGCGTGGTGGTGCTGTTGTAGGCCTTGAGACTGGGTGCTATGCCATTGTAGACATCGGCCAGGCTGCCACCCAAATTCGATGCATTGAGCTTCCAGGCCATGTTCACATCCAGGGGAATCTTGTTGATGGTGTCGGCCGAAATCTTGGTCACACCGTCTTCACGGCAAAGCAACGAACCATCGGCCTGCTTGACAAAGGTCTGCACCGTGGTCACACCGGTCTTCAAGGCGTTGCGCGCCACAGTGTCGGCAGGCACGGTGGCATTGACCGGGTAGAGGTCGAGTGTGATGGGTGACATGAAGCGCAGCCCTGCGGGGGTGATAATGGCATTGAAATAGTCGGTCATGGAGATGGCGTCGCCATACTGCGGATACATGCCCAGAATGAGCGACGCTCCATCGGTAATGACATAGCGCGAACCATTCTCCAGAGTCATATACACGGTGGGCACCTTGGCGTTGAAGAACGAGTCGGCCAGGGCCACCACATTGGTCAGGTAAGGTTCGTCGTCAATCGACTCGGCCACGCGGGTCATAATCATGTTCACGCTGTGTTTCTTGCCCTGCAAGAACAGTGTGTCGCCACGATAAGCCATCAAGTCGAACTCATAGTCGCCCTTGTGGCCATAACCCTTTTCATCGGCCTCGGTGTCGGGGATGTCCTCGGGGTCGGCAAAAAGATGGAAATACTTGTTGTAGCTGCTTAGCGACAGCACGGGGCCATCGTCGCCAATGACATCCCACAACGTGGTCTCACTGCCAAACGAGGGCTTGGAGGCGTCAATATTGGTCAGCTTGCTGATGTAGACATTGTCGCCTGAAATCTTCACCGAGCCGTCCTTGTTGAAGGTCATCAGATAGACGTAACCGGGCTCATCGGATGTGGTGAAATACTCAAGCTGCCACTTGCCGCCCTGCGCCACCAAAATGTCGCTGTAGTTCTGGAGCGACTCACTCAGTCGCTCGGCAGCGCTCTTGTCGAAGAAGTCGTCCACTTCATTTTTACACGAGGTGAGCACGCTTCCCGCGATCACGAGCGTCAAAACTGCTATATTGATTAATTTCTTCATTGTTCTTTCGTTTAATTGCGTGAGTAATGAAACTTAATCCTTACTTAATCCACGAGTCGGCGCAAATCCTCGATGTTATAAGTTTTCTGACGATACTGCACCATCTTGCGCAGGGCATCCAGGTCGATGCCCCATGCCTCGCGCAGCCACGAGCGCACAATCTCCACTTTCTGGTTGATGGCAGCCACACCGTCGATGCCATCCTCGTCGGGGACGGGATACACCTTGATGGGGATGCGGGCACCCTTGGTGTCGAGCGCATAATAGTTGCTGCCCGAGGCGCGTGTCCCCACCTGGAAGCCGTACTTGTCGCGCTGAATGGGCACGCGCTGGCCCTGGGCGTTGATAATGGTGTCGGGGGTGAACGGTTGCACGGCAAGCTGATAGTCGTTGGGCTTGTAGTAGGTGGTGTCGCTATTCTCCACCGTCATGCGGATGCCACTCTCGGCAATGGGAACTTTATTGTCATCACCGGCCTCATTGTTGCGATAATAGAAGTAGCAATAATAGGTGGCATTGGGGTCATCGGGGTCGCTTGGCATCCAGCCGCGGGCGGCATTCTTCATAATCTCGGCCCACTGGTCGTCGGTCTTGACAATGAAGTTGGCCATCGTCTCGGCAAAGTCCTCACGATAGGCGTCGCTGGCATAGTTGGTGACAAATCCCAACGAATTGCAATAGCCCGTCTGGCGGTCTTGCCAGTTGCTGCTGTCGTAATGACCGGCACTGATGGTGTTGAACACCGTGGGATAAGACTTCTTCTGGTGCAGGATGTGCGAGAACTCATGGTGCATGGTCTTGAAGTAGAACTCGTTCATCATCTCAAAGTTGCTGATGTCCATCTGGTTCACGCGGAACAGCGACACTTTGATGCCTCCCTCGGCAAGACCCAGAATCATGGTTCCGCTCGTGGGGTTATAGGCGGGCGAGCCAATCAGGTGGATGATGCGCGGCGCGTTGGCCTTGAGGAAGTCGATACCGTCCTCGGCAATCGAGTCGTAGCACTCGAACCACAAGTACTTGGCCAGCACAGCCAGGTCGCGGGCATTATTGTAGGAAGCCGGCACCAGGTCATAGTTCATGTTGGTGCCCACATCCTGCATCTTGTAACGGAACTCCAGGTTGTAGACCTTGAGATAATTGTCTTGCAGCCACTTGTCGAGATTGTAGGTCGACGATGTGGGGTCAAGCTCGGCCTCGCCCTCGGGGAAGATGCTGGTCGCCTCCGGCTCATCTTTGCTGCAGGAGCTCATCGTCAGCGTCAATCCCGCCACAAGCATGGCGGCCCATATATATTTCTTGATTGATTTCATATTCATTATCATTTGAGATTCATTACGTCTTGTGCGATGTTTAATTCTCCTCCCCGCTGGCGGTGGCAGGCTTGTAGGTCACGGCCGTCGGGCTGCCCAGGGCTGTGGCGCGGGTGCGGGTGGTAGGCTCCATGCCGGCACCGAGGACCTCGGTGGGAATCTGGATGGCGTAGCGCGGGTCGAGCACCTCGAGTTTGCGGGTGCCTGACAGGCCTACGTTGTGCTCAATCGACAAGCCGAAGCGCTTGATGTCGAACCAGCGTGCGCCGGTGTGCACGAGCTGGATGCGACGGATGTGCTGGCAGGCTTGCACGTAGGGCAAGTTCGCTTCGGTCAGCGGATAATTGCTTGCGCACACTTCGTCGATGTGAATGGGCTTGACGATGCCGTAACCCTCGGTGTCCTGAGCGTAGAATTTCTCAATGACATCAGCAGTCATCTCGACCATGCTCGATGTGCTGGCCACGCCCTTCTTGTGGGCTTCGTCCCAAATCTTGAGGTCGGCCACACAACCTTCGAAGTCGTTCATGAACGCCTTGGCCTCGGCACGGCACAGCAGTGTTTCCTCGGCAGTGAACTCACTGCGCACCACAAGGCAGAAGCCGATGCGCTGAATCTTGTCGGTGTACTCAAATTGTTCACACATGTTTCCGGCAAAGTAGGTACCGTACTCCGAATCGCCATAAATCGAGCCACAGAAACCGTTGAAACAGGGATGCATCGAGAAAACATCACCCTTGGAGCTGCGCCAGCGGCAATTCTCCCATGTGGGGCCGGGGCCCTGGATGGTGGCACGCTTGGCCTCGCGGTTGCAAGCATAACGCCCACTGCTCACGAACCGGCGCCACCAGGTGGAATAGGTGCTGATGTTCAGGAAATTGCCGGGGCGGGCCACATTGGTGTAATAACGGCCCATGTCGCTGATGTAGTAGTAAGCGCCGGCTTTCCCCCAAATGTCGTTCATCAGCGCTGCCGGGTCATAACCCTCGAAGCAAAGGTTGGCATACTCGATGACTTTCTCATATTCGCGCTTGAACAGATAGAACCGCGCCGCGAAGGCATAGGCGGCCTGCTTGTTGAAGTGGTACTTGGGCTGCTCGTAGTACTGGTCGGAAACCTTGGCCAGGCCGGCCACCAGATCCTTCTCAATCATCTCATAGTCTTGCGCCACGGTGCCGCGCTCATAGTGCGGGTTAACCGTTGTTTCGGGCTTGGTGGCATAGGGCACACCCTGGTCGGTGGCACTCGTTTTTCCGTAAGGCATACAGAAGATGTTCACCAGCAGGAAGTGATGATAAGCACGGGTCAGGTAGGCCTCGGCCATGACGGCGTCGAGCTTGGCACGGTCATCAGTGCTCAGTGTCCCGTCAGCAATCAGTGCCTCGCCTTTTTCAAGCACGGCGTTGGCCACAGCAATGGCATGATAGCAACCGTTCCAAATTCCCGACGGCGAATCGTTGTCGGTGGCGGCACGCACGTCCTCCCAGGCGTAAATCTCGTCGTCGGCAAGGGAGTAGGAGCCTAAATTGTAACGGACGCCCTCGTTGCTGGGCGAATTGTTGTCAATGATATTGTCGCTGGAAAGCTCGCCCACCACAGCGTAGCTCTCATTTGTATAACCGTCAATCAGCAACTGACGCAACTGCTCCACGTTGACCAGCTCCACACGGGTGTCGGGGTTTTTGTCAAGGAAGTCGTTGCACGAGGTGAATGCCAGTGCAGCAAATATTGCGAATATTGATAAATATCTTGCTTTCATATTGTTACTCCTTTTTCAGTCATAATAATTACAGGCCAAAACGAACAGTGAGTGTGAACTGCTTGGGCGTGGGCGATGCCACACCGCCGCTGTTGAAGAACTCGGGGTCGGCGCCGTTCAACTTCTTGTCGCTGTAAAGCAGGCAGATGTTGGTGGCGGCAATTTTCACCGAGGCTGAGGTCAGTTTCAGCTTCTTGTAGAAGCTCTCGGGCAGATTGTAGGTCAGAGCCACCTCCTTCAGACGGATGAACCCGCCGTCGGCCACACGAGCCGTGGAGTAATTGTAGGCACTGTAGCCGCGGCCGATGTAGGTGTTGCGATAGTACTGACGACGTGATGCAATCACGGGGATGTCGGTTGTAGCCTCATCGCCGGGAACCACCCAACGGTTCTTGAACTCCTTGGGCAGAGCGTCGAGATCGCTATAGCCGGCCGAGAACACAGGGTCAAGGCGCAACTTGTTGCCAAAAGAGTAGGTCATGAACACGTTCAAATCAAATCCTTTCCACGAGAAGTTGTTGCCGAAGCCGCCGGTGAAGACGGGGTCAACGGGACCTTCATACTTCAAGTTGGCCAAAAGTTCGGGATCCCACTCCTGGAAGTTGTAGTCGTAGGTGGTCTTCACACCATTCTCGTTGATACACATGGGCAAGCCATGCTCATCGAGGCCTTCGAACTGATAGGAGAAGATGGCACGATGAGGATAACCCACCAAGGGGAATCCGGTGCCCTGCACCAGGTCGATGACACGCGAGCGCGACTCGAGCTTGGTGATTTTGGTCTTCACATAGGAGAAAGTCCAGTCGGTGCTCCAGGCAAATCCATCGCGGGTGGCGGGGTCGAAATTCTTGGTTGAAATCGTCCATTCCACACCGTGGGATTTCATCTCGGCCACGTTGGCATATTTACTGGTTTCACCACCCACACCTTGTGTGTAGATGCGGCCCATCAGGTCGTAGTTGTTACGCTTGAACCAGTCGAACACCAGGTTGATGCGGTTGTGATAGAATCCCAAGTCGACACCGATGTTGAGCTCGTGTTTCTTCTCATAGGTCAGGTCGTGGTTGGCAAGTCCGTCAAGCGACAGACCCATTTCCATGGCCTCGGTTTCCTGACGCCAGGGGCGCGTGGGATAATACAATGCCTGGGAGTTGGCCAGACCCATCAGTCCGCTCTCGCCGGTGAGCGAGTAGCTGGCGCGCAGCTTGGCATAGCTCAAATATTTGTTTCCTTTCCATTCCTGGAAGAAAGGCTCCTCGAACACGTTCCAGATTCCCGACACGTTCCACGTGGGCAGCCAGCGGTTCTGGTCGGTGCGGCCCATCAGGTTCGAACCCTCGTAGCGGAACGTACCCAGCAGGATGTAGCGTCCTTTGTAGCTGTAGGTGGGCTGAGTGTAGAAGGCGGCACTGCGGCGATAGGTCTTGCCGTCGCTGAAGTAGGCGCCGTTCTCCTCCTGCATCTGCTTGAACAGATTGTAATTGAGGAAGGGAAGGTTACCGTTCTCGTAAACAATTCCGTAGCCATTGAAAGCCTGCGCGTATCGCTCGATTCGTGTGCTCTCCACACCGGCCATCACCTGAATGAGATGGGCCTCATTGAAATTCTTCATGTATTGAGCCTGGGCACGGAAGTCGTACTGCGAGATGGAGTTCTTGTTGTAGAACAGGATACCACCCTGCGGAATGACCGACATCGGCAATGAGTTGGGGTCGTCGGGGTCGGTGTACAGGTAGGTGTTCGAGCCACGAATCAAGGCGTCATCGGGCACCACACCTGCGCGATAGGCCATGGCCTGGTTACTGTTGTCCTTCACATAATGGTTACGCTCCGAACCGCTGTAACGATAGGCGGCAAGCAGATTGATATCGAGTTTCTGGTCTTGCTTGATAATGGGCTTGATATTCAACTCGCCTTGGAACTTGACGTCAAACACGCTGATGTCGATGTAATTGTTCTCCAGCTCATGGAATATGTTGAAATCGGTGTAGTTGCGGCGATAGTAGATATTGGGGTCCATGGTGCGCGACGTGTTCAGCGCGTAGCTGTAGGGGTTGATGTCGAAGTCGCGGCGCACCTCGCCGTTCACCACGTCCACATTCTGGCTCAGCGTGCCGGGAGCTTTCTGCTTGCGGTAGCTGTCGCTGTTCAGAATCTTCACGCGAATCCTGTCGGTGATGTTATAGATGGCGTTGCTGTTAAAGGTGTAGCGCTCCACCGAGCTCGACTTGTACCATCCCGGGTCGTTCATCAACGACACCGATGAATAGAACGAGCCCTTGTCGGTTCCGCCCGAGATGCTCACAGCATGGCTCTGCATGATGTTGTTGTTGAACAGCAGGTCGAACCAGTCGGTGTTGGCATACTCGGCCTGGCGCAGATAGGAATTGCGTGCGGCCTCGGTGTTCTCAAGGCCGTACTTGCCCGTGGCCGGGTCGTATGAGTTAATCAGGTTGTACATGCGTCCGTACACACCCGTTGCCGAGCCGTTGGCTATCGAGGCGAACTCCAGCCAGCCCTTTTGCTCCATCTCTTTGTAGATGCTCATCTGCTCCTGAGAGTTGCTGATATTGAAGTCGCGATAATTGGGCTTGAGGCGGTAGGTGAACTCACCGGTGTAGTTGATGCTCGTGTGGCCCTTGCGACCGGTCTTGGTGGTAATCACAATCACACCGGCATTGGCCTTTGCACCATAAATCGATGTCGCCGAGCCATCCTTGAGCACCTGGAAGGTCTCGATGTCGTCGGCGTTCAAGCCGGCCACGGCGTTGGCAATCAGCGTCTGCGCGTCACCACTCGACAGGTCGTCGGCGCTCAATTCCACGTTATCTTCAAGAATCACACCGTCCACAACCCACAGCGGTCGCGAGCTACCATAGATTGACGTGGCACCACGCACGCGAATTTTGGGTGCAGTACCAAAGGTACCCGACACATTCTGCACTTGCACACCACTCACGCGGCCTTCCAGCCCGCGGCTTGCATCGGCCACACCCGATAGCTTGGTTTTCGAAGCGTCGACACTCGATGTGGCACCGGCGAAGAGTCGCTTGTCCACATTACCATATCCCGTGACGACCACTTCCTGAAGTACCTCGCCTTTGGGCTTGATGGTGATGGTCACATTGGGTTGAGCTTTCACTTCGGCATTCTCATAGCCCACATAAGTCACCACAATGGTCGCACCATTGGGCACCGTCAGCGTGAACTTGCCGTCAATGTCGGTGGCAGCGCCATTTCCGGGTTTCCCTTTTTGTGCCGCCGTGGCTCCAATCACTGGATCATTGTTCTCGTCGAGCACCACGCCATGAACCGTCACTTGAGCCGAGACGGTTAGCGCCGTGATAGCCGCCAACAAGAGCAAGAGTAATTTTCTGTAACTCATAAGCACTTTATTTTAAATATTTAATTTATTCAACACTCGCTTAGGTTATCGTCAACCCGCTATCTATCATAAGTTTACGAAAGAACGCAGCACTCTCCCGCTGGGGCAGGACAGTTCCGGTTCTTCTTCGTATTAGTGCTTATTCAAGATTTGCAGTTTCTTAATCCTAAGCCTAAACATTTTGCAAAGATAATATTTTTCTTAACAAAAACCACTTTTTATAAAGAAAAAACTTAATTTTTACCAAAAAAAATCACAATTTCGGACAATCAAGTTAAAAACTAACATTTCCACCTTACCTTTTTTTTGCATAAACCTCTGAAAAACCGTAACTTTGCATACGGGCATAGAAACCTTACTGTTCTTGGCAGGGTTCTATCTGTTATATATAATATAAGGTGTAATGGACGTCATTTACGAAGACAATCACATCATCATTGTCAACAAGGCCGCCGGAGAACTTGTGCAGGGCGACCGCACGGGCGATGTGCCTCTGGTGGACATCGTCAGGCAATGGATCAAAGAAAAATACAACAAACCAGGCAATGTGTTCTGCGGACTCACCCACCGCATCGACAGGCCTACCTGCGGGCTGGTGGTGCTGGCACGCACCAGCAAGGGGCTGTCGCGGATGAACGAGCTTTTCCGCAGGGGCGAAGTCCACAAGACTTATTGGGCCATCGTCAAGAACAGGCCGCCACGCGACAGCGACACCCTCACCCACTGGCTCACCAGTGTGGAGAAAAACAACAAGACCTACGCAAGTCAGCAACCTCGCGAAGGGGCGGTGAAGGCGGTGCTTAATTATCGCGTGCTGGCCAGCACCGACCGCTACCACCTGCTCGAGGTGGATCTTATCACGGGCCGCAAGCACCAAATCCGCTGCCAGCTCGCAGCCATCGGCTGTCCCATCAAGGGCGACCTCAAATACGGCGCCGAGCGCAGCAACCCCGACGGAGGCATCAGCCTGCAAAGCCACCGCATCACCTTCACGCACCCCGTGAGCGGCAAGACCGTCGACGTCACCGCTCCCCTGCCCCACGACACGTTGTGGCAGGCATTAGAGGCTAACATTCATCCACAATCCAACGAACCTTCCCCGTCATGAGCCCCGCCGACATCACCCAGCCCGCTCTCACCCAGTGGCAATTCTACGCCCATGCCATCACTTTGTTTGTCGCATCGGCAGCCTATTTATATGTGATATGGCACCAGGGCATGCGCGACCACATCGACGGTTACAACCTGAAGAAATCTACTGAACAGCAACTCACAAAAATCGGCATGGTCATCCTGGGAGTGCTGGCTATTGTCACCTTCTTTTTCCTGCCCGAATTTTACCATGCGTTTGTCGATGACGCGTCGCAAGCGGCCGCCGAAATTGTTGTCGCGCCGGCTGGGAGCAAGTTGGAACAGTTCGAACTGTCGCACGAAGGGCCCGTTTGGGGATGGCCCGCCACTCAATTCGAGTATGTCACCATCTACGGCATTCCTGTGAGCGCGGTGCTCATGGGGGCGCTCATCTACATCATGGCCTTGATGCCCTCGCCGGTGGGCGCAGCAAAAAAAGTGCTCAAGGTGCTCATGCATGTGGCCATGGTGGTGGCGCTTTTCGGCTTCACGCGCCTGCACTATTTCAACGCCGGCGAAATCCTGCCCATCGTCATTGCAGCCGCCATAGCTGCGGCATGCTGGACTCTGAGCGCCGCCGCCAAAACCGACCTCGAAAACCCACCCATGTGGTTCAAGCGTCGATGCGGCAAGGTGTCGCCGCCTCCTGTGCCACGAAAAAAAACGTCGGCGCCGGTGCCACCTCCCTTGTCTTGATGCAGCACATGCATATTTGTCATTTTATTCGCCTTGTATAATATTTGGCTTTTCGCTCGTTTATTCGTAACGTTGGCTCCACTAAAGTTACGCCCAAGTTACTGGCTCTCGGCATAAAAAAGAATAAATTCTTTTGTTCTGCGCTCGTTTATTCGTAACTTTGCACCACAACTAATTACTCAATTTTATCACAAACACTATGGCGAACATTCCCGAATTCAACTATGCTCCCATGTTTCAACTGGGAGAAGACAAAACCCAATACCGCCTGCTCAGCACCGAGGGTGTGAGCATGGGCGAATTTGAGGGCAAGCCCATCCTGAAAGTGGCACCCGAGGCACTCACCCTGCTGGCCCAGCAAGCATTCCACGACGTGGAGTTTATGCTGCGGCGCGAGCACAACCTGCAGGTGGCAGCCATCTTGCGCGACCCAGAGGCAAGCGAAAACGACAAGTATGTGGCCCTTCAATTCCTGCGCAACGCCGAAACGGCGGCCAAGGGCGTGCTCCCCTTCTGCCAAGACACCGGCACCGCCATCATCCACGGCGAGAAGGGACAGCAAGTGTGGACGGGCTTTGACGACGAGGAGGCCTTGTCGCGCGGCGTGTACAACACCTTCACGCAGGACAACCTGCGCTACTCGCAGAATGCCGCTCTCAACATGTACGATGAGGTGAACACCCGTTGCAACCTGCCGGCTCAAATCGACATCGAGGCCACCGAGGGCGACGAATACCGCTTCGTCATGGTGGCCAAAGGTGGCGGCAGCGCCAACAAGACCTACTTCTACCCCATGACCAAGGCCACCATCCAGAACGAAGGCACGCTTCTGCCCTTCCTGGTGGAAAAAATGAAGAGTCTGGGCACCGCAGCCTGCCCACCCTATCACATTGCATTTGTGATTGGAGGCACCAGCGCCGAGAAGAACCTGCTCACCGTGAAACTGGCGAGCATCAAGTTCTACGACTCACTGCCCACCACCGGCGATGCCACCGGACGCGCTTTCCGCGACGTGGATCTGGAGCAGAAACTGCTGGTCGAGGCGCGAAAAATAGGACTCGGAGCACAATTTGGCGGAGTGGCGCTGGCTCACGACATCCGCGTGATACGTCTGCCGCGACACGGAGCCAGCTGCCCCATCGGCATGGGGGTGAGCTGCTCGGCCGACCGCAACATCAAAGCCAAAATCAATCGCGACGGCATTTGGCTGGAGCAAATGGACAGCAATCCCACCGAGCTCATCCCCGAGGAACTGCGCCGACCCGGCGAGGGCGGCAAGGGCATCGAGATTGACCTGGACAAGGGCATCGACGCCGTGCGCCAAGAACTCACCAAATATCCTGTGAGCACCCGAGTCAACCTCAAGGGCACCATTATTGTGGCACGCGACATTGCCCACGCCAAACTCAAAGCACGGCTCGACGCCGGTGAGGACATGCCCCAATACTTCAAGGACCATCCCATTCTCTATGCAGGCCCGGCCAAGACACCCGAGGGCTACCCTTGCGGCTCGATGGGTCCCACCACGGCCAACCGTATGGACCCCTATGTAAATGAGTTCCAAGACCACGGCGCATCGCTGGTCATGATTGCCAAAGGCAACCGCACACAAGAAGTGACCGACGCCTGCCAGCGCCATGGCGGTTTCTATCTGGGCACCATCGGCGGTGTGGCGGCCGTACTGTCGCAAAGCAGCATCAAGAGCATCGAGTGCGTGGAATATCCCGAGTTGGGAATGGAAGCCATCTGGAAAATCACCGTCGAAGACTTCCCCGCATTCATTCTTGTTGATGACAAGGGCAACGATTTCTTCAAAGAAATCGGCAAAAAAGCCTGCCAAGGCTGCCATTGAAGTGTAAAATATGTTAAATAACATGCTTTTTCGGTCCATGCCTATTGACATGGACCGTTTTTTGTGGTAATTTTGCACTCGCAAAACATCGCGGAGTGGAGCAGTGGCAGCTCGTTGGGCTCATAACCCAAAGGTCGTCAGTTCGAGTCTGGCCTCCGCCACTATCAGGAGTTGAACTTGAATAAGTTCGACTCCTTGTTTTTTGCACACTTCACAAATTGTTTGTAATTTTGAAACATGAAACGCATAGCAGTCATCTTCGAGGGACGCATCGACCAGCGCATGGGCGTGTTCAATGCGGTAATCAACCGTGTGAGGTACCTTCAGGCCATCGCCCCCTATCGCGTGGACGTGTACATGATTCAAGTCTACGACGGATGGCTCATGCGGCTGCTGCGACGCACCCCGAAAACCATCAGGCCGACAACTTTTGTCGAGCAGGGCATCAACATCAAGTTGCTCTGGCACAAACGGAGTCTGGCCGACTCCCTGCGGCACCGCTTGCTCAAACGTCCGCCACGCCATTTCCTGCGATGGTGCTCAGACATGGCCTGGAAACTGCGAGGCTACGACTTGGTCACAGCACACGACCGTCTGGCGGCGCACATGGCAGCCCTGGCCGGCAACCAGCTGAGCATCCCGCATTTCATCACATGGCACGGAGGAAGCATCAACACCGAACCATTCCACGACAAGCTGGTGATGCAATCCACACGCCAACTGCTGGCCGGTGCCCGCTGCAACTTTGGCGTGAGCAACGCCCTGTGCCATGTGGCACGGCAGATTGAGCCATCGTGCGCCATCGTACCCCTGTACAACGGAGCATCAAGCGATTTTCACCCTTACACGACGGCTCAGCGAAAAGCCCTGCGTCAACGCTTTGGCCTGAACGACGACACTCGCGTGGTGATATTTGTCGGACGGCTCGACGATGACAAAAAAGTCTTTCTGCTTCCCGACATTTTCCACAGCATCAAAGAGGCCTACGGCGGCCAACTGGTATTCTGGACCGTGGGCGACGGCCCGCTGGCCGGCACTGTGGCACAATCGCTGGCCAAACGGCTCAATGCGGACGATTACAAAATGTGGGGAAAACAAGATCCAAGCGTTATCCCCGACCTGCTCAACTGTGCCGACGTGCTGGTGCTGCCCAGCCGGATGGAGGGCTTGCCACTGGTGGCCATCGAGGCCATCGCCTGCGGGTGCAACGTGGTTGCCACCCGTGTGGGCGGCACGCCAGAAGTGGTGGGTGAAGACAACACGATAACCGTCGACAACGATTTGGTTCACAACATGGCTCAGCGAGTGGTGACGATGCTGCAACACCATGTTGAGCAATCGCTGCCGCCCGCCATCGACTGGAAAGCGACCGCTCAAACCGAGAATGAGCACTACTTGCAGGCCTTGACCTGATAAATGGCCAACAGGACAAGAATGTTAGCTTTTCTGAATTTATTTGCCTACCTTTGCAACATATAACGCTCTATATTATGAAGAAAATTTTAGTCATTTCGCCACATGCCGACGATGAGATTTTGGGATGCGGTGGGTACATGCTCAAGGAAATCAAGCGTGGAGCCACGGTTCACATCATCTACGGTACCATCGGAGGAAAAGATGTGAGGCAAAATATCGACGAGCGAATTGCCGAAGTGAATGCCGTAACCGCCGCGCTGGGCGCCACCTACAGTGTCATTGCCTTCAACCACGACACCCTGCTCGACACCCTGCCGTCGGTCGACATCATCTCGACTCTTGACAAGGAAATTGCCGACTTCGAACCCGACGAAGTCTTTGTCAACTATCCGTCGAACCACCAGGACCACATCAAGCTATATCAGTGCGCCGTGACAGCCATGAGGCTGAAGGAGGGCTACATTCCGCCTTTCTTCGCTCTCTACGAGTATCCTTTCATCACGAGCAACGACCGGCTCAACGGAGGCATGTTCTACTACAATATCAGCGACTGCATCGACAAGAAAATCGAACTGTTCGAGCTTTACAAATCGCAGGTGAAGAACTCGCCCTCACCTCTCAACGAAACAGGCATCCGCTCCCTGGCCGCCATGCGCGGGCTGGAAGCCGGCTGCCCCTATGCCGAGAAATTCTATATCCAACGCTTATACAAAGAATAATGAACTATATCGTTTTTGAATCGGGCAGCCGGGCAGGACTCAGCGCCGAGTTGTTCTTTGTGAATTACTGCCACATGGTGCCCGACTCCGGCGACATGCTGTACCTCTCCGACATGGACACAATGTTCCAGCACATCGAGTCAACTCACCCCCGTGTGCGCCACATCCACGACAAGGAGGCTTTCAACCTGCTTGAACAGCCCGAAACCATCATTTTCCCAGCCGATGAAATGACCCGCCAAGTAAATGCCGTGGGCCGTCAGCACGCCAATAAACACAGCATTTCGCGCGTTGACGACATCTACTACAACAAGATGGAAACCAACCGCTATCTGGCACGCCAGACGGCAGGATGCACCATCAAGGTGCCGCTCACATTCCCGACCGACAATGTGTGCCTGCGCCCCAACGGCCGCTCGGCCGGAAGCCGTGGATTACAACTGTTGGAAAGCACATGCGTGACCCAGCGAATCGACATTGAGCGGGAATTTGTGGTCGACATCTTGCGCGATGACAAGCACATGGAGATTTTTCCACGAGAGGTGACGCTGAAAAATGGTTACGACCGATTTGTGAAACTGCTGCCGCGCGACGACGACTTCACACGGGCCATAAAGGAATTTGTGCTGAAGGCCTATCCAACTAATGAGGGCTTGTTCAGCAATATTTTCCATCTTCAACTGGCCATGACTCCTCAAGCCGAAATTTACTATATCGAATCCTCGAAACGCATCTCAGGCACGGCGCTGGTCAATCTGGCCGTGGGCATGAACCCGTTCTGCTTCATCAACCACGCACCGAAGCCGGCACCCATGCCCCAATTCGTCGTGGGCAAGTGGTACCGTTTTGAAGATTTTCTGTTCGCACTCTAACCACGTCCCCCACCATCCCCATGCCACGCTTTGCCGAAGTTCTGCTGCCCCTTTCCATTCCGGGCACCTACACCTATCGTATCGCCCCCGGCGAAACCGTCGGTGTGGGGCATCGTGTGCTCGTGCCCTTCGGCCGCAAGAAGATTTTCACCGGCATCGTCACCATGCTCCACGACATCGAGCCCAAGGGATACGAGGTGAAGGAAATCATGGCTCGTCTCGACGACAGCCCCATCCTGCGTCATCCACAACTCAAATTTTGGAATTGGATTGCCGACTACTACCTGTGCTCAATGGGCGAAGTCTACAAGGCGGCGCTTCCGGCGGGATTGAAAGTGGAGAGCGAAACGTTTATCAGTGTGAACCCCGATTTTGAGGAGGCTCAACCAGGCACGCTCACCGACCGGGAGCGTGTCGTGCTTGACTTCACCTCACAACGCGGCAGGGTACAAATCACCGACATCACACGCGCTACTGGGTTTAAGAATGTGGAGGGGCTGGTGAGCAAGATGCTCGACATGAACGCCATCCATGTGAGCGAGCGCGTGATTGACAACTACCGGCCAAAAACACAATCTTGTGTACGGCTCACCATCGCACGCAACGATGAGCAAGCACTGCACGCGTTTTTCGACCAGGTGAAGCGAGCACCCAAGCAAGAAGCGCTGCTGCTGGCCTATCTGGACTTGTCGCGATGGATGCAACGCGCCGAGTTGCAGCAAGTCACCAAGGACGACCTGCTCAAGCGTGCCGCGGTGAGCGCCGCGGTGCTGCAGGCCGCGGTGGCCAAGGGCATGTTTGAGATTTACAAGCGTCCCGTCAACCGGTTTGCTGAAATGGGCTCGCACCCCGACCCCGCGCCCCAGCTCAGCGCCGACCAGCGCCGCGCCTACACCGAGATTCATCACAGCATGCGCGAGCATGCCATCACGCTGCTTCACGGGGTCACTTCGAGCGGGAAGACGGCTGTTTACATGCACCTGATTGCCGACGTGCTGGCCATGGGAAACCAAGTGCTCTATCTGGTGCCCGAGATTGCGCTCACCACCCAATTGACGCGCCGGCTGCGACGGGTTTTCGGCGACAAGTTGCTCATCTATCACTCCAAGTTCAGCGACAACGAGCGCGTGGACATCTGGCGACGGCTGCTCACCACCAACGAGCCGCTGGTGGTCATCGGGGTGCGCTCGGCCGTGTTTCTGCCTTTCAGCAAGCTGGGCCTGGTCATTGTCGACGAGGAGCACGACAGCAGCTACAAGCAGCAAGACCCTGCCCCGCGCTACAACGGGCGCAATGCGGCCATCGTGCTGGCAAGCATGCACGGCGCCAAGGCATTGCTGGGCTCGGCCACTCCCGCCATCGAGGTTTACTACAAAGCCCTTGCCGGGAAATATGGCCTGGTGAGGCTGCTCACCCGCTATGGCGACATCGAGATGCCGCAGGTGCAGGTCATCGACACCAAGCAGGAACGCAAGCGCCGCCGCATGGCAGGGCTGTTCTCACAGCAACTCATCGACCAGTGCAGCGCGGCGCTGAAAAATGGCGAGCAGGTGATTCTGTTCCAGAACCGACGCGGCTACGCGCCCATGGTCACTTGCAAGGAGTGCGGCTGGGTGCCGCGGTGCGAGAACTGCGACGTGTCGCTCACCTACCACAAGCACACCCACTCGCTCACCTGCCACTACTGCGGCTACACCCTCACCCTGCCCGACCTGTGCCCCGCCTGCCACTTGCCGGGCATCGAGATTGTGGGCTACGGCACCGAGCGCATCGAGGACGACATCGACAAGGTGTTCCCCGATGAAAAAATTTCGCGCATGGACCTCGACACCACGCGCAGCAAGAGCAGCTACGACCGCATTATCGACGACTTCTCGTCGCACAAGACCAACATCCTGGTGGGCACGCAGATGGTCACCAAGGGGCTCGATTTCGACGCAGTGAGCATCGTGGGCATTCTCAATGCCGACACCATGATCAACTTCCCCGACTTCCGCGCCCACGAAAGGGCCTTCGACATGCTCGAGCAGGTGGCGGGCCGGGCGGGCCGGGCACACAAGCAGGGACAGGTCATCGTGCAGACGAGCGACCCGTCGAGCCCGGTCATCGGCTTTGTGCAGGAGCACGACTACGATGGTTTTTATCAGCATGAGTTGGCCGAGCGGGAGAAATTCCACTACCCTCCTTTCACCCGCATCATCAACGTCTACCTCAAGCACCGCGACGATGCCACCGTGGGCGAGGTGGCTGTGCGCTACAGCAATATGCTCCGCCAGGTGTTCGCCCACCGCGTCATGGGGCCCGAACGGCCTCTGGTGGGACGCGTGCAGAACCTCTACATCCGCCAGATTGTGCTCAAAATGGAGAACGAGGCTTCCATGCCGAAGGTGAAACAAATTCTGCGGCAAATCTATGAGAATTTGATAGCCATCGATGCTCGCATGAAGTCGGTCAGGCTCTATTTCGACGTCGACCCTGTATAGCCATCAAAAACAGGCCGGTCCTGAAAGCATGGAAAAGGTGAGCGACACTTCGTCACCGTCAATGAAAAAACACTTCATTTTTTCTTAACTTTTGGACAATGGTGGATGATGAAATCGAGAACAAAGTCAAAATCTTCGGCACTGGTATAAATCTGGTTCTTGGCAAAGGGCTCATTCACCTTGATTGTGTGCCAGCGGCGCTTCGCCTTGACACTGCGCACCTTTGAGAAGTCCGACGAGAGCGACGTGTGACTGGCAACAAGCAGTCCCTGCCCGGCGCGACCCGGGCTGCCGGTCAGGAAACCCGCTCCCCCGACAGCCTTTCCCATGCGTCCGGCAATCTTCTTCTGGAAGGGTACCTGCTCGTGGAGGATCCCTTTTTCATCCATGGTGAACATGACAATGTATTTCCATCCATACTGGGCAGCCACAATCAGGTAGGCCAATGCACTGATTGCCAGAAACACCAATACCGCGACTCCCCACCACTTGAGGTCATCGACGATGACTGAGAACTCGCCACGAAACACCGGACCGATGTAGCAGGCGACAAAGGCGATGGCACCCAACACCCCGAAAATCTTGCACACGGTGATATAAATGGAAGGGTTGGTAAGCATATTCATTGGATAGGTCCACCGGTATTTCCCATCGGTGCACAGGCGAACATTTCGGCCGGAATAATCAGTTTTTTCGAGCGGTTCGGTTGCGACTTTGTTTGAAGACTCTTTCATGGCGGTAACTTTTGTACAGATTATAATTGGTCAATTAAACAAACGGGTGAAGTATTGGTGTGGTCATCAAGGTGTCGATTCTCAGTTGAAACTGGCTGAGTCCGTACCCGATGGCATATTTTTCAAGTAAATCCTTTAAAAATCGAGCAAACGTATGTGCTTGC
Source organism: Muribaculaceae bacterium (assembly GCA_017483645.1). GTDB lineage: Bacteria > Bacteroidota > Bacteroidia > Bacteroidales > Muribaculaceae > Sodaliphilus. The sequence continues at coordinate 6,331 of JAFUWD010000072.1, read as the reverse complement.
GCACATAGGTCATATTGTAACGGGTGAAATGCCACCACTCACGGCTATAGGTGGCAAAGCCATTGTCGGTGAGCACTTTCCTCAGCAGTTGGCGATTTTTCATAGCCGTGGCGCTGATGCGTCCCTGACGCACCAAGGCCGGCTCGTCGGTGATGTGGGCATCGCTGGTGAAAGAGTCGAAGGGTGTGCCCATGTCCACCGGGCGGCCGTCGTAAGTTAGGGCGATATCGACTGCAATGCCATAGTTGTGGGGGCCGCCGCGGTGCGGACTGGCCACATACTTCTGCTTGTCGGTGCCCTTGACAATGTCCCACATGATGCGCTGCACGCTCACCGGGCGCGCCGCGTCGTAGACGATGAAACTCCACTTGGGGTCGATGGCCTGTAATTGCTTCAACGCTTTGAGCAAGGACTGTGCCGTGGCCTTGTACAAATAGGCCTTTTTAAGCCCTCCGTACATGTCGCGCCCCACAAAATTGTCGGATGTGGAATATTTCAGGTCAACGGTGATGGAGGGGTCGAGCGTGGCCACATCCACGAGGCCGTGCTTGCGCATCAATGCGTCGAAGTCGGTAGCCGCTGCGGCTTTCCCGCGGCCCACGGCAGGCAGCCACAGCAGCAGCAACAGCGGCATGAGCATCCATCGATACATGGTCATCCTCTTCATGGCGGGTTAATCAAAAACTCCTTCCATCACGCCGTCATCGGCTTCGCTCACTTCCTCCACGTGGCCGCCACCGCCGCCACCGCCCATGAATATCTCGCCGGCGCAGGGATTGTATCCCTTGGGGAACTGGAACTTAATGTCTTGCGTATAGGGCAGCGCCGGGTCTTTATACACCTGCTGCATATACAGGCCGTAGAGCGGCAGGGCTGCCGCGGCACCCTGTCCATAGGCCATGCTGTTGAAATGAATGTGATATTCCTCACCACCGACCCACACACCGGTCACCAGCTCGGGCGTGAAGCCCATGAACCAAGCGTCGCTGTTGTAGTTGGTCGTTCCGGTTTTTCCTCCCATCTGGGCCTTGATACCGAATTGCGAGCGCAAGCGGGCACCTGTTCCGTGGTCCACCACTCCCGAAAGCATATCCACCATCTTCAGATAGGTGTCTTCGCTCATGATTTCGGTCTGCTCGCCATTGAATTCGGCCAGCACGTTGCCTTTGTTGTCACAAATTCGGGTCACATAGATGGGAGCCACGCGCATGCCACCGTTGGCGAAGGCCGAATATGCCGCCACCATCTCACGCAGTGTAATCTCGCCCACACCCAGGCTCAAGGCGGGCACCGAGTCGAGCTTGCTGGTGATACCGAAACTCTTCATCCAGCGCGCCAACTCTTGCGGACTGTAGACGGGATAGCCTTGCTGTTCAATCCAGTTGGGCGAGGTTCCCTTCATGAACCCAGCCGAGATGGAGTTGGTGGAGTGCGTCAGGGCCGACTTGATGGTCATCGAGCCGCCCACGCCCTTGGGATTCCATACCGAGTTGTACCACCTGATGTTGGGCGATCCGCCGGGACGCATCGAACAGGGGGTGAGCCCTAAGTTCTCCACCGCATAGGAATAGACAAACGGCTTGACGGTGGAGCCGATTTGACGGCGGCCGGTCGACACCATGTCATATTTGAAGAAGCGGAAGTCGGGGCCGCCCACATAGGCCTTCACATGCCCTGTGACGGGGTCCATCGACAGCATGGCGCACCGCAGATAGCTCTTGGTATAGAGAATCGAATCGAGTGGCGACATCACGGCATCGTAGTCACCATCGTAGCTGAAGAGGCGCATCGACGTCTTTTCCTTGAAATTGGCCATGATTTCGGCCTCACTCTTTCCGGCCTTTTTGAGCACGCGGTAACGTTCGCTCTTGCGGATGGCCGCATTGATCAGCGCCTGCTTGCCGGCCGACGACAATTCGGCCGTATTGTTGGTGTAAGGGTTCTTGGTTCCGCCACGCTCGCGCAGGAAAGCCGGCTGCAGGGTGCCGCCCATGTGCTTGCGCACAGCCTGCTCGGCATAAGTTTGCATGCGCTCGTCGATGGTGGTGTAGATTTTCAGTCCGTCGCTGTACAGGTCGTAGTGGCCACCGCCGGGGCGCGTGTTCTTGTTGCACCATCCGAAAAGCGGATTGGTGGCCCAAGCCACCGAGTCGTCGATATAGGCCTGCTCGTTCCACGACGGATAGTTTTTGCGCTCGGGTTTTTTCGCCGTCATCACACGGCGTAATTCCTCGCGGAAGTAGGGCGCCAGGCCATCGTTGTGGTCCACCTTGTGATAAGTGAGCACCAGCGGCAGGTTTTTGAGAGAGTCGCACTCGGCGCTCGACAGGAAACCGGCCTTGAGCATCTGCTCCAGCACCACGTTCCGACGCTCGCGTGTGCGCTCGTTGTGGCGCAATGGGTTGAAGTACGACGGGTTCTTGCACATGCCCACCAGCGTGGCGCTCTCCTGCACATTGAGAGTGGCGGGGTCTTTCCCGAAGTACACCCATGCCGCGGTTTTGATGCCCACGGCGTTGTTCAGAAAGTCGAACTGGTTGAAATACATCTTGATGATTTCATCCTTCGTATAGTAGCGCTCGAGCTTGATGGCGATAATCCATTCGATAGGCTTTTGCAAGGCACGTTCAAAGATGTTGCTCGATTCAGGCGAATAGAGCTGCTTGGCCAGCTGCTGGGTGATGGTGCTGCCACCGCCGGCACTCTTCTGCCCCATGAGCACGCGCTTGACCATGGCACGGAAAATGGCTTTCACATCAATGCCCGAGTGGCTCATGAAACGCACATCCTCGGTGGCTATCAGTGCCTCGGGAAGATATTTCGAGAGCTGGTCGAAGTCCACATACACACGGTTGCCCTTCGACCGATAATAGCGCCCCATCTCCTCGCCACCGGCAGCATAGATGGTCGACGCAAACTTGTCGGTGGGATTTTTCAACTGGTCGATGGGGGGCATATAGCCTATCACCCCATTATAGATAAGGACAAACATCAACAAAACCAATGCCACGGCAATACCAAAGCCGTACCACATGTGCTTGACAACATTTGAGCCCTTCTTTTTCTTCGTATTGGCCATAATTCTGCTATATTACGCTTTAAATCGCAAAATTAGTGCAAACCGAGCGAAATGCCAAATTTATTTGAGCATTTCCGAGGTGAAGCCTAATTTCACCGAGCTTTGCGAGGTAACATAGTGCAAACCGAGCGAAATGCCAAATATTGTGCAAGGCGAATACAATGGCAAACTTGTTTGTGCATTGCTGAGCCGCCGCCAATATTATCTAAATAATGTGCAAGGCGAGAGCAATGAAGTTTTACTTCAAGAGCCGCAGCCATTATTATCTAAATTTATTTGAGCATTTCCGAGGTGAAGCCTAATACTGGAAAAGAATAAAAAATGCCGAAATCCTCAAAGAATTTTTATAAAAAAGTGCCAAGATTCTCAAAAGAACGCATCTTATATATGCCGAAAATCTCAATATATGACAATCAAATTTTTCTGCACAGATGACAACCATTTTAGTATTATTGTAAACCTAACCGCTCTAATACTGTCAACCAACTTTAGGATTAGTCATGCCGAAAAGGTGAGCAGTTTCATTTAATAACTGTTAAAAATAAGGGGGAATGAAAATATTATGGCAAAAATTATTTAAATTTGCAAAAAGGCTAAGCATCAGCTCCGCGCGGCTAAGGAACTCATCCATAACTGCCAATTATTAACCAATACCATATACTATCATGAAACGAATCTTTTTTGTCTCGGTGCTATTACTGCTGATAGCGATTCCATCGCGGGCCAAAACCGCAGTTTTTGATTTCTCCACCAGAGCCTCATTGATGGAGATGGGTTATACCAGGGGTGATTTATCGAGCCTGCAAAACTCATCCTTCGACCGGTTCTCTTACACCAACGGCCCCATTGAGGCCGAATGGACCAACACCTATACCGATGGTCAAAGTCTTACATTGGCATCGGCCAAATCAGTGGAAACGGCGACAAGCTATGGCTTTTATTTCGACACATCGCTGGGTGCAGGAAAAGTGAAATTGACCATACCCACCAATTATAAAATCACCCGCATATCAGTTGAGTGCCTCAGTGAATACCAGTGTGACGATGTTTTGTTCATAGTTTTCAACCCGGATTCTGATGATTTCGCCACCGGTGCGGGAACAAATATCGGAAGCAATGTCATGCAGTACACCCCCGCCTTTTCGGGTGTGCGCGAGGTCACTGTCTGCTCATCGTCGAGCGCGAGCGACCTGTCCATCAAAACCCTCAAGGTGGAATACCGTCGCACCGATTATCTGCGGTCGGACTTCAACGACAACGGCATCGTCGACATCAAGGACATCAGGCTGTTTACTACAGCGTATGATGCTTATGGCTATGTTATTGGCGAAGTTCCTTCAGAAGTCCTCGATATTTACGATGTCAACGAAGATGGAGAAATCGATGCACTTGATTACAATTTGGTGAAAGCTGACCTTATAGCATGTGTCAACGCCCGCGGCTCATATTTTAATCAAGTGGCCGACCGCACCGCCATGAGTGCCAACGCCAAGATATTGATTGAAGGCGCTGGAAACCTCGAGTATCTGGAGTTGCTGTTTAATATACCCAATTTTGACAACTACTCCAAGGTCAACATCGCTACCCAAAAAATGAGTAACAATCCCTTCCCCATCTTGTTCGATGGATTTTCACTTTTTCTTCCCAACACATTCACCGATGGAAAACGGGAAATTGAAATCTCGATTCCAAACGAATACGTCGACCCGACCAAGAATCTGGAGATTCTCTATGTGCGTGGCCTCGACACCAACGGCAATTATGTGTCCAACGGCACCGGCGGGTTCAAGGTCAGCTTCTACCACGACCCGGCCGATGAAGCCATCGTCTTCGCCGACGCCCTGACCGAACTGGAATGCGTGGACCGCTTCGACACCAACGGCGACGGCGAGCTGAGCTATCGCGAAGCGGCGGCGGTCACCATCACGGCATTGGCCGAGAACAAATTCCAAAGCCTTGACATTGAGACGTTCGACGAATTCAAATATTTCACACAGATAATGGAAATTCCCCAATCCACGTTCGCCAAATGCGCCAGCCTGACGTCAATCACCCTGCCCGATGGATTGTACAGAGTGGGTGATAATGCTTTCCAGGGCTGCAGCAACCTGTCGCAAGTGAACTGTGCCAATCCTTCTTATGGACTATTAGTAGGTGCCTCCGCTTTTTATCGGTGCACCAAGTTGACCGAGTTGCCTTTCGGCGATCACCTTTACAGCATTGGCAAAATAGCCTTTGCCTTCAGCGGCATCACCGATGTGGTGCTGCCCGCCAGCGTTCAGAACGTGGGCGAGTTGGCCTTCTCTCAAGCCAAAAGCATCACCTCACGCGTGGTGATCCCCCATGCAATCAACAACCCCACCTACTCCAGTGCCGACGGTTTAAACCATGACCAAGAAATGGGACTGCACATGCCGCTGATCTACTATGACAATCCCAACAACCGCTTGGTGCTGAACCGCGCCAACTTCAGCGACGCCTACCACAGCATCGTTGACAACTGCTCGGAAGGTTCCCTCTCGTACATGCTGCCGGCTGCCGACCAGCTGCGACCCTGCATCAATGAGGAGGAATACTACGAAGGCTGCTTCACCACGTTCTGCAGTCCCGTAGCCATCGCCTTGCCCAGCGGCATGGAGGCTTTCGTGGTCGACAATTTTGACACCGCCACCAGGGAATTCACCGCCAAAAGCATCGGAAATGTTGTGCCCGCGGGCGTGCCTGTGGTGCTCAAGGACAGCGAGCCGCTGGCCGGACGGTTCATCGAGCTGGACACCTCGGACAGCGAAGGAACCACCATCGAATCCAACCTGCTGCAACCCATATGGCCCTATTACGAGTATACTCTGATGGAAGTCATGAACTTTACTTCAACCGATGACAATTGCGGCTGGACATTCTCTGAAGTCCCCTACAGCCCCACAGGAGGCACCGCCTATATACCCATCGACCGCAACTTGCTGGGCTTTACCGAGTGGGAAGGCATTCCCTGGGGTGAAACCTACTGGACAAGGTTCGAACAAAGCTACAAATTGGGCGACGTGAACCGCGACGGAGAAGTCGAGGTAGCCGACCTCACGATGCTCATCAACAAAATCTTGGACGAGGTGGACGACACACGCTACGACGTCAACGGCGACGGAGAAGTGGGTATGGCCGACATCACCAAGCTCATCAACATCCTGCTCGAAAAAGATTAACGTGAAACGGTGCCGCCCCGGCACACGCCCACACAGATTATTTTAGCCCAGG
>JAFUWD010000009.1 GCA_017483645.1 Muribaculaceae bacterium | reverse complement strand
CTGGTCAGTGTTCTTGACTACTATGAGATTAGGCATTCTTTGAAAACAAATTAAACCGCCGTATGCCGAACGGCACGTACGGTGGTGTGAGAGGAAAGGGAGCGCAAGCTAAACGCTCACGCTCCCCGACCTACTCGATTAGGGCAAATAGGAGCAATTGGACAAATAAGACTGATGGAGCTATGGCTTGTTTTTTTATTATACCTTTTCCATGAGTTGCTCAATGCCGTGTTTTGACAGTTTTAGTTTCATTGTGTTCCCGTTTGTGGCTTTCAATGTGCATATTTGCAGCCGTTGGTCCAGGCGGTACACCATAGAGAGATTGACTACGGTGCTGCGGTCGACACGGAAAAAATTGTATTGGCTCAATCGCCGCTCCAGCGACAACAGGCTCTCGAGCACGAGATTTTCATCCTCAAAGGTCACAATCTTTGCGTAATTACCATCGGCTTTTGCATAGGCAATATTGTTGCTTGAAATGATGAGTTTGCCATTCACTGTTTTGAACACGAGGTTGGCTGGCGCGAGTGGTTGCCTGTCGGCCACCGCTCGGTCCACGACTTTAGCAATGGCAAGTTCAAGCAACCCTTTGTCAATGGGTTTAAGCAGGTAATCAATGGCCGAGAGTTTGATGGCGCTCATTAAGTAGTCACGGTCGGTGTAGGCCGTAGTGAAAATAACATAGGGCAATGTGATGATTTGCTTGATTTCTTCGAGTAGCTGAATGGAATCGCGTCCACACAGCTGAATGTCGAGAAAAAGCAAATCGGGTCGGTTTTTGAGAATACTCTTGCGTGCGTCATCATAATTGTCGCATGAGTCAACAACCTCAATCGCATGGCGATAGTCTTCAAGTTTGGCAAGTAGTGAGAGTCTTGGCAGCCGTTCGTCCTCAACAACAATAGTTTTCAGCTTTTTCATGATGATTTAATACTTAAAGTCGGCAGGAATCCAAATTTCAAACCGAGTCCCAGCAGGAAGTCCCTGCGTGTCGGTTAGGTCGGTGACGTGTTGCTGGATTTTATGGAGAGTGTCACGATTGTAAAATTCAATTTGCTGTTGCAGGATTTTCAGGCCTTGCTTGGTCGAAAATCCCCTTGATTGCGCTGCCTCACTCCGCCCCACACCATCATCACTCACCGTCACCAGGACACCTTGGGCGCCGTCGATGCGCATGCTGGAAATGCTGACCTCCACGGTGCCCACTCCGTTTTTGGCCGCGATGCCGTGTTTCACTGCATTTTGGCAATAAGTGTGAAGCAACATTGTGGGGAGCAGCAGATTGCGGTCGATATCAGGGGCTACATTGATATGATAATGCAGTCTGTCACCGTAACGCAGCTTTTCCAGTTCCAGATACGTTTTTACATAGGCCACTTCTTCGGCAATTGAACGAGCTGGCCGGTCAATGTCGGAGAGGGTGCGATTGGTGAAGTCGGAATAGAGGTTCATATAATGAATGGCTTCGTTCACCGAATTGTTCATTACAAAGTATTCAATGCTTGCCAGCACATTGGAGTGGAAATGCGGTATCGACTTGAGTCGCACAGCGCTCAGTTGCAGCTCTTTTTGTCGTTTTTCACGTTCGAGATGCTCCATGCGTCTTTGAGCCTGACGCTTCTCGAAGCGTCGGGTGATATTCCAAATCACAACAGAAAGCAGCGTGGCGAAGATGAGCCACGCCCACCACTTCATATAGATGGGCTGGGGCTGCCTGATGATGGTGGATTCTTGGTTGTCGGCAAGCAAGTCTTGCGGTCTGAACGACATCATGTCCTCGAGTCCTGTGAGCCAAACGGTGCCGTCGGGTGCCTCGGCCATTGTGGCCATCTGCGGCTCGATGGTGGTAAAACCGTTTTGGGCGTCAAACCAATGGACCTGGCTTGCCTGCCCCCGGTCGTTGAGCCGCGCCACCATCATGCCGTCGATGGCGGCGGCGATGATGAAGCCTTTGGGCGAAAGATGAACAGCCCGGATTTCGTGTTCTTTAAGAATTGGCAATGCTTCGGTGACAACGCGCACCTTTCCATCGGTGATAGCGAACAGTGTGTCGCCCACGGCAAAGCACACTTTCCCCTTGCCGTCGCTCGCCATGGTGGTGATGACCTGCGAGGTGGGTGTGGACTTGATTTGCTTAATGACCGGTCTGGACAAATCATCCATGCCGGTGAGGCGATAAAGCCCGGGATTGGCACTGATCCACAGGCTGCCCTGTCCGTCGTCGACGGCGCACCAGGGACGCTTCAAGTCGCCGCAAATTGTGTGGAGCCGTGATGTGGCATCGTCAAAAGCGAGCACACAATTGCGGGTGCCCACGATAAGCCGCCCTTTATATTGCGAAACAAACAGATAGCGTTCATCGGGAAGCCCCAGCTTGCGCACGGTGCTACCCTGCACCTCCTCCACATCGCCATTTCCTGCGAGGTACACCTTGTGGCCAATGGCAACGGCACTGGGTGCGTAGAAATTCTGATAATCGGTCGCGACAGCCTTGCCATCGCAAATCACCGTGCCGTTGAGCGTTCCCATTATGAGATGATTGTCGCAAAAGGCAAGGGCGCGCACGATGTCGTTGGGGTCGGTCAATCGGTGATTCACAAAGTTGCAGTGGAAAAAGCAATAAGCCCCTTGATAGGTGGCAGCCCAGAGGCGATTCCATTTGTCGACAAAAATGCTTTTAATCATATTGAAACCAGTGGCCAACTGCTGCATGGGGGCTGCGGCGCGGCTGTCGTAGAGCCAAATGGTGTGCGAATCGGCAATGACAAAAAGTGCGTCACGGAACTGTCGCACCATCAATCCGTAGTCGGGGGCGTCGAACTGTTGCTCGCACACTTGTGTGAGTCCTGTTTCATCCACGCGATAGACACCGTCGGAAGCAAAGGCAAAGAGCGAGTCGCCCCGGGCCGATAATGAAAAGATGTCGTCATTGCTTGTGAGTTTCACTGTGCCCGAATGGCTGGCGCGGAAAAGGCCGTCGGGGGTGGGCACATAGATGCCCGATGTGTGGATAAACATCTTGCGGTCGGGGGTCATGTCGTCGAAAATGGGCAACGTGGTGATGCGTTTCATTTTTTTCGACGTGACTTTGCATAGCACACGATTTGTCTCGCTTTTGTCCTCAAGCAACACATAACCCGGTGGTAAATCGGCTGAGTTGAAGTTGTTGAGCAACAGAGTGCCCTTTTTGTCAACGGGGATTTCGGTCACGTTCCTGTCACGGATACGCCATTGCCTGACGAAGCCCATGGCGCGTACGCGGCCGTCCACCTCTTCAAAGTCGACAATGTTTTCCCGCCGTCCCCGCAGAAAAGGCGTCAATGTGAGGCCGTCGTAACGAACGAACCCCGACAGCGTGCCGATGTAGATATAGCCTTCGGAGTCTTGCCACACGGTCTCGGTCTGCATCTGAGGCAGGCCGTCGATGGTGGTGAACCGACGAAAACTCAGGTTGCTTTCCACCATTGAAGCCGCCGAATAATCGGGTGGTGACACCATGGCGGTGGTGAATAGCCACAAAACCGTGATGCAAATCACTGATAAAAGTGTGGTAATTCGTGTACTCATAATCACCACAAATATACAATTATAATTTCATATCGCATTTGAATTGGTTCACAGAACAAATGTTTTTTTGGTTCGTCACGGGAAAAGCGCATTCCGTCACTGGCAGTGGCCACTTCGTCAAAATGCGATGAAAGCGCAATGGCACTCTGAATCAGAATATTTAAATTTACAAAAATCAAAAGCAATGTAGAACCTTAAAATATGAAATTATGTCAAGATTATTTACTTGTTTGCTGTTCGCTGCCGCAATGCTAACAGCGGGCGCCTACGACTACAAAGTGGGCGACCTATGTTACAACATCAATGAAGACGGCAACACCGTGAGCGTTGCTCCCGAGAAAAGCAACGGCGGTTACACTTCGCTCAGCGGTAAGGTGACGATACCGCGCATGGTTCTTATCGAGAACCGCCCCTACACAGTGACTGCGATAGGCAGGAACGCATTCTACTATTGCAAAAACATCACCGAAGTAGTCATTGGTGATGCTGTGACCATCATCGACTCTTTTGCGTTCGAAGATTGCAGCGGCCTGACGAGTGTGACCTTTGGCCGCGTGTTGCAAATCATCGGCTTCAGTTCATTCTCGGGTTGTAAGAGTTTGACAACGCTTGATATTCCGAAACCCGTCAAGGAAATAGGGGAGAGTGCGTTTGATGGCTGTACATCACTTACGACAATCACATTGCCATCCACGCTCCTCACGATTGGCAGGAGTGCATTTGCATATTGCTCTAAGGTGACGACCATCAACGGCGGAGAGAATGTGGAGAGAATGGGGCGTGGTGCCATTGACTACACAAAGTGGTACAGCAACCAACCCAATGGTGTGGTCTATTTTGGCAAAGTGGCTGTGGGAGTAAGAGGCGATGTGCCCGAAACCATCACCTTCAAGGAAGGCATCGTTTCGATTGCCCCTTATTTCGTCAGCAGTGATTATCTGCTTCATGTCAATTTCCCGTCGACGTTGAAAGAGATTGGCGAGCAATCTTTCGAATTTTGCCGCGAGCTCAACAATGTCACCTTCCCGGCCTCGCTCGAGGTGATTGGCCCAACGGCTTTCGATGCGTGCATGGCTTTTACCGATGTGGTGATTCCCGACAATGTGACCACTATCGGTGACAATGCTTTCTCACGAAGCTCCAATATAGCCAAAGTAACGATCGGCAAGGGAGTGACTTCAATTGGCCGGACCGCATTTACCAGCTGCACAGGTCTGCAGCATATCTACTCTTTTCCCGACCCCGACCTCGTGGTGATGGGCAAAGACGTATTTTATCATGGCCCGTCGTCATCCTGTGTGCTCCATGTCAAGAGCGAATACTTGAGCAAGTATGAAACAGCCGACCAGTGGAAGAACTTCATGCCCAACATCGTGGGCGACCTCTCCGACGCACCCGCGGCTAAGAAAGGCGACGTGAACGGCGATGGCGAAGTGGGAATCGCCGATGTGACGGTGCTGGTGGATTTGATTTCCAATCGCTCGGAAAATGAGCGAAGCGATGTGAACGGCGACGGCGAGACGGGAATCCCCGATGTAACCGTGCTGGTGAGCCTGATACTGGAATCCTTGAGATGACAAATGCAGCAGCCTCTTCGTCAACTTCCACATGAACCATTAAACAAAAAAATATGAAAAAGATTATCTTATTCTTGCTGATGATTATCGCTTTTGCCGGCGCTCAGGCCCAGAATGCGATAGTGCTGAAAATGAAAGACGGCACCAAAAACGTGGTGTACCTGCGCGGCCCCGAGACTTCGCCCACGATGGTTCCCTATGTGACCTTTGAGGAGGGAGATGTCGTGATTCGCGGCGACCATGAGTTACGCATGGCGATGGCCGATGTGCAAAACTACGTCTACACCGACACGCCCAACGGCATCGCCACAATCGGTGGCACCACGCCCATTGTGCAGTTTAAGCAAAACGAAATCTCCATCGCCCGGCAGCCACAAGGCACCGAGGCGGCGGTCTACACCGTCGGCGGCTCGCTGGTGCGGAGCGTGGCGTGCCAGGGCGGCGATGCGACAATCTCTCTTGACGACCTCCCGCAGGGAGTGTATTTGATAAAAGTGGGAAGTGTAACCTATAAATTCCTGAAACGATGAAACGTACGATAGTTTTTCTTGCGCTGCTCGCCTCGCTGGCGATGCAAATCGCGGCACAGCAAGTGCTTTATTTCCACTATAAAAACGGCAACTCGTTTGCCTGCGAGGCCGATGACATCAGTTTCATCACCTACGATATGTCGCCCGGCAGTGTCATCTACGACACTCAGGTGATTTATTTCAAGGACAACACCTATCAGGAGATAGCCCTCAACGACGTGGACAGCGTGGGCTTCAACGCGCCGGCGCCCAAGCTGGCCAGCGGTGGCGTGGTGCTCGATGCCGGGTATGAGGACTATATTATCCGTGGCGACACCGTGTCGTTCACCATGCGCAAGGACACGCCCGCGGCGCTGCGGCCCAAAGTGGGCAACGTGGTGGGCAGCACTTGGGACAACATGGTGTTTGAGGATGGCATCGTGGCCCGCATCACCGGTGTGAACGAGACCTCCGAAGGCTATGTCTATACCTGCGAGAAAGCCGGCATCGACGACCTTTACGACGAGATTTTCTACTACGGCTATGGCAACATCTATCAGCAGGAAGGCAGCGAATCGGCACCGCGACGTGCCGCTGGCGGCTGGACGCTCAAGAGCGGCATGGATCTGTGGAACAAAACCATTGATATCTGCCCGCCCACACTCACGGTTGATGACTACACGGTGGGCTTTGCTTCGCACACCTCCACCAAAGGCAAGGTGAAGATGTATATCCACAAGCCCCGAGGCGGCAAGCTGTTTGCCCGGTTTAATTTTTCGGCCGACTTAGAAGCCTCGTTAGAGGCATCCATCGCGGGTCGCAACAATAGTTCCAAGGTGAACCCGATTGCCTCTTTTCCGCTCGGAATCATCGCCACCCCCATCCCCATTCTGTTTTTTAAACCCGAATTGCAGCTGAACTGGTATTTCGATGCAGTTGCCGAGATGAAAGGCTCATTCAAGGCTTCGATGGATTATGAAGGAGAGGTGGAAGTGAAAATGGAAAACGGCGAGTGGACGGCGAAGGCATTGAAAAACCAGTTTGATGCCGGTGTCGACGAGTTCTCGCTCTCCATCAACGGCTGGTACGGTATCGGGCTTGAGCCGAAGATTTTCGTGTCGGTGAGTGGCACCAAGACCGGCATCGGCCTCGCCAACCGCACCGGTGTGCAATTGACCGGCAGCCTGAAGATGGATTTCAGGGACTATCTTGCCGACGGGTCGCTCTACGAAAGCGTCAAGGATTCCAAACTCACCCTGTCGCTCCCCGTTAAAGGCATTTTGAGCGCTCAGGCGGGGTTGTTCGGCACAAATGATAAGGCGGCGGCTTCGTTGACCTTCGTGACACAGAACCCCACGCTCTACGAGGGTTACATGCTGCCCGATTTCAACTACATGGCCGCCGACGACATCGGTGGCGGCAAATATCAAGCCACAGCCACCCTCACACCGCGTGAATTGTTGCCGTGGGAAAAGATTCAAATCGGCTTTGCGGCATTCGACAGTGACAACCAGCTCGTCGAGAAGAAGTATGTCGACACTTATTCGGTCAGCAACAAGCCCAGTCTTATCAGCACCACTTTTGACCTCACGTCGGGACAGGACTACACCATTGCGCCCATTCTCAATATCTTTGGCCATGATATGCGTGCCGACCGCTCCACCCCCGTTGTCCCCGGCGAGGCGGTAGATTTGGGACTGAGTGTGAAGTGGTCGAGCACCAATGTGGGGGCAGAGCATATCTATGAGCGCGGTTACTCTTACCAATGGGGCATGACCATTCCTTCGCACCTCTATGATTACACCATGCATATAGTGTTCCCCGTTGGTGTTACCGCTCCGTCCGACATCAGCGGCAACAGCGCCTACGACCCCAGCGTGAGCTGGGGCGAAGGGTGGGCGATGCCCACTCTTGCCCAATGGGAAGAACTCTTAGAGCGGTGCACCATTGAGGTTGTGGGCGCCATTCCTCGTCCGGACTACCTGTATCCCACTGTGGGTGTGAAGGTGACAGGTCCCAACGGGAACCACATCTATATTCCCGCCAATGTGGGCCACTGGACATCTACGGCCCGCAGCACGAGCGACAATAACTATGATGCCTATTACGTGGGCTTCAGGGTGAACGGAAATCAAGTGACCATTGAAAAAAGTGTAAGAGGCCCTTCGGGCACCTATCTGATTCGCCCCGTGTGCTCACAATGACGATTTTATGATTATAACCCCTAAATGCACGATAAAATGATGAAAACAAAGATTTTTTTGACACTAAGAGCAATGCTGCCGTCACTACTGCTTGCAACCAGTCTCTCGGCCGGTGCCGATTCTTTCCAATGTATTGATTTGGGTTTGCCCAGCGGTACGTTGTGGGCCACATGTAACGTCGGGGCCGCCCGTCCTTCTGATGCGGGCCTGTTTTTCGCCTGGGGTGAGACAACGGGGCACGAAGCCGACCCTTCCGACGGATATTTGTTCAACTGGGAGAACTACCTGTGGGCTGAAGTGATAGGTGAAGACACCTATTTCACCAAATATTGCACCGATAGCAGCCGTGGGCTGGACGGGTTCAGCGACGGAAAAACCGAACTCGACCCTGAAGATGATGCGGCCTATGTGAACTGGGGCAGCCAGTGGCGTATGCCTTCCAAAGAACAACAAGACGAGCTGAAAAGCGAATGCACATGGACGTGGACCACCATGGACGATGTCAATGGCTATGAAGTGACCGGGCCTAATGGCAACAGCATCTTCCTGCCCGAAACGGGGTGGCGTATCGACGATATGCTGCTGGAGGGTGGTGCCTTCTGGTCGCGGTCGACCAATCCTGAGTCGGATGGCGGTGCCTTTTACATTGGCTTCGACAGCTGGAGTGAGTATATCTATGGTGGCAGGCTCGACGGCCAATGCGTGCGGCCGGTGGTCAACACAGAGCAAACGGAGGTATATGCCATTGATTTGCCGAGTGAGTTTGAGCATGGCATGGTTTATTGCGACAAACAGAACGCGGCTGAGGGCGAGACGGTGACTTTGACGGTTGTTGCCGATGAGGGCTATGAACTGGAAACGCTCACCGTTACCACCATTGATGATGCCGCCCCCGGCAGTGCTGTTGCCCTGCTGCCTCGCCGCGCCAATGTTGATTTCACTCCGGCCGGTGAGGGCATCTACACCTTTGAGATGCCGGCAGCGCCGGTAACCGTTATTGCGTCGTTCAAGGTGGCCACCGTCACGGGAGTAGCCGATATTTGTGTCGGCAAGGCGGGCAGTGGCATCCGCTACAACGTGATGGGACAGCGTGTGGATGGCAGCTACCGGGGCATTGTGATTGAGAATGGACGCAAGTTTGTGTCCAAAGGCAACCGGTGACAATCGGTCAGACGGCATCTGCCGGCACGAGACAGATGGTGTGTTAATAATCATTCATTCAGGGAGTTGCGACCACTGATTCCGGGTCGTAGCTCCTTTTTTTATTTAATTAAGACTTCTTTTCCACCGAAATAATGTAATTTTGTAAATTGCAACCAATTCTAACTGACATGAAACGCTTATCTGTCATATTTGCAACATTATTGCTGGCGCTTGTGGCAATGGCCGCAACGGCCGATTATGCGCAAGCCACGTTTCCCGAGCAGTCGCACGACTTCGGAACGATTAAAGAGGAAAAGGGGCCGGTGACAACGACCTTTGAGTTTATCAACACGGGCAATAAACCGCTGATAATTGTCGAGGCCATGGCGTCGTGCGGCTGCACGCGCCCCGAATACCCCACGCGCCCCATCAAGCCGGGCAAGAAAGGGAAAATCTCGGTCACTTACAGCCCGATTGGCCGTCCGGGTGCTTTCCGCAAAACCATCAAGGTGAAAACCAATGGCCGTGAGCGTGTCACCACGCTCACTATCACTGGGACTGTGGTACCTAAAAAATAAATGCAAGTGAGGCACTGGGCATGCATAGTGTGGAGCGTGGCTGTTGCCGTGGGCGCAATGGCTCAGGGGAGGGCGGTTTGGCCGCTCGCCGTTCACGACTTCGGTGTCATCAACGAGGCCGATGGCAAGGTGTCGTGCATTATGCCCTTGGTCAACGCCGGTGACGCACCGCTGGTGATAGCCAGCGCCCGTGCATCATGCGGCTGTACGGCAACCGATTTTCCGCGCACCCCCATCGCTCCTGGCGACACAGCGTTTGTTACTATCACCTATAACCCCGCGGGCCGTCCGGGCGACTTCACCAAAAGCGTACTTATATTTACCGACGTCGAGCCGCGGCGGTCGCAAATCACCATCACCGGTACGGTGATTGCCGCTCCCGAGTCGCTCGACGAGCACTATCCGGTGGCGGCCGGCAGTCTGCGGCTGGAGAGCGCCAATGTGCCGCTGGGCGAAGTGCTGCGCGGCCAGACGCGCAATGCCTACATTCGTGCCATCAATGCCTCGCCCGACACCATCGTGGTGAGTGTGTCGGGGGGCGGGCCGGCCATTCAAGCCCATGCCGTGCCCGACACTGTGCCGCCAGCGGCGACTGTGGCGCTGACAGTGCACTACGATGCCGCCCGCGCGCCACTGTGGGGCTTCAATGCCGACTCGCTGCTGGTGAGCAGTGTGCCACTGCGCGGAGTCGCCGAAACGGCTGCTGCCACTGTGCATGTGATGGCTGTGGTGGTGGAGGATTTCTCAAAAATGACCGAGCGGCAGCGGCAGGATGCACCCTCGGCCTCGCTCAGTTGCGGTTACCGCGTCAACTGCGGTCCTCTTGCCGTCGGTGCGCCGGGCACATGCCGGTTCACGGTGAAAAACACCGGCCACGACCGCTTGTCGCTGCGCAGGCTGTGGTCGCCGTCGCGGGCGGTTACCGCCACGGCCGACCGCACCGAAATCAAGCGCGGCAAGGAAGCCACAATAACTGTCACTGTCGACCCTGCGTTAGTCGACGAGCCATTGCTCAACACCACGCTCACCGTCATCACCAACGACCCGGAACACCCTCGCCAAGTGGTGCGGGTGGTGGGTGAAATCACTAATCAAACACGACAATGAATACCAACAAACATAATAATCCGTCACAGCACATCGACGAGCATGTGCATCATCCCGAAAACGACAGCCAGTATGCCGGCCTGCAGGTCAATGCAGGAGTGGAGCAGCCTCCCATGATAAATCCCTACCTGAAGCGCCGCCGCCGGCCGCAGTTGTCGGTGAGCGATTATGTGGAGGGCATCCGCAAAGGCAACACCGCTGTGCTGGGTCAGGCTGTGACCCTGGTCGAGAGTTTGGTGCCCGAGCACCAGGTGGTGGCCCAGGAGGTGATAGAAAAATGTCTGCCTTTCACCGGCCATTCGCAGCGCATCGGCATCACGGGCGTGCCCGGTGCCGGCAAGAGCACGTCGATTGACGTTTTCGGAATTCATGTGCTCAAACGCGGCGGCAAATTGGCGGTGCTGGCCATCGACCCCAGCAGCGAGCGGTCGAAGGGTTCGATTTTGGGTGATAAGACGCGCATGGAGCGCTTGGCCGTCCATCCCAAGGCGTTTATACGCCCTTCCCCCTCGGCGGGTTCGCTGGGCGGTGTGGCCCGCAAGACGCGCGAGACCATCGTGCTGTGTGAGGCCGCCGGCTACGACACCATTTTTGTGGAAACGGTGGGAGTGGGGCAGAGCGAGACGGCTGTTCATTCCATGGTCGATTATTTCCTGCTTATCCAGCTGGCAGGCACGGGCGATGAGTTACAGGGCATCAAGCGCGGCATCATGGAGATGGCCGACGGCATCGTCATCAACAAGGCCGACGGCGACAACATCGACCGCGCCAATCTGGCCGCGGCCCAGTTCCGCAATGCGCTGCATCTGTTCCCGCTGCCGCCCAGCGGGTTCCTGCCCGAGGTGATGACCTACAGCGGCTACTATGAGCTGGGCATCGACCAAGTGTGGGACATGATTGACCGCTACTTTGCCCATGTGCGTGCCAACGGTTACTTTGAGGAGAAACGCCGCCAGCAGGAGAAATACTGGATGCGCGCCACCATCAACGAGCAACTGCTGGCCCGCTTCTACAACGACGACGACGTGCAGCGCCTGCTCGAGGCCAAGGAGCAGATTGTGCTGGGCAACCAGCAGTCGTCGTTCATCGCGGCTTCCGAAGTGCTGAAGTTTTATTATGACAAAATGAAATAATTAAGATTTACAGATATGATACGCAAATTTTTATCCATACTCATGCTGGCGGCCGTTGCGATGCTCGGCGTGCAGTGCACCACCGTGTCGAAACTTGAGAAAGAGGCCTATCAGGTCCGCTATCTGCCGCTGAACAACTACTATGTGCGCAACGACATCGAGGCCACCAAGTTGCGAAAGCTCATCATCACCAATGAGGCCGACTTCAAGTCCTTCTTTGGCGATGCGGCCGTCATGGGGCGGAACGGACACCCCACTCCCGTCAATTTCAAGACGGAGTATGTGCTGGCCGTCATTCTTCCCGAGACCGACCGCTCCACCACCGTGGAAACGCTGGATGTGCTTCAAAACGGAAATGCCGTGATTTTCAATTATCATGTGGAGCGTGGCGAAAAAAACAGCTACCGACTGGTGCCCTTCACGGCCGTGTCGCTGCCCAAACCGCCCACCACACAGGACATGGAGTTTTATTTTAACAAGAAATAATCATGGATAAGCAATACACCTACCGCTATCCGCATCCCGCTGTCACCACCGACTGCGTGGTGTTCGGCTTTGACGGCGTTAAGCTCAATGTGCTGCTTGTGGAGCGAGGCAACGAGCCCTTTAAGGGTGCGTGGGCCTTCCCGGGCGGCTTTCTCAACATCGACGAGGATGCGCCCGATGGTGCGCGCCGGGAATTGCTCGAGGAAACTGGGCTGCAAGTGACCAATATCGAGCAGTTGGGAGCGTTTGCCCGGCCCGACCGCGACCCTCGTGAGCGTGTCATTTCCATTGCCTATTTCACTTTGGCTCGCACCTGCCCTGTGAATGGCGCCGATGATGCAGCCCGCGCGCAGTGGTTTCCCATCGACCGTGTGCCGCAGCTCGCTTTCGACCACCAGCTGATATTTGAGCAGGCTCTTGAGCGGATGTCGCACTATCTGAAGCTCAAAACCGGTAATTTCATGTCCGATGATTTCAACTACGATGAGATTGACATGATTTACTATGCCACACTCACACGATAATGTTAATAAAAATGTAATTTTGGTGATATTTTCGTCAAAACAATAAAATAATGTTAAATCAACGCTATTTTGTGCTCGAAAATTATGTTGTAAAACATATTTGTACTATTTTTGCATTGATTTTTCATGGTATTAGTTTTTAAGGTTATGAAATTCCAGGCGCCGCGAGGCGGTTGCGCAATTTCATTGTTTAAGGTTTATGTTAATGGTATTATGGTTAATTAGTTAAGCAATCCCCGACGTTGAGTCGAGGATTTTTTTGTGCCATACTCACCGCAGATACCTATTTCACGGAGATTTCGCCGACATCGGAGATGGATTATAAGGTATATTCTGCTGCCTCTGCGCCGTCTGCGTGAGTTGGTTGTCCTATCTCACGCGGATTTCGCCGACAACGGAGATGGATTATAAGGTATATTCTGCTGACTCTGCGACGTCTGCGTGAGCTGGTTGTCCTATCTCACGCGGATTTCGCCGACATCGGAGATGGATTATGAAAAATACTCTGCTGATTCTGTGCAGAAAAAGAAAGGATTATTTTTCGTTTCTCACCCGTTTTTGTTATTTTTGCGTGTGATGAACGGTTGCCGGAACATAGTGCCTGTGATAGCCGGGGTGGTGGCGGCGCTGCTGGCGCTGGCCGCCTGCGGCCACAGCGGTATGACCGAGCAGACCGCGCGGGCCGCCGTCGACACCGTCGAGGCCCACTACAAGGCCTACATCACCACCGACAATATCCCCATCGGTTGTCTTTTATCAGCCACTTTCGCACCAAAAAACAAGACGCAAACCACACGATGTGGGAATGATATAAAAATAAAAATCGTTACCGCTGATAATCAACGCATTAACAACGACGTGATATAGTGGCGATATCTTGACAAAAAGCGAAAAAACCACTAACTTTGCATTGTCCGAAACTCGTTTGGGGGAGTCGGCAAGAAAAGATGCTGAAATATGATTCGAATGGCATGAGATATTTATTGTATCATAGCAACCACACGCTGGAGCGGCAGCACGGGCTGGGCTGGTACGACAACCGCGCCCGCGTGCTCGACGCGCTG
>JAFUWD010000071.1 GCA_017483645.1 Muribaculaceae bacterium | reverse complement strand
TGGTCAGTGTTCTTGACTACTATGAGATTAGGCATTCTTTGAAAACAAATTAAACCGCCGTATGCCGAACGGCACGTACGGTGGTGTGAGAGGAAAGGGAGCGCAAGCTAAACGCTCACGCTCCCCGACCTACTCGATTTGAATGGGCACAAATCAAGGCGGGCACCTTGCGTCGATGCAGGGTGCCCGCCTTTGTATTGGGTCGAAAATGGATGACGCTCGATTAGCGCACCACCTTGATGATTTGGGTGGTGCCGTCGTTCATGGTCACAACCTTGAGATTGACACCGGTGAAGGGTGCGGCGCTCACTTGGCCGGCCATGTTCACATAGCGTACGGCGGCCACGTCGCTCACATTGAATTCCTCCACGCCGGTGATGTTGTTACGCACCACGACGAGCTTCATGTTATCAGCATTGACAATGCGACGAGGACCGCCACTGGCTGCTGTGGCGTTCATCAGACGCAGGGTGTAGTTGCCGGCCTCGGGCAGGAGGAAATCCTCGCCGGGGATGGCAAGCGACAGCTCGGTGGCGTTCTCAATCTGCTCCTCGGTGATGACGAAGTCGCCTTCCGACACACCACCAATCCAAGTCCATTCGCTCTCGTCGGCTTTGGCCGGAGTGATAATCTTGAATTTGGCATTGGCCTCAAAGTTATCGGTCACCTCGAGGTTGCCGTTCTCGTCGGCAACGAAGTCTAAACGTCCCTGACCTTCCATCTGATTCCAATCGTTGAAGGTTCCCACCAAGTAATAGGGTGCTTGAGGTTCTTCGATGGGTATATCGTCGATCGATGCCGTCTGCTCGGCGGTGTCGTCATACTTGACATACTTGTAGTCGTCGAAGAGAACATCGCCTTCCCATGCTTGCAGGGCCACGATGTTACCATCATCGTCCATGCCGTCGTTGTCGATGATTTCTTCCTGCTCATCGAGCGATTGAGTGTGACGGACATAGAATGCGTCGTAACGCCAAGTCTCGGTGGGACCCATTGGGCCTTCACCGGTGAGGTGCAGCACATTGTCACCCGAGTTGCTGATGTCCCATGCCATCACATCCCATCCACGGAAGTTGAGTTCCATTTCCGGGTTGCGGACGATGCCCGCACTGCTGGCGCGCACACCATGTGAAATCAAGTTGTTCGAGCCATCGCCATAGACAGCTGCCTGAAGGACGTAGCCAATGTACTTCGAAAGGAAGCCCGATTGAGCATAATTTCTGTACTCACGAATCAGCCAAGAAGTGGCTTCATCGTCCCACTGATAGCGAATGTGAGCCGTGTTGCCCACATCGGCGCGGCTGTGGATGTTGGACAGATCGAAGTAGCATTCACCTTCGGTTTTACCGGTCTTGTCGGTAGTACCCACGGTAGAGCCCGAGCCTTCGGTATCCCACCAGTGGCCCAACACAATGCCTTGCTCGGCATCATCCATGTTCTGCGAGTCAAGAATCGGACGGTATTCGCTCAAGAAGCGGAATTCATAAGGCTCGCTCACGTTGCCCACCAAGTCCTCAAAGCCACCGGCCACGGTCACCTTGTAGCACTTGTCACGCTGCAGGTCGGCGCTGGGATAGAGGTGCAACACCGAAGCCTCATTCACCACAGCGTGGGTGATGTTGCCGTCCACCTTGTTGCCGTCGGCATCCACCATCACGATGGCGTCGGCAGCGTCGTCCTCGTTCCATACAATTTCCTCGTTGAACTCAACGCGGATGGGCGGACGCATGGTGTAGAGCATCGTCTTGCCATCGGCAGGCGTGGTGCTCTTGACATAAGGATTGACCACATCGGCCTCCATAGTCGCGAACTGGAACACATAGTCGCCGCCTTCCTGGCCGTCGTTGTCACCGTCAAGGAGTTGCTGCGTCTGGCTGTTCTTGGCAATGCTGCCGTCAATGCACAAGGTGTAAAGCCACTCGTCGCGCAATTGCGAAATGTCGATGCGCAGGGTGTAGTCGTTGTCCCACGACAGAGCCACCTGGCCGTTGTCGCTCATGCTGAATGCCTGCTCCACGCTGGCGCGGTCCATATTGCGCGAGAAGGTGAGCACAATGGGCTTGCGGGTATTCACATTGTCGGGGTCGGCCACATTGTTTGCCGAAACGACAGCAGGGTTGCTCGATGTGAGCTCAATGTTGGCCCACGTCACATTATCGCCCGAGAGGCCCTGCGGGTCGCTGTTCAGAGTGACCGTTTGCGTAGCCGAGGTATAGCCCGGGCAAGAGTAAGTCACTTCGTAAGTGGCACCCGGAGTGAGTCCTTCATAGAGGAAGAATCCGTTGTGAACCATGTCGGGGTTCTTGGTGTACTTGCTGAAGAGGCTCTCATAGGTGTCGGTGACAATCTCCTTGCCGTCGACAGTGACCGTGACACCATTGATGGGTTGCTGGTTCTCACTGTTCTTGATGACACCGGCCAACATCACCTTTTCGGGGCGGGCAAGTCCACGATACTCCATGATGGAGCGGAAGGTGCCGAATGCTTCCAGGCGCTTGTAGCTCACGTTCATGTTGAGCGATTGCTGCATGGGCAGGGTATGGTAGCCACCCTCGCTGAGCAGCGAAGCCATGTTCGACTCACGGTTTACCGACAAGTACGGATACTGATTTTCATGTGTTTCCACATCGCCATTGTAGAACACACGATCGTAGTAGTTGCCACGCGTGCCGGTATCGTACATTACGCCCGTGAGGTTGGGGCACAGGATTTCGCCGTAAGCCTTTCCTCCGTGAGGCGTTTTCTCGATGTATTCACCATTCCTTTTCCATCCGCCAAAAAGGAAGACTGTGGTGTTGCGCGGGGGATCGCCGGCATCACTGTGAATGGAATAGAAGAAGTCGGCTCCCCAGGCGTTAGCCAGGTCGGAGCGCTCCTGCAAGCCCACGACGGTGTTTTGGTCCTCGCGGGTCATCTTGATGAGTTCGGGAGTTGCTGTGGTGTATTCAAAAAGGTACTCGCGAGTGGCAAGACCCACAGCCAGCACTTTCTCGGCCTCACTGTAGCCGTAGAGACCCTGATTCTCACGTCCTGAGTGTCCCGGATCAATCCAGAGCTTGAAATCACCCCAATCCTGTTTTTCCTGGGCATTGGCGCCCATTGCCATGCAGCCAAGTGCGGCTACGATGATGAATTTCGACAGATTTTTCATAGTCATCAGAATTTAAGGTCAATTAAATAAATGCATCCATCCACATCGTTGCCAAAAGCAACTTTCTTTCCGTCGGGCGACACTGCCAGCGACGTAGGAATCGCCCGGGTGCCGGGGGTGATGTTGAGCTGAGCCGAATTGACGGTGCTCACATAGTACAGGTCACCGGCAGTGAAGGTGTGACCATCGTCCTCAAGGCGAGTGACGACAAGTGCCTTGCTGTCGGGCATCCAAGCGGGACGAGCACCGGCGCAAATGCGCTTGAGAGCCGTACCGTCGGTGTTGATAACGAAGATTCCCTTGCCAGCAATCTGGAAAGCGATTTGCTTCTCGTCGGGCGACAAGGCGGGGTTGATGACACCCTGTCCGGCATACTGGTTGAGAGCAGGAATACGCTCGGCAGCATGCAAGGGATCGTCAACCATGATGCTGATCAGCGATTGCTGGCCGTTACGCATCACGCGTGAGCGTTTCACCTCGCGTGCGGCAGGCTGCAAAACGCGTGCCACGCCGGTGGCCACGTTCACATTCTCCACACGCGTCATGCGGCGCTGGTCAACGGTCACATAGGGGGTAGAAGTGATGCTGCCGGCATCGTTCCACTGCATTTTGTAACCGGCACCTTGTGCGGCGCTCACCTGGCGGAGGCCGGTACCATCGGCATTGGCGACCCAAATGCCGGAGTAGTTATCACCTGTGACAGCAATCATAGTGCCATCGGGTGACCACACGGGAGCCATCAGGCTCTCGGAAGATTTGATGAGCAACTGCGGCTCGCTAACCGATACCGGCTGTGCCATCAAGCTTCCACAACACAGCATGAACGCTGCTGAAAGTAGAAATTTACTTTTCATGTCATGTAGAATTTGGTTAAAGTTTATGTTAATTAAAAAGGGTTTCAAAATGATGTGTAAAATTAGCAAAAAATTTCTTGAATTGCAATAAAAAAGCGCTCTTTTTCGCAAAAAAGAGTTATTACTGTCCGCTAAACTTTTTTCATTAGCAATCGAGTAGGTCGGGGAGCGTGAGCGTTTAGCTTGCGCTCCCTTTCCTCTCACACCACCGTACGTGCCGTTCGGCATACGGCGGTTTAATTTGTTTTCAAAGAATGCCTAATCTCATAGTAGTCAAGAACACTGACCA
>JAFUWD010000070.1 GCA_017483645.1 Muribaculaceae bacterium | reverse complement strand
TTTCGCAGAGTCACTCAACGCAAAGCTCAAGAACTTCAGAGCGCAAGTCAGAGGCGTTGTAGACACCAAATTCTTCCTCTACAGAGTCTCGCTCATCTTCGGATAAGACCGTCCCAAACACAGGTTTTTGCAAGTGACCCCTAATTTTGCCCAAAAATTATCATTTTATAATCTTTTTTATTTATAATTCATTAAAATTATTCAGTTATGAAAAAAGTTTACACATTGATTTCAATCGCCGCTTTTGCACTCAGTGCATCGGCATGGCAAGTTGCACCGGAGGTGCGTACTGTCAGTGAGCCCACCAACGCTCCCATTACTCTGAAGGCTGCTCCGGCCAAGGTCAAGAAACTTGCGGCCCCCAAGAAGGCCGAAAGCATCGATGAGCTGCTTGGCAGCTACATCGTGACCCACTTCCCCCTCACCGACAGCAATCCCGTTTTCTGCTCAAACGCCACCGTGGCAGCCGGCGACACCGAGGGAACCATTAAAATCACGGGCTTGATTACCGATGGCGCCACCGACGTGATTACCGCCACGGTGGACTTGGAGGCCGGCACGTTCACCATTCCGGTGCAGACGGCTTACACCAGTTCGAGCTACGGTGCCTGCTCTATTTCGCAATTCTCCGAGGATGGCGGTATGGCTAACGAGGCCGTCACGGGTTATATTCTTGAGGACGGAACGCTGCAAGTGTCCCAGTACGGTGTGTTCATCACCACTGGAGCGTATGCCGGCTACTACTTTGGTGACATCAGTTGCCAAAACGCCCTTGTTGAGGTTCCCAATGGTGTGATGGAATTTGCCAATGCCAATGCCACTATTGCCGGTCACAGTCCTGCCACGGTAGTTGTCTACGAGAGCGATGAGCTCGATGAAGACAACAAGTACTGGGTGTGTGTGTCGAATTTTGCCGGACTGGGCGACTATGTCGAGTTCTCGCTCGATGAGGATCAGAAAGTGCTGGTGCCCGTTCAGGAAGTTGAGAATGGTGGTTCTACTTACGGCGTGTTCAGTACTACAGGCGACACCGGAGGTGATTTCATTGACATTGAAGGCACTGCCACCGAGGAAGAGGTGACGCTGAACGACGGCTGGACAATTGCTTCGACCACCGGCTACTGGTACAATGTGTTTAGCGCAACCAAGATTCGCTACACCAACGGTAACGAGTTCTTCTTCCCCGCCGCCACTGCAGTGGAAGACAACGTGGCATCGAAGGCCGTGGCTACCGAGCGCTACTACAACCTGGCCGGCCAGCAGGCCGACAAGGCCTTCGACGGCTTGAACATCGTGGTGCGCACCTACACCGACGGTACCACCCAGGCCGTGAAGGTGATTCGCTGACGCGATTTGTCACACTAAAACATGAAAATAGGGTGCCCCCCACCATGGAGGGCGCTCTTTTTTCGTGTGGGATGGGGTCTAAAAAAGATTTTAATGGTTTTGGGTTTGGAATTTGAAGAAATATTACTAATTTTGTCCAAAAAATTTAAAGATTGTAATATTTATTCAATGTTTTACTAAAAAAGAGTGTCTATGAAAAAAATCTACACAATGATTGTGGCTGTCATGATGGCAGCGGTGGCTTTTGCCAATGTGAGTCCTGAAATGGCTCAAAAAGCATGTGCCCGCACCTTGGGCGTTCAACTGCCCGTCAAGGCACGCGTGAGTGCAGCCAAGAAAGCTCCCAAGAAAGCATCGGCCGACCTGGTGACACCGCCGGCTACTGCCACTATTGAGAGTGACTGGATTATCAACGGCTCATTTGCGTCCAGCATGGGGTCGAGTGACGAGGAGTTTGCCACACAGGTGGCCTTCGACGGCAACGACGTGTATATCCAAGGTCTGGCCTACTTCTTCGAGAAGGCGTGGATGAAGGGCACGCTTGCCGATGGCAAGGTGATTCTTCCCAGCGGACAATATGTGGGTGGCGATGACTACGGTGATGAATACATGAAGGGCAGCAACGACGGCGAAACCGAGACCGACATCGTGTTTGACTATGATGCCGAGAACCATGTGTTTACCCTTGAGAATTATATCGTAGAAAATGACGGTAGCGAGGGCATTGACCCCTGGGGCTACTGGGAGTCGATGACCATCTACAAAGGCGAAATCGAGGTTCCGGAGGTGGTGGTGCCTCCAGCCGGGCTGCAGACCGAGGTCTACACCTACAACGCTCAGCAGCTGCACTACGATGCTGCCACCCAGCAAATCTCCTACACAGATTACACGGCCCAGGTGAACGTGGGCTTCGACGGCGACGATGTGTACATGCAAGGGCTGTGCTCCTACCTTCCCGAGGCATGGGTCAAGGGCACCAAGGCGGGTGACAACTATGTGTTTGCCAAGGGACAATACTTCGGTGCCTACTACGATTCTTACGACATGTTCCTGATGGGACTCAATGAGGCCGGAACCGAAGAGGGCGATGTGGTGATGAGCTACGACCCCGAGGCCAACGAGTTTGTGCAGCTCACGCCGCTCATGATCAATGCCCTTGCCGACGAGGTGCAGTATTATGCCTGGTACGAGACCGGCTCCACGCTCAATGGCCCGGTGACCGCAGTGTCGGACGTTAATGCCGACTCCACGGTGGCCCGGCGCTATGTGAACATGGCCGGCCAAGTGAGCGCTGTTCCGTTCGATGGCGTGAACATCGAGCTGCGCACCCAGGCCGATGGCTCGACCCGTGCCGTGAAGGTGGTGAAATAATCAGCCACCAATTTCTAAATCATCACATCAGGAGGAACCCCGCCGGGTTCCTCCTGATTTTTGCTGCGTAGATGAGGATTTGCAAGTCGCCGGCAACGTCGTTACCATCGTGGTTTGGGAGGCTGCTCAATGCCACCCGGTTTAAGTTTGTTAATAATTAGTTGCGGTGGGGTGGGGTGAAAGTGAAAAAGATTTTGTATCTTTGCCAATCGAAATGCGCTGTCTCAATTGCACTTATCGGCTTTGTGGTCGCTAAAATAGTGTGAGTGAGACGTTTGTGGCGTTTTTGTAGAGCGAGAAAATAAAAAACAAACATATTTCGATTTATATGGATACATCAATCTTTGGTATTCAAAGCACTACCCTGGCTGTTACGGCGGCGTTGACCGCTGTGGTGCTGGTGGTGGGTGCCCTTGTCATTGCCTGGTTAGTGGGTCCGCGCGGTTACACCAAGAAAAAAGGTGAGCCTTACGAGTGCGGTATTCCCACTCGTGGCGACTCGATGGCTCAGTTCCATGTGGGCTACTATCTGTTTGCCATCTTGTTCTTGATGTTCGATGTGGAAACAGTGTTCCTGTTCCCGTGGGCCACCATCTGCCGCACGCTGGGCAATCAAGCTCTGCTGGCTGTTGGCACATTTTTGGTGATTCTTGTTTTAGGTCTGGCTTATGCCTGGAAGAAAGGAGCGCTGCGATGGAAGTGAAGAAACCCCACATCAAGAGCATGAAGTATGAAGACTTCAAGGACAATGAGTATATCGACCAGCTGGTGGCCGAGCTCAACGCTGGCGGTGTGAACGTGGTGGTGGGCAAGCTCGACCAGCTGCTCAACTGGAGCCGCTCGAACTCGCTGTGGCCGTTCTGCTTCGGCACGAGTTGCTGCGCTATCGAGTTCATGTGCTTGGGTGCCGCGCGCTACGACATGGCACGCTTTGGTGCCGAGGTGGCCCGCAACAGCCCCCGTCAGGCCGACTACATCATGTGCCAGGGCACTATCACCTACCGTATGGCCCCTGCGCTGAAGCGCCTGTACGAGCAGATGGCCGAGCCAAAATATGTGATTGCGTGCGGTGCCTGCACCGTGAGCGGCGGTCCGTTCAAGAACAGCTATTGCGTGGTGAAGGGTATCGACGAGATTATTCCGGTTGATGTCTATCTGCCCGGCTGCCCGCCTCGTCCCGAGGCCATGTTCTACGCCTTGATGCAGCTCCAGCGCAAAATCAAGGTGACCAAGTTCTTGGGTGGTGCCAACCGCAAGGAAAAGCGTCTGGAATACGTCACCGACGGCAAAGATTGAGAACACCGACACAGTATCGACACATATACATTACTAATATATATGGCAGAATTGAAAGATAAAATCAGTGCGCTGTGCCCGCAGCCACAGTTCGACAGCGAGGGGGAATTCCTGCTGGTGACCGTCGACGATGCGCAATGGCACGCTCTGGCGGTGGCACTGAAAGAACAATTGCATTTTGACCAATTGATGGCCTTGGTGGGCATGGATTGGAAAGACTCCTTGGGGTGTATGTATTACCTGACCAACACCGCTACGCAGGAAATCATCCATGTGAAAGTAGCCACGACGGACCGCGAGAAACCCATGCTGCACAGCGTGAGCGATGTGTGGGCGGTGGCCAATTTCCAAGAGCGCGAGGCTTACGATTTCTTTGGCATCGTGTTTATCAACCATCCCGACATGCGGCGCTTTTTCCTGCGCAGCGATTGGGTGGGACACCCATTGCGCAAGGACTACGACGAAAATCCTGAGCTGAATCCCTTGCGCCTGGACGACGAGCCCAATGAGGACTACACCTGCACATGGGTGGAGGATGAGAACGGCAAGGTGACCAAGGTCGACAAGAAAGTTTTCGAGGACGATGAATACGTCATCAATATCGGCCCGCAGCACCCGTCGACCCATGGCGTGATGCGCTACCGCACCTCGCTCGACGGTGAAATTGTCAAGAAAGTGGATGTGGTGAGCGGATACATCCACCGAGGCATCGAGAAACTGTGCGAAGGCCTCACCTATCCGCAAACGCTGCTTTACACCGAGCGCATGGACTATATGGCTGCCCACATCAACCGCCACTGCTTATGCTTGTGCATCGAAAAGGCTCTCGGTATCGAGGTTCCCCACCGTGCCGAGCTTATCCGTCTGATGATGGACGAGCTGATGCGCCTGTCGTCGCACTTGTTGAGCTACGGTTGCTTGACGATGGACCAGGGCGCTACCACGGCCTTCTTCTACGGCTTCCGTGAGCGCGAACTCATCTACGACATCTTCGACCGCACCTGCGGCGCACGCATGTCGATGAGCTATGCCACCATCGGCGGCGTGGTGGCCGATGTGCACCCCGACTTTGTGAAGGACGTGCGCCACGCTTGCGACGTGATTGAGAAAAACCTCAAGGAGTATCACCAGCTGTTCACCGGCAACGTCATTGCCCGCAACCGAATGATTGGAGTGGGCCTGCTCAGTCGTGAACAAGCTATTGACTACGCCATCACCGGTCCCAGCGGACGTGCCAGCGGTGTGCATTGCGATGTGCGTAAGACCCATCCCTATTCGCTATACGATGAGTTTGAATTTGACGAGGTGCTCGACACTGCCGGCGACAGTATGGCACGCTACATGGTGCGCATGCGCGAGATGGAGCAGAGCATCAAAATTCTGCGCCAGGCTTGCGACAAACTGGAGGCCGAGGAGGGCAATGAATTTGTGGCTCCCAAGGTGCCCAAGCTCATCAAGTTGCCCGCCGGCCACTGGTATCAGCAGGTGGAGGCATCGCGTGGCACCTTTGGTGTCTACATCGAGAGTGACGGCGACCCCAAGCCGTTCCAGAAGCCTTACCGCATGCACTTCCAGTCGCCGTGCTTCAACCTGGTGGGCGTGGTTGACCTCACCTGTCGCGACAACATGATTGCCGACCTGATTACCATCACAGCGTCCATCGACTTCGTCATCCCCGACATCGACCGCTGACATGATGGCGACACGTTAACACAGAATACTTACAATTAACACAACGAATAAAAGATTATGTTCGACTTTAGTATAGTCACCAACTGGCTCAACGACGCGCTTAACGGCGCAATGCCCTCGTGGCTTGCCACCACGCTCGAGTGTGTCATCGTGGCTGTGGCATTGTTGCTGGCCTACTCGTTGCTGGCCATGTTCTATATCATGTACGAGCGCTGGGTGTGCGGCTGGATTCAGTGCCGCCGTGGCCCCATCCGCGTGGGTCCGTGGGGCTCGCTGCAGATTTTTGCCGACGTGTTCAAAATTCTGACCAAGGAAATCATCACGCTGTGGCATACCGACAAGTTTTTGTTCTTCCTGGCTCCTTTCCTGGTGGTGATAGCATCGGTGATGACCTTTGCGTGCCTGCCTTGGGGCAAGGGTATGCAAGTGGTGGACTTTAACATCGGTGTGTTCTTCATCATTGCGGTGTCGTCGATTGGTGTGTTGGGAATCTTGCTGGCCGGCTGGTCGAGCAACAGTAAATACACCCTCATCGGCGCCATGCGCAGTGGCGCACAGATGATTAGCTATGAGTTGTCGGTGGGCATTTCGGTGCTCACGATGGTGTGCTTGGCCGGCACGATGTCGATTACCGGCATTGTGGAGGCCCAGGCCGATGGTTGGTTCCTGTTCAAGGGCCACCTGCCTGCCATTGTGGCGTTTATCATCTACATTGTGGCAGCCAACGCCGAGAACAACCGCGGCCCGTTCGACCTGCCTGAGGCTGAGCACGAGCTCACCGCCGGCTACCATACCGAGTATTCGGGTATCCACTACGGCTTGTTCTATCTGGCCGAGTACCTCAACCTGTTTGTGGTGAGTGGCATTGCCGCATTGCTGTTTTTGGGTGGCTGGATGCCACTACACATTTCCGGATGGGACGGTTTCAATGCTGTGATGGACTATATCCCCTCGCTGGTGTGGTTCTTGGGCAAAGCGTTCTTCATGACCTTCGTGTTCATGTGGATTCGCTGGTCGTTCCCCCGTGTTCGCATCGACCAGATGCTGGCTCTGGAGTGGCGCTATCTCATGCCTATGGGCTTGGTGAACCTGGTGGTGATGGCCGTGGTGGTGACCAACGGCTGGCACTTCTGACAATTCGTTTACAAAGAAAAATAAAATAAATAACCATCAAGAAAAAACATTTTCGTGATTATGGCTGATAATTATGGAAAAATAACGCAAGTGATTGGCCCCGTGGTCGATATCGCCTTTGAGGGCGAAGGAACGGCCCGGCCTGCCATTTACACTGCGCTGCGCGTCCAGCGCCCTGAGGGCACTCCGCTGATTCTGGAAGTGGAGCAGCACATCGGTGAGAACACTGTGCGATGCGTGGCCATGGACAGTACCGACGGTCTGACACGTGGCACGAAAGTTGAGAACTTAGGACGCCCCATCTCGGTGCCCACCGGCGACCAAGTGAAGGGCCGTCTTCTCAACGTTATCGGACAGCCTATCGACCATCTGAAGCCACTGGCTGAGGGAGCACGCCGTGCCATCCACCAGCCTGCACCTGCATTTTCCGACCTGTCGATTTCGCAGGAAATCCTTTACACCGGTATCAAGGTCATCGACCTGATTGAGCCTTTCTCGAAAGGTGGTAAAATCGGTCTGTTCGGTGGCGCCGGTGTGGGTAAGACGGTGCTGATTATGGAGCTGATTCACAACATTGCCCACGGGCATAACGGATTCTCGGTGTTCACCGGTGTCGGTGAGCGCACCCGTGAGGGTAACGACCTTCTCCGTGAGATGATTGAGAGCGGTGTGATTCAGTACGGTGAGAAATTCCGCGAGGGCATGGAGCGTGGCGAGTGGAACCTCGAAGACGTGGATATGAAGGCCGTGGGCAACTCGCAGGCCACGCTGGTGTTCGGCCAAATGAACGAGCCGCCGGGCGCACGTCTTCGTGTGGCATTGTCGGGTCTGACGGTGGCTGAACAATTCCGCGACCAAGATGGTGGCGGCAAGGATATCTTGCTGTTCATGGACAACATCTTCCGTTTCACCCAGGCCGGTAGCGAGGTGTCGGCTCTGCTGGGCCGTATGCCGAGCGCCGTGGGTTACCAGCCCACACTGGCCAGTGAGATGGGTAAGCTGCAAGAACGCATCACCAGTACCAAGAGTGGTTCAATCACCTCGGTACAGGCTGTGTATGTGCCTGCCGACGACCTTACCGACCCGGCTCCCGCCACGACGTTCAACTTCCTGGACGCCACTTGCGTGCTGAGCCGTAAGATTGCCGAGCTGGGTATCTATCCGGCTGTGGACCCGCTGGCATCCACCTCACGAATCATGGATCCGCACATCATCGGCGAAGAACACTACGACGTGGCTCAACGCGTGATTCACCTGCTCCAGAAATACAACGAGTTGCAAGACATCATTGCCATTCTGGGTGTCGATGAGCTCAGCGACGAGGACAAACTGGTGGTGAGCCGTGCCCGCCGCGCCCAGCGCTTCCTGTCACAGCCCTTCTTTGTGGCCGAGCAGTTCACCGGACTGCCCGGCGTGATGGTGCCGCTGGCCGAGACCATCCGCGGCTTCAAGATGATTCTCGACGGTGAGGTCGATTACCTGCCCGAGCAGGCTTTCCTGAGCGTGGGAACCATCGACGAGGCTATCGAGAAAGGCAAGAAACTGCTCGCTCAGGC
The DNA here is from genome assembly GCA_017483645.1 of Muribaculaceae bacterium. GTDB lineage: Bacteria > Bacteroidota > Bacteroidia > Bacteroidales > Muribaculaceae > Sodaliphilus. Next base: position 16,419 of record JAFUWD010000070.1, on the reverse strand, counting down.
TCAAGAATAACCTAACACGAAAATCAACGAATGATGACACTGAAAATCATATCGGCCGAGCAAATCGAGTTCGAGGGAACGGTGGAGCAGGTGACATTGCCAGGCCTGATGGGTCGCTTCCAGGTGCTCAAGAACCACGCTGCCCTTATCGCCGCCCTCACACAGGGCACGGTGACCTGGGTGGCCGACGGCCGCACCGAGAGCCGCGACATCAATGGTGGCGTGGCCGACGTGAAAAACAATGTGGTGTCGGTTTGCTTGTATTGACCATTACGCTATGAAAGGTAAAATCATATCAGCAATCATCGCCCTGGCGCTTGTGGCGCTGGCCGCTCTGGGCTACTGGAGCGCCGCCCAGCATCGTCATGGAGAGGCACCTGCCGAGCTTGATCCCAAGGAAATCATTTACGAGCACTTGGGTGATGAGTATGGCTGGGCGTTGCCGTTCAATCACAGCCTGCGCATACCGCTTCCCATCATCGTGTGGGCCGACGACGGTTTCCACTGCTTCATGAGCAGCCGCCTGACCGACGGTGCCACTTACGAGGGGCTGCGCATCTCCAATTCCGAAGACCATAACGGCAAGGTGGTGCAGGTGATGCCCGACGGTAGCGAGAAACGTCCGTGGGACTTTTCGGTTACCAAAAATGTGGCAGCTATCTTTGTCGCCGCGTTGCTGGTGGTGTGGATGGTGATGTCGCTGCGGCGGTGGTATGCCCGTCAGGGCATGAAAGCGCCTCGCCGCGCCATGGGACTGCTGGAACTGGTGGTGGATTATGTTTACACCGACACCATCCGTCCTATCATGGGCAAGGAGGCGCCCAAGTATGCCCCCTATCTGCTCACGGCATTCTTCTTCATCCTCACGATGAACCTGCTGGGCCTCATCGTCATCTTCCCCGGTGGTGCCAACCTGACAGGCAACCTGGCCGTGACCATGGTGATGGCCATCATCACATTTGTCATCACCAACTTCACCGGCACGCGCGAATACTGGAAAGAAATTTTCTGGCCCGAGGTGCCTGTGGCGTTGAAGTGCCCTGTGCCAATGATGCAACTCATCGAGGTGTTAGGCTTGTTCACCAAGCCGTTGGCACTGATGATTCGTTTGTTTGCCAACATGATGGGTGGCCACATGGTGGTGCTGGTGCTGATGTTGCTCATCTTCATCTTCAGCGCCATGTTCAACTATGTGGTGGGTGGAGCGACGGCCGTGTTCTCGCTGTTCTTCACCGTCTTCATGCTGGCTTTGGACACGCTGGTGAGTTTCATCCAAGCCTATGTGTTCACCATCTTGAGCACCATCTTCATCTCCATGTCGCATGTGGAACCCCACCATCATGAGGCATGAGCATAACAGTGACTTAACAGAATAAAAACAAAATATCAATAACTAAAAAACTACAACACTATGTTAGCAATGATTTTAGCAGACGCTATCGCCAATTTGGGCGCAGCACTTGGAGCAGGTATCGCAGCTATCGCTGCAGGTATTGGTATCGGTAAAATTGGTGGCTCGGCCATGGAGGCCATTGCCCGCCAGCCCGAGTCGACAGGCGACATCCGCAGCAACATGATTGTGATTGCGGCACTTATCGAGGGCGTTGCCTTCGTGGCACTGATTGTGTGCTTCTTGGCAATCTTCATCAAATAATACTGACCCCTTAGCACCTGTTTTCACAGATGGAACTATTTACGCCTGAATTTGGCTTGGTGTTTTGGATGTTTGTGGCATTCCTGTGCCTGTATTTCATCCTGGCCAAGTTTGCATGGCCCTTCATCATCAAGAGCATGGAGGAACGTGCCGACTTGATAGACAAGGGTGTGGCCTATGCGCAAGATGCCAAACGTCAACTCGACAATGCCAAGAGTGAGGCCGACAAGCTGATTGCCGAGGCCCGTAACCAGCAAGCCGACATCCTGCGCGAGGCATCCAAAATCAAAAACCAGATTGTGGAAGACGCGCGCAGCGAGGCCGCTGCCGAGGCCAAGAAAGTCTCGGAGGCCGCCATGGTGTCGATAGAGCAGGCACGCAAGGAGTCGGAGAAGCAGTTGCGCCAGGAAGTGGGCGAAATAGCGCTGCAAATCGCCGAAAAGGTGATTCGCCGCGAGGTTGCCAACGACAAAGCGCAGCAGCAACTCGTGGAGCAGTATCTGAGTGAGGTAAAGACCAATAACTGATGAATTATGAGTGACGGTCTCATACCCCGACGATACGCCAAGGCGCTCTATAAGCTGGCTGTGGAGAATGGTGATGCCACCGAGATTTATGAGCAGCTCAAGCAGCTTGATTTTCGCTACGCAGCCATCGACGAGCTCAAGCGAGCGGTGCTCAATCCCTATATTCCCGATGAGGACAAGGGAAGAGCCTTGCTGGAAGCAGCCGGTGCCAGGCCCGGCAGCTCGCTCGATAAGTTTCTCCTGCTGGTGATACGCAACAATCGCGCCACTTTCCTGCGCAAGATTGCCCTGGCCTATGTGGCCATCTATCGTGCCGAGCACAACATTGCCAAGGTGGAGATTGCCACCGCCTCGGAACTTCCGCAAGAGGAGGTGAACAGCATCCTGGAAGTTGTGAAAAAACGTCTGGGCAACATGACGCTCGAAGTGGAGCGAAGCATCGACCCGTCGCTGATAGGGGGATTCACTGTCAAGGTGGACGACATCCTGCTCGACGCATCGATAAAGAATGAATTAAAAACTTTGCGTTTAAAACTACAAAAGTAACCACAAACACATTTCACAGAAATGATTAACCCAAGCGAAATATCCGACATACTGAAACAACAATTGAGCGACCTGCAGAGCAGTGTCACTTTTGAGGAGGTCGGGACCGTGCTCGAGGTGGGCGACGGCGTGGCACACGTCTACGGACTGAACAACGTCGAGGCCAACGAACTCGTGGAGTTCGAGAACGGGGTCACCGGTGTGGCCATGAACCTCGAGGAAAGCGATGTGGGTGTGATTCTGCTCAACGAGGTGGATTCGGTCACCGAGAACATGAAGGTGCGCCGCACGGGAGAAATCGCATCCATTCAGGTGGGCGAGGGCCTGCTGGGACGTGTCATCAACGTGCTGGCCGAGCCCATCGACGGCAAGGGACCCATCGAGGGCAACCGCCTGCGCCTGCCGTTGGAGCGCAAGGCACCGGGTGTGATTTTCCGCCAGCCGGTGAACCAACCGCTGCAGACGGGCTTGAAAGCCATCGACTCGATGATTCCCATCGGCCGCGGACAGCGTGAGCTCATCATCGGCGACCGCCAAATCGGCAAAACTGCCATCGCGCTCGACACCATCATCAATCAGCGCAGCCAGTACGAGGCCGGCAAGCCGGTCTACTGCATCTATGTGGCGATTGGCCAAAAGGCGTCGACCGTGGCAGCTCTGGTCAACAAACTCGACGAAATGGGCGCATTGCCCTACACCATCGTGGTGGCAGCCACCGCTGCCGACTCGGCATCCATGCGTTACTACGCACCATTTGCCGGTGCAGCCATCGGCGAGTATTTCCGCGATACTGGCCGCGACGCCCTGGTGATTTACGACGACTTGTCGAAGCATGCTGTGGCCTATCGTGAGATTTCGCTCATCCTCAAGCGCCCCTCGGGACGTGAGGCCTATCCCGGCGATATCTTCTATCTGCACAGCCGTCTGCTGGAACGCGCCGCCAAAATCAACGACAACAACGACGTGGCCCGCGTGATGAACGACCTGCCCGATGCACTGAAATCGCTGGTGAAAGGTGGTGGCTCGCTCACCGCACTGCCCATCATTGAGACGCAGGCCGGCGACGTGAGCGCATACATCCCCACCAATGTGATTTCAATCACCGACGGACAAATTTATCTGGAAACGGCATTGTTCAACGCCGGTATCAGGCCGGCCGTGAACGTGGGTATCTCGGTGAGTCGTGTGGGTGGTAACGCGCAAATCAAGTGCATGAAGAAAGTGGCCGGAACGCTCAAGATTGCGCAGGCCCAGTATCGTGAGCTTGAGGCATTCACCAAGTTCGGTGGCGACATCGACCCGGTGACCGCACGCACCATCGACACCGGCCGCAAGAACGAGCGCTTGCTTGTGCAGCCGCAGTACGAGCCCATGGCTGTCGAGGAGCAGGTGGCCATCATCTATTGTGGTGTGAACGGCCTGCTGCAAAAGGTGCCTGTTGAAAATGTGGCCGAGTTTGAGAAACTGTTCATCAACTACCTGCGCGGCAAGCATCAGAGCGATGTACTCGATGTGTTGCGTCAAGGCAAGATTGATGATGATGTGACCGAAAAACTTACCGCAGTGGCTCGCGAGATAGCAAGCAAATATGCCAACTGAACCTCACGTTGTGACCTATGTCAACACTTAGAGAACTGAAAAGCCGCATCGGCTCGGTCGCATCGACGCAGAAGACGACCAGCGCCATGAAGATGATTTCATCGGCCAAGATGAGAAAGGCCACGCAACAATTGCAGCGGCTCTCGCCTTACCGTACGATGGTGCAAAGCGTCATCAGCCACTTGCTTGTCACCGACGAGCAGTTCGACTCGCCGCTCATCGAGCAGCGAGAGGTGAAGCGCGTGGCGTTGGTAGCCTTTGGCAGCGACGATGGCCTGTGTGGTGCGTTCAATATCAACATCTTCAAGCAGTTGCTGGCCACTGTCGACAGCATCAGGAAGGAGTTTGGCCCGCAGGTGGGTGTCACCATCCTGCCCGTGGGGCGCAAGCTCACCAAAGCCTCGCTCAAGGTGGCTGGCGACGCGCTGCAAGTGGTGCCCAGCGACTACCTGAACACCCGCAGCGACAGTGATGCCTTGAATCGCTTTACCAACGAGCTCAGGTTGCACTACCTGCAAGGTGACTATGACCGGGTGGAACTGCTCTATATGCACTTCAAGTCGGCCAGTCGGCAGGTGTTCACCCGTGAGCAGTTGTTGCCGGTGCGCTACGAGGCGCTGGCCGAGCAAGTTGATGCCCGTCTTGCCAACTCACCCTGCCTGTTCGAGCCATCGGCGCAAGACATCTTCGACAGTGTGCTGCCCCTGCATGTGCGCGCCATGATGCAAGATGTGTTCACGCAGAGTGCTGCCAGTGAGCAGTCGGCCCGCGTGATGGCCATGCAGACGGCCAGTGACAATGCCAAGGAGTTGCTCGACGGCTTGAATTTGGAGTACAACAAGTTGCGCCAACAGGGCATCACCACCGAACTGCTCGACATTTTGGGCGGACAGGTGGAGCGCTAACGAAAGAAATTGAGTTTAATACCCTACAAACAGAACGAAAACATAAAACTGAGATAATGAGCATCAAGGAGTATTTTGCCTCTCTATTCAAGGGCTTCTACAGCCTGTTGAAGGGAATGGCGGTCACCGGGCGTGAACTGGTGACTCCCAAGGTGACCGAGCAGTATCCCGAGAATCGTGCTACACTGCACATTCCCGAGCGCTTCAGGGCCACCCTGCAGTTTGTCTACGACGACGAGGGCAACCACAAGTGCACGGCCTGCCGAACGTGTGAGCGAAATTGCCCCAACGGCACCATCAGCATCACCACACGCATGGTCGACCTGCCCAATGGCAAGAAGAAACAGAAACTCGACCAGTACATCTACGACTTGGGGAGCTGCACCTTTTGTGACCTGTGCGTCACCAGTTGCCCGTTCCACGCCATCGAGTTCAGCAACGATTTTGAGCAGGCTGTGTTCCAACGCAAGTCGCTGGTGAAACAACTCAACTATCTTCCCGAGAAAGACGAGCCCGCTCCTGCTCCTCAGCCCGCTGCCGCCGCGCCTGCATCGGCACCCACTCCGGTGAAAGCTGAGAACACTGAAAAAACCGAAACTCAAGAAAACAAAGAATAATGGAATCAGTAGGTAATATCATTTTGTATTTTGTCATCGCCATATCCATCATCGTTTTCTCGGTGTTGACGGTGACCACCCGCCAGATTCTGCGCTCGGCCACCTATTTGCTGTTTGTGCTGTTTGCCACGGCGTTGCTCTATTTCCAAATGGATTACGAGTTCCTGGGCGCAGTGCAGATTGCCGTCTATGCCGGAGGCATCGTGGTGCTGTTTGTGTTCTCAATCTTGCTCACTCACAAGCCTGGCGACGATACTCCCGCCTTGACATCGCACCGTCGCTGGCTGGGCATCACCGCTGCGGTGGCTTCGCTGGCATTGTGCGCCTATGCGGTGTTCAGCTTTGATGCTTTCGGTGGCCGCTTGATGGCCGCCATGCCCGAGTTGACCATCGACAAGATTGGTCACTTCCTGCTCAGCACCGACAAGCTGGGCTATCTGCTGCCCTTTGAGGCTGTGAGTGTGTTGCTGCTGGCGTGTATCATTGGCGGCGTTGTGATAGCCCGTAAAAGATAAAGGAGGACAAGTGCTATGAATTTGACATTATTGATGTATCTCATTCCCAGTCTCATCATGTTTGGCTGCGGTGTGTACGGGTTCATCACCCGAAAAAATATGATTGCCATTATGATTTCGCTTGAGTTGATGCTCAACTCGGTGGATATCAACTTTGTGGTGTTCAATCGTTACTTGTTCCCCGGGCAGATGGACGGAATGTTCTTCACGCTATTTGCCATAGCCATTGCAGCCGCCGAGACGGCTCTGGCTCTGGCCATCGTGATCAATGTGTACCGTGCCGCCAAGAATGTCGATATTGAACAAATCCGTAAACTGAAATTCTGACGATTATGCCTTTAAGTTATACGATAGCAGTAATTGCCATTCCGCTGTTCATGTTCCTGTTTTTGGGACTGGCGGGAGTGAAAATGAGTAGAAAACTCACTGGTGTGCTGGGAGTCATTGCCATGGCGGTGACCACCATCATCGCCTATGGCGTGGCACTGACCTATTTCTTTGGAACCGGACAGGACCAGGTGGGGGCTGATGGTGTGCGTCAAGCCGTGACCGTGTTCAATCCCGCGTGGTTGTCGTTCACCGACACGATGGTGGTGCGCATGGGTATCTTGCTCGACCCCATTGCAGCGATGATGCTGATTGTGGTGTGCACGGTATCGTTTATGGTGCACCTCTACAGTTTGGGCTACATGAGCGACCACGACGGCAACGCCGAGCAGGGATTTCAGCGTTATTATGCCTACTTGGCATTATTCACCTTCTCGATGCTGGGTTTGGTGGTTGCCACCAACTTGTTCCAGATATTCGTGTTCTTTGAGATGGTGGGCGTTTCGTCCTATCTGCTCATCGGCTTCTATTACAGCAGCCCGGCAGCGAACCATGCCTCGAAGAAAGCGTTCATCGTGACCCGTCTGGCCGATTTGTTCTTCCTGCTGGGTATCATGATTTTGAGCTATTACACGCAGACGTTCGACTTCTCGCAGTTGGTCTTCGGTGCCAATGGTGCCAACGACATGGCCGTGGCACAAAGTGCCATCGCCAGTGCCGGAGGGGCTACTTTCCTGGGTTGCTCGGTGATGGCCTGGGCGCTGACATTCATCTTCATTGGCGGTGCCGGCAAGAGTGCCATGTATCCTTTGCATATCTGGCTGCCCGACGCCATGGAAGGCCCCACGCCGGTATCGGCGCTCATCCACGCTGCCACCATGGTGGTTGCCGGTGTGTTTCTGGTGGCCCGTCTGTTCCCGCTCTATGTTCTGGAGCAAGGCGCCATGGAGATTATCTGTGTGGTGGGTGCGTTCACCGCTTTCTATGCCGCTGCCATAGCCTGTGTGCAGAGCGACATCAAGCGCGCGCTGGCATTCTCCACCATTTCGCAGATTGCGTTCATGATGACCTCACTGGCTGTGAGTAGTTCAAATAGCGCCATGATAGAGATACACGGTGGTACTGGTCTTGGCTACATGGCCTCGATGTTCCACCTGTTCACGCACGCCATGTTCAAGGCATTGCTCTTCTTGTGTGCCGGCGCCATCATTCATGCCGTTCACAGCAATGAGAACGACAAGATGCACGGTCTTCACAAGTTTATGCCCATCACGAGTATCGCCTTCCTTATTGGATGCCTTGCCATTGCGGGAATACCTCCCTTTGCAGGTTTCTGGAGCAAGGATGAGATTCTTGTGGCCGCCTATCACAAAGGCTTCTTCTGGGGCTTGTGGATGAGCATGGTGGCCGGCATGACGGCGTTCCACATGTTCCGTATCTATTTCCTCATTTTCTTCTGGAAAAAACACGAAATCCATACGCATCATGCCCCCAAGGACCAGCCTTGGACCATGACGTTGCCGCTTATCATTTTAGCAACCATATCGATAGTGGCTGGCTTTGTGCCGGCACATGACTTGGTTACTTGGAACGGCAAGGCGCTGGAAACCCAGCTCGACTGGACAGTGGCTGGCTCAAGTGTGCTCATCGCTCTGATAGGCATTGCCTTGGCCTATAAGCTCTACTACAAAGAGAACGACCTGCCCGAGCGCATGAAGAATGGTGCGTTGGGCCTGTGGACGGCCGCTTATCACCGATTCTACATGGATGAGCTTTACCAGTTCATCACCCACAAGGTGATTTTCCAAGGCATCTGCGTGCCCATAGCCTGGTTTGACCGACACATCATCGACGGTTTCTTCAACATGCTGGCCAGTGCCACCGGCTCGGCCTCGTTTGCCATCCGTCGCCTGCAGTCGGGCAGCATCCAGGGTTATGTATATGTGTATTTGCTTGGCGTACTTCTGCTTGCGGCAGTCACCATGCTGTGTGTGTTAATTTGATTATCGACGGTCCTATAAAATTGACGATAAAATGATGGAAATATTCAATAATCCCTTAATTTATTTCGTGATAATCCCGCTGCTCACGCTGCTGGGATTGGCGTTCTGCAACAATCGTGGCATGCGCGCTATCAGGGCCGTTGCCGTCACGGGTGCCGTGGCGCTGGTGGCATTGGCGATTTATCTGGTGTGCCTCTTCTTGCAGGCTCGCGCTGCCGGCGACACCAGCGAGATGATTTTGCAGAGCAAGGTCATGTGGTACGCCCCGTTCAACATTGAGCTGGCACTCGGTGTCGACGGTGTGAGCGTGGTGATGATTTTGCTGTCGGCTTTCATCGTTTTTGCGGGCGTTTTCGCCTCGTGGAAGATGAATCCGCTGCCCAAGCAATTCTTCTTGTGGTTCTTCCTGCTCTCGACGGGAGTGTTCGGTTTCTTCATCTCGATTGACCTGTTCACCATGTTCATGTTCTATGAGGTGGCCCTTATCCCGATGTATCTGCTCATTGGCGTGTGGGGCAGTGGCAACAAGAACTACAGCGCCATGAAGCTAACGCTCATGCTCATGGGTAGCTCGGCATTCTTGATGCTGGGACTCATAGGCATCTACTTCCACAGCAGTGCCGATGGCAACCTGACGATGAATATTCTGGAAATTGCTCATAACGACGCAATCCCGCACCAGTGGCAACTCTATCTGTTCCCGCTCACGTTTGTGGGCTTCGGTGTGCTGGGCGCCATGTTCCCGTTCCACACATGGTCGCCCGACGGCCATGCGTCGGCTCCAACGGCTGTGTCGATGCTCCATGCCGGTGTGCTGATGAAGTTGGGAGGATATGGCTGCTTCCGCATAGCCATCTATCTGATGCCCTTTGCAGCCAGTGAACTGGCATGGATATTCCTTACCCTGACGGGTATCAGCATCGTTTACGGTGCGTTCAGTGCTTGTGTGCAAACCGACCTCAAATATATCAATGCCTATTCCAGTGTGAGCCATTGCGGCATGGTGCTTTTCGCCATCCTCATGTTCAACACCACTGCCATGACAGGCGCTGTGCTGCAGATGCTGTCGCACGGCTTGATGACGGCGCTCTTCTTTGCCCTCATCGGTATGATTTACGGCCGCACGCACACTCGCGACATCCGCGACATGGGTGGCATGATGCACATCATGCCCTATCTGGGCGTGGGTTACGTCATTGCTGGTCTGGCATCGCTGGGCTTGCCCGGCTTGAGCGGTTTTGCAGCCGAGATGACCATTTTCTTCGGTTCGTTTGAGAATGCCGATGTGTTCCGCCGTGTGCTCACCATCATGGGAGCCAGCAGCATTGTCATCACCGCAGTCTATATCCTGCGCGTGGTTGCCAAGCTGCTCTTTGGCGAGGTGCAAGACGAACACCACCGCACCCTCACCGATGCGTCGTGGGACGAGCGCTTGTCCACAGCCACGCTCATTGTGTCGGTGGCAATCATCGGATGCTTCCCCAATTTCTTTGTGAACATCATCAGTGACAGTTTCCTGCCTGTGGTGAATGCCCTGAAGGACTATTTCCCTGTGGCCGGTATGTAATGAAAGTGTTGAATCTTTAAAAACCCTGATAATACAATATGGATTATTCTCAATTTTTAATGATGCCGCAGGAAATCGGGCTGTTGCTCGTGTTCTTGCTCGTGTTTGTTTACGACACTTTCATGCCGCAGCGCTCACAGGACAAGTTACCGCTGTTCACAGCCATCTTGTTTGCGCTGTACGCGATATATAGCTTTGTTCCCGGCCAGATGGGCCAGGCATTCGGAGGAATGTTTGAGGCCAATCCCGCCACTTGGGTGATGAAAAACATCCTCAATCTGGGTGTGTTGCTGGTGATATTGCAAGCCGTGAAGTGGAGCAATGAGGACCATGTGGCCATTCGTCGCGGTGAGTTCTATGAGCTCTTGCTGCTCACATTGCTGGGTATGTTCCTGATGATTTCGGCACGTCACTTCCTGCTCTTTGTCATCGGCTTGGAAACTGCCTCGTTGCCCATTGCCGCGCTGGCTGCTTTCGAGAAACGATATTATGAGAGCCGCGAGGCTGCCGCCAAGTACATCTTTACTGCAGTTTTCTCCAGTGCCATCTTCATGCTGGGCATCTCGTTTGTGTACGGAATCAGTGGCTCGCTCTATTTCACCGACATTGCCACCAGCATCATCGGTCACAAGAGTGCGCTGCTCATTGCTGCCGTGGCGTTTGTGATTGCCGGAGTGGGATTCAAGTTGTCGCTCGTGCCTTTCCACTTGTGGACGGCCGATGTCTATCAAGGAGCCCCCACAGCTGTCACCAGTTATTTGTCGGTCATCAGCAAGGGCGCTGCCGCGTTCTCGTTTCTGGTGATTCTCACGCAGGTGTTCGGATCGGCCTATGCGCAGGTGTGGGAGTGGATGCTCTATGCGCTCATTATCCTCACCATCACGTTGGGTAACCTGTTTGCCATCCGTCAGCGCAATTTGAAGCGCTTCCTGGCGTTCTCCTCGATTTCCCAGGCCGGTTACATCATGCTGGGCATCATTGCGGTGAACACCACGGGCCTGGCATCGATGATGTACTACATCTTGGTGTATATCTTCAGCAATCTGGCAGCCTTCGGAGTGATTGGCGTCATTGAGCGTGCAACCGGCAAGGTAAGCATGGATGACTACAACGGCTTGTTCCGCACCAATCCCTGGCTGGCGTTCACCATGATGCTGGCCATGTTCTCGCTGGGTGGCATACCGCCATTTGCCGGCTTCTTCAGCAAGTTCTTCATCTTTGTGGGAGCGTGCCAGCAGGGCAGTGTAGCCATCTATGTGCTGGTTCTCATCGCATTGGTCAACACCATCATCTCGCTTTATTACTACCTGCTGGTGGTCAAGGCCATGTTCTTGCGTCAAGACGATTGCTCGGTGCCTTACATCGACAGCCATTGGACGGAGGAAATCGGGCTTACCGTCTGTGTGATGGGCATTATTGCACTAGGACTTGCAAGCGGTGTTTACACACGCTTGAGTGACATTGCCGACAGCGTGACCGGCATTTTCGCGCTCATCTGACATCCCGTTTAATCGAATATAGGTGCTGGGTATGGCCAAAAAGGCTATGCCCAGTATTTTTTTGGTTCCGTGGAAGCGTAAACGATTGCATAAAAAATTCGCCATTAAAGAATGTATAAATTCACAGTAAAAAGAACCAAAAGGCGTAAATTAGCAAGCTATTTGGCTTGTTTTCAGTTAAAAAAGCCATTTTCTGTGTAAGAATAAACAAATTATTAAAAACTATACCAAAACTAACATGAAAAATTTATTTAATTTCAAAAATGCCATCATGTTGCGTGTTGCGTGGTTGTTGCTGCTGTTTACAGCTGGCACAACAGCAGTCCACGCTGCATGGTACATCTATGGCGATGCCCCGTTCAGTTGGAATGTAAATGGGGGACTTGAGATGACGGCATCGGGATTGTCAAACGAATACCGTGCTGTAGCCAACCTTACATCGGAGTCTACGTTGTTCACTTTCTCGACCGGTTCGGGTAGTTGGGATGATGGTACCAACGCCATCAACAAAAACCGTTGGGGAGCTTATAACGATCAAGTATGGACCGCCACAGTGGGCAGTGATTTCGGTACCAAACAAGGCAAAGGAAATGTGAAAGTTGAGGCCACCGGCTATCACCTGTTTGTTTTCAATGAATCGGGAAATGACACACATAATTTGAGAATTGTCAATGCCGATAAATGTTATCTTTTTGGGAAGATAGCCTCGAAAAACATTGGTTGGAATCCCACACAAGGTTTCGCAATGACAACCTCCGACCACATCACTTTCACTGCTACCGATGTGGTGCTGGCTGCAGGTGACGAATTCCGTTTCACGCTTCAGACTTCGGCTTCTTCCAGCGATTGGGATTCAGCTAACGCATCTACTTTCGGTCCGAACGGTGGATCACAAGCCGTGGCTGTGGGTACGGTTCAGCTAAGCAACCTCAACAATTCGAGCAATAATTTCACGGTGACTGCTGCCAATGCCGGCACTTATACCATTACGGTCAATATCGTGACGGCTAAGGTGACTTTTGTCAAAAAAATCACCTCACTCTATCTGTTCAGCAATCACGGTGGCGACTGGGATTTATCTAATAGCCATCCCTTCACCCTCAGTGGCACGTCGGCCACTCTGAATGGTGTGGAATTGACTCATGGCGACTACTATGTGCTGGGTGCCAACTATGGCAGCTGGGACAATATCAACGCATGGCGCTTTGGCGATGCCAGCGGTAATGTGACAGCTGAATCGGGTGTGACCTATAATACGGTAACCGGGAATGAGAGCAGTTTTCAACCGTCAAAGACGGGTGTTTGGAATTTTGCCTTTAACACCTCCACGCTTGCATTCACTCCCACTTTGGCATCGGCTAATGCCGATTCGAAATGGTACCTGGTGCACAGTATGGGCAGCAACAATTTCGATTATGCCCATCCGGTGGAACTGACGCGCGATGGAAACACTTTCACTTGCACACAGTTTATGTCGAGTGGCGACTATTTCATCTTTGCCCAACAGGTGGGTGAGGACTGGAACGGTTGCATCCGCTACACGAATACTGAAGGCGACATCGACCCGGTGAATGTCGGTACTACCTACACTGCCAGCCGTCATGGCAATGGAGCCTATCGTGTGGGTGCCACCGGAATGTGGGTTTTCACATATAACTACCTCACCGACAAGTGGAGTGCCACTTGCGAGGCCGTGAACACCAACACCGGCGAACTCTATATGATTGGTGCCGTGAACGGCAATCCCTGGGCCTCGAACGCCGGCTTGAAGATGAAATCCAATGAAGATAATACGGTTTTCACCCTCGAGAATGTGCAGATTGTTGCCGGAGCCGAATTTGCATTTGCCAGCAAACTGGGCACTATCGAGGGTGACTGGGCCACGCTCAACGCCTATCGCTTCACATCGAATGCCGATGGCGACAGCAAGTACCTTGTCACAGATGCCATGACCAACCACGACAATCCCACCGAGTTGGGATTGCGTCTGCGTCAGGATTATGACCGCAACTTCATCATGAAGACCACCGGTCGTTACGACGTGACGGTGGACTGGACCAACAAGACGGTGACCATTGCCCGTACCTACGACCCCCTCTATATGTACTACGGAAGCCATTGGGCCACCGATGGCGGAGTGGTGATGAATACCACCGATGGTAACATTTACACGCTGGCCAATGTGACCTTGGGTCACGGCGATTCATTCCAGTTCACCAAGATGCTGGGCAGTTCGTGGGATGCGATAGCCGACTATCGAATGGGCGCCAAAGGTGGCGTGATTACCATCGACAAGAGCCAGATTGGTACCGCCGTGCCTAATGCTATGGAGCAGGGCAGCACCAATGACTTCAAGCTTGGCAATGATGTGACTTCGGGAAACTACCGCGTGTCGGTGAACCTGAGCGAGAACACGGTGACCCTCTTCCGCATGGCCGAGGTGAACCACGGCGAGGTGGTCATCTATCTGGAACAAACGGAGAATGTCCTCGACGACACCAACCTCCCCAAACTTTGGGCTTATGACAAGGAGCGCGATTATGTTGACAAGAACTATGTGCACGCCGACCGTATCAACCGCACCGACTTCTTTACCGGTGGTGACACCTACGATGAGGCCTCCAACCCCAATCCCCGGCGCAAAGCCATCTTGGGCGGTGTTGAGCCCAATGCCGGCGAGGTTACCACTCCCGATGGCCGCAAGTGGTGGAAGTGGACCATGGAAGCCGCTATCACCGACTTCTGGTTCACCCGCAAGGGTTATAACTACGATGCTGTCAAGACAACCGAGGAGGACAATGAAAATATGACCGACATTAACTGGCGCAAAGCAGGTGTGCTTTATTTCACATGGCCCGATGGTTCACAGAGCCTTGACGAGTACACTCGCGACTACTATGAGAGCGCGGCGCAAGAGATTGCCGACTGCGCTGTGATGATTGACGGTCACATCTATGCCTACTTCACCAACACGCCCGGCTGGGAGAACGTGTTCTGCCACTCGTGGTACACCGACGAGGACGGCATCAACCGCGACCTGCTCAAGAATGACTACACCACCGGCACCAGCTGGTATCCCGGAGCGCCTTGTGAACTGATTGGCTACGACAAGGATGGTTATGAAGTGTGGCGCATCGACCTCACCGCACATGGTGTGACCGAGGAAACCTATCCCGTGGGCATCATTTTCAACAACGGCGTGGACAATGCCAATGACATTCAGATTGATTTCGCAACAGGCGAAACGACCACCAAGCCGAAGGAGCAGACCGGCGACTTTGAGTTCAGCAATGGCGCTGCCTACGACTACTGCGGTATCATCTCGCTGGGTCGCTCGTTGGGCAACATCATCGCACAGGGTGTGGTTCATGGTCCCACCTATGTGATTGAGGACGACATTGTGGGTGTGTACTACGACCCGCTGGCCGAAACAGACATTGAAGTGGATGGCTCCACCTACACCTACAAGGGCGCACTCTATTGCAAGGACCTCAACAAGTTCACCACCACCAAATATGTGGAGAAATCGCTGCAAGAGGCCGGTCAGGTCGACTATATGCGTTCTTACTACAATGGCAACAACAGTGACCGCACCAAGAACCGTTACGACCAGAGCAACTGGGTGAAGCTGGTGTTCAGCACCCAGTATAAGGACGTGAACTTGATGAACGATGACGACAGAGAAGCCCTGCTTAAGAGCTATGTGGGCCGAGTCTTGCCCGGCGGAACTGTCGAAGGTCAGCTCGTCAACAACGTGAATCCCGAAATGCGCCTGGCATCCATCCAGATTCCTGCCGGTCTGCCTGCTGCTAATGAACTCGAAGAAAATCTCTATCATGAGGCTCCCAACATCTTTATTACCTGCAACTTTGTGGGTAATCAGGGAGGTAAGGCGCAAGCTGCCGACGGAACGATGGATCAGCGTGCCTTCGACTTCTTCTTCGTCACGCCCAAGCCCGAGGAGTTTGCCACGGTCACATGGGCAACATGGGACGGCACCAAGTTCATCGTTCCCAAGCGTCAACACCGTGAAGGCGACGGCTCCACCTATCCGCTGGAGCTGAATGGCTTCAACCTGAAGGGCTCGTTTGAAGTGGATTGGTCGATGTGCACCAATGATGGCGCCAGCATTGTTCAAGTGAACCAAGTCTATGAATTCCCGGCTGTTATCAAGCTCAAGGAGGAAACAGATGCCTCCGGCAATGCACTGCGCCGTGCGGGCAACATCACTTCGGTCGAGGTTGACCAATCGTTGGCTCAGGAGAACAAGTACATGGTGTTCCCGTTGTCGATTGACGGAACCACCGGCGTTGTGACGGCTGTCAATGAGTTGTCGGCTAAGTTACAACCCGTGGGTGTCAACTATGTAAACGCTGCCGGACAGGTGTCGAGCAAGCCCTGGAACGGTGTGAATATCGTGGTCACTACCATGAGCGACGGCAGCACCCGTGTGAGCAAAGTGCTGCGCTGACGTGCAAGTCAATATCAAAAAGGCGGTCTACCGGCAAGGTAGGCCGCTTTTTTTGGTATGACGGGCATGTTATACATCTGTGGTGAAAGTCCACCCGGGGCGTAGTCACCGACGAACCCTATAGCGACTTGCAAGTTTCAAGCGGTGACGCTTGGGAGAGAAGAAGCAATAGCGAAATCGTGGCTTGAC
>JAFUWD010000008.1 GCA_017483645.1 Muribaculaceae bacterium | reverse complement strand
CGAGCCTCAATCATAGGCGGCTACGGTGGGAGAATGATGCGAGTCAGAGCCTTATCCTCATAGATAGGCGACTGACTAAAAACAAGCGAGGATTTAACGAATTATTGTTTAACAGTTAAATATTTGCACTATGAGTAAGTTGATTAACATTTTGGAAACTTTTTGTCGCACGGAGGCATACGATGCTGCCGTGCTGAATTGTTATGCCTTTCGCCGTGGTACAGACGAGCGGAATGGCATAGTTCTGTCGTTGGGTAACATGGTATCAGGTTACCCCTTTGAGATTGAGGGTATTCGCTTTGAGAATAGCGAGTGTGCCTATATCGCAGGAGCGTTTTCCTCGGGTACGCCTCATCATCTTGCTTTGCAGCGTCAACTCACGGTCTGCACGAATGGCTTCATGGCGAAGAAAGGCATCCGCAAGCCCCATGATAGCGAGGTGCGTGCCGATTGGGAGGTGTTCAACGTGGAGTGGATGAAGTATGTTGTTTGGCAGAAGTGCCTTGGCAACAGCGACTTCCGTAAGTTATTGCTTTCTCTTCCTGACAATGCTATCATTATCGAGGACAGTACCTTTCAGGCAGGGTGCACTGCTACTGTGTGGGGTACACGAAACGTTGAGTTGAAGAAGAGGCTCAACGCTTATAAGAAGGAGTTAAAGGCTCAGGGCTACAACAAAGCGGCCATCAAGCGTGAGTGTGATACAAAGCGACTTGGCGAGTGGTCGCAGGTAGGCGTGTTCGTTGGTCGCAACGTCATGGGCAAGATACTTATGGCTTGTCGCAGAGCCTTGGTTAATGGCACTGAGCCTAACATCGACTATGCTTTGTTGCAGGAAGCACATATCAATCTTTTAGGCAAAGAACTAACATTTAATCAATACGTTAAGGCTGCATGAATAACTATTATTTAGGTCGTGAGGAGGCATATATTGCCTCCCCACAAGTGTGGTCGTTCAGAAATGTGGACGATATTGTGAACGGCATTAACCTTCGTCTCTCCAATATGGCAGGGGGATTTCCTTTTGAGTGCGGAGGCAGAGTTTGGAAGGACAGCGAGCGTTTATACCTGTGCGGTGAGTGGTCGAACAACACAGACGAACATCGCTTCATCCAAGAGTGTCTATTATCATACACAAGTGGATTTGGAGCAAAACGATTCGGTAAGTCACGTTTCAAGAATATCATCCGACCCGATTTTTCCGATTTCCGTCTGCAATGGATGCTCTATTGCGTGTGGCAGAAGTGCAAGGGAAATGAAGACTTTCGTAAACTTCTACTCCAAATATCCCAAAATGTCATACTCGTTGAAAATACTACCACCGACAAATGGAGTAGTGCCGATATTTGGGGCTGCAAAAATTGGGAGTTGGTGAATAAACGAGCCAATCTTGCAACCGTACTCATGGAACGTCACCAAGACTTGAAACGAAAGGAGCGAGACTATATAATCAATGTCGAGACAAATAAAATCAACGACATCGGAGTATGGAAGGGGCAAAATAACATAGGTAAAATCCTCATGCTATGGCGTGACTGCATCCGAGAGGGGAAAGAGCCACAGATAGATTATGACCTCCTCAGACGTTCAAACATCTACATCTTAGGACAACTTTATACTTTTAACCAATAAACCAATTTACACATGATCCAGAACAACAATACAAACCAAGCCCCTCTGCCCCATGACAGAGTGGTGCTTGTAGATAGAAATGGTAACGAGGTTTCACCAAACGAAAAGGTGACACACCCCAAGAACGGAATTATCCTCATGAGCGGTGTATTGCTTGAGTGCTTTCAAAAGGAATCACCGCAAGAGGATTTCCAACCTGACGAAATGCAATTAGACACAACAGGAACTTATCTTTCAGTGGGAAAGAAACCATGTAAGCCACAACCTCCATCGTCAGCAGATAAAGAGAGACAGAAGAAACTGTTTATTGACAACGCTTTCTATCTGTTGGCACACCGAGAGCGTATATTGCGAGACAGCCGAATGTTCCTTGCTCCCGTAGCCATTCAAAGCGGACTTGCTTATGTAGGCATTTCGGGATTTCGTACACCTACAGTTGGTGTATACTTGGAATGGTGGGCGAATTGTTCAGGAGCCATGCAGACCGACAAAAAAGGTCGCAGAAGTCTTGTTTACCACCTTGCAGGCAGTCCTTTGAGTGGGTGCAACAAATGTGGCATCGTGCGTGAGGATGGTAAGACCGATGTCGTGCAACTATCACCATTCATAGCACATTGGAAACCTTTCGTGGGTATCAACACCCGATATACGGAAGCGAAGCATATCTATCAAGCCTACACACTTGAAGATGTGCTTGACATACTGCACCATGAGGATGACGGAGATATGGATTATTCGACAGCCATTAAGGAACTGTTCATGCAACATGAGATAGACCGACTGAATGAGCGTGTTGACCGACTGAACGAGGAATCTGCCAAATGGCATAAAATGTATAATGACACACTAATGAAGTATAACGAAGCGAGGGTGAGCAAGGCATACGCAGATGTGGAAGCCTTGCAGACAAGGGTTGATGCAGAGATTGAGTTAATCAAAGCGCAGAAACGGGACTTGAAAGCAGCACTGAAAAGTGGCGGATTGGATAATGTCACCTACCAAAAGAAGTTGATGCCTTTGAATAAACAAATAAGAGCGTTGGAAATGGAAGTAAGTGAATGTAAGTATGATATTCACAACAGATTCATGAACGAGGGCATCAGTTATGGGATGATTGAAAGTTATATGCGAAACAAGAAGAAAGATGGAAAGGTCTGACATTGCTCGTATTGGGTTCTTTGGCAGGGCAAAAGAGTATGAGGTATACATAAAAACTGATGACGAGTGCCAAACACCACACTTCCACGTCAGTGACATTTACACCGAGACTGATACTGCCATTTGCTTGCTGTCAAACGACTACTGTAAGCACTCAAACGGAGAAAACCACACTTTCAAATATGATTTTGGGGAATTGCTGTTTGCCTTTATGAAAGAGCCGTGTAGAAGCCCACGATATGCCGACAACTATGAGCTTGCTGTCACAATGTGGAACTTAAATAACCAATCGGAATGCAGTTGCCAAAATGACGAAGATGGTTGCAGTATCATACCCGATTACAGGAGCATGAACACAAGGATTGTCATAATAAAAAGTATTCAAGACAACTACGATTGCGACCACCTCCAATCTGACGAAGACATAAACCCTTTGTCATACGCATTGACAAAGAAGTTTCTGAACAAAAATGGGGTACTGTTTCAACGACTTATGAATCAGTTCCATCTTGTTCCGAACATCCGTATTGTCTTAAAGGCAGAACAGAACGAGGCAAAGGAAGTTGTAAGCCTCCACTTGTACATAGACAGGAAAGATCTGTGGATGGCACAGGAGATAAGTAACTATGATGGAATGATGACAATCATGGAAGCCTATTTCAAGGAACAAGGGCTGAATACCATACACCCAAGTACACAAGAGGATATGAGTACATTTTTAGCGTGGATGAGGAACAAACTCCCTGTAATAGACGAGTATATAACTATTAAAACAGACAGAAAGCAAAATGAAAAAGATAATAAGAATGAAAAGATGTGTGTTTGATTCCTACATCAAGAAACTTCCATTAGAACACAGTATTAACAAGACCTCTCATTTACTAACGGAGTTGTTCTTTGGGAAAGGACATCCCCTTCGTGAGAAGTTGAGAGAGAAAATATTTGATGAGGACATCGATGCAAGACGTATCAAACTTGACGTAGGGGGATATGCCAAATACACCAAGCAGCCCAAAACCGGAAAACGAATGGTAATATTCAACGTGGCAGAAATCTGTTTGTGGGTTACGATGAAAGACCACAGAGAACAAGAAGACCACCGAAATGAAATGCAGACGATGTATATTCAAGGAAAATTGAATGAATACATGAACGAACAGGGATTTAATGTTCCATGCAAGAATCCTGACGAGATAGAACGCTTCTTAAACTTCCTTTCAAAGGATATTCCTTGCATTTGGGATTACTTCAAAGTGATAGAGTTGTCGGAAACGCAAGAGGTGGAAGATTGATTAAATTGCATCATCGTAATGGTGCTTTCTTTGTGTGGACTACATAGGGAAAGCCCTTTATTTTCAACAAATCTAAACAGCATTCAAAATAATCTTGTTGATTAACTTTAGTTAGCTGTATTATTTTGGTCCTGTTAGATATTTTTCTTACCTTAGCTAAAGATAATCAGAAAGTTATATCAATATGAGTACACAAGTTGTAGCGTTTTGCAGAGTTTCCACTTCTCTTCAAGAATATGAGAGACAAAGTAACGAACTGACTACCTTAGCCAATAGCAAGGGTTGGAAGTTGGAAGCCACATTTGCGGAGAAAATCAGTGGGGCGAAGAAGAATACCGAGCGAAAAGAACTGATGAAAATGGTCGAGTATGTGAAGACACATAATATAAGCAAGGTATTAGTCACAGAACTGTCACGTCTGGGACGTGACACCCTGCAAGTGCTTCAAGTAATAGAGTTGTTGAATAAGGAAGGTATATCTCTGTACATTCAAAACTATAATATTGAGACACTAACGGAAGATAGAAAAGTTAATCCCATGTCTCAGTTTCTAATCACCATCCTTGCAGAGGTGGCAAGAATGGAACGTAAGACCATTAGGGAGCGTGTAGAGAGTGGCTATCACAATTTCAGAGCCAATGGAGGAAAGGTTGGACGAAAGACAGGCTACCGTAAATCAGACGAGGAAATGAGGGAGCAATATGCCGAGGAAATTCGTCTTTTGAAGAAGGGATATTCCCTCAGAAATGTTCAAAAAATCACCTCCACATCCATAAATACACTGCGAAAAGTTAAATTTTTAACAAATTTGTCTTAAAAATATTTGGTTAGATGAAAGCCTTGAACTATATTTACAAACGAACATAAGATGATAAACACAAGAATATATGACGTAAAGAAAGATTTCAAGCAAGAAAATGGTCTAAGTTATCCATGCCGAACAGAAGACTTTGCTACATACATGAGAATGGGGATGGGCAAAGAGGCGAAAGCAAATAAGAGAGTTATGTTGAATTTTGATGTTGACGTTAGAGAAATGCAAAAACATATTGAACAAAGGAAAACGTAAATACACAAATGTAGAAGTGAGACAAATTAGAGAATATCTCTATCTGTTGGCAGAATTACAGATAGAATGGAATAATACACAACAATAAGAACAGTACGAAAAATGAGAAATGACAGAAAGATGATAAATGTGCTTATATATTGCAGGGTAAGCACCGATGAGCAACGAAAAGGAACAAGCGTAGATGTTCAAGAAGAGATGTTGAGAAGATATTGTGCCTACAGGGGGTATAATATTATTGAACGTGGGGAGTTTAAGGAGGACGAGAGTGCCAAGACTTTTGATAAGAGACCTGTTATGCAGGCAATATTGAAATACATTGACACTCATAAGGGACAGGTTGATAAATTGCTTTTTATTCGATGGAACAGATTTTCAAGGGATTCCATTGAAGCACCAAGTGTAATCAAGAAACTCCGTTCAAAAGGAGTTGAACCCAATGCAACAGAAGAACCTGTGAATTTCAAATCAACGAATTGGCCATCTCAGATAGCCCAATATTTAGGACAAGCACATAGCGACAATTTAGGACGCTCACAAGCAACGATTGATGGCATATACGGAACTTTGGAAAAAGGGAAGTGCGCCAATAAAGCTCCAAGGGGATATGTCAACAAGCACTTCAACGATGAGAAAGGCATCACCCTATACAAGTATGTAGAGATTGATAAAGAGAAAGCTGCACCTATCAAGAAAGAAAAGGGAATATAACTGTTAGTTATGCGAGAAAGAAATATTGTCCGCACATAGCAGAAAGTACATTTGCTGATATGCTGAGAAATCCTTTTTATATGGGAAAGGTAAGAGTGAAAGAAAGGATAGACAAGGTGACAGAAGAGGTTATACCCGAACATATTGTAGATGGTCAGCATGAACCACTTATTACAGAAGCAACATTTAATGCTGTTCAAGAAGTAATCAATGGAAAAAGAAAGGGTAGCCCAAAACAATCAAATGTTTCAAATCCATTATTCTTCTTGAAGAAGTTTATGGTTTGCCCTGTTTGTGGCAGGTCAATTACGGGAAGTTGCAGCAAGGGAAACGGTGGACGATACGGTTATTATCATTGCAACAAAAACAGCAAACACATTAGGAAAAGAGCTGAACAAGTGAATGAAGATTTCATTCAGTATATATCATGCCTTGTTCCCAACGATACTGTTCTAAATTTGTACAAGGAAGTGTTGGACGATATGAATGGCGAAAAGCGAGAGAATAACAGATTAGAGGCGGCAAAATTGAAAGTCTCATTAGACGGGATACAAAAACGTATTGCTAAGGCTAAAGATATGTTTGTTGATGGGGATTTGAGCAAAGCTGACAAAGACGAAATTGTGTGCAGAAACCAAAGAGAAGCAGATATATTACAACAAAAGATTGATTTGCTCCTGCGTCCCGACAAACAGCAATTAGATGCCAAAATAAAATACTCTATCTCTCTGTTAGCCAACTTAGAACATGTGTTCAGAGAGGCACCTGTTGATCAGAAAGTAAAACTGCTTGGTTCGATGTTTCCCGAAAAAATAGAATTTGACGGAAATAATTATCGAACCACAGGCTACAACAAAGTGCTTGACCTTATCTATCAGCAAACCAAACAGTTGCAAGAGCCAAAAAAAGTTTTGGGGAGAAGATTTGAACCTTCTCCCCAATCAGTACCCAGAGCCGGGGTCGAACCGGCACGGGTGTTACCCCATTGGTGTTTGAGACCAACGCGTCTACCGATTCCGCCATCTGGGCTCGAAAAGCGGTGCAAAGATAGTGAATTATTGATAATTGGCAATGGATAATTGATAATTTTTTCGGGTTTTTGTATTTTTGTGGTCTTAAACGACCAAAGGTTATGCAAGAAGAATTTTCACGCACCGAGTTGCTGCTGGGCCGGGCGGCAATGCAGCGCCTGGCGGCTTGCCGGGTGGCGGTGTTCGGCGTGGGCGGCGTGGGCGGCCAGGTGGTGGAGGCACTGGCGCGCTCGGGAGTGGGCGCGCTCGATTTGTTCGATGCCGACGTGGTGAGCATCAGCAACCTGAACCGCCAGGTCATCGCCCTGCACTCCACGCTGGGCCGCAAAAAGGTGGAGGTGGCTGCCGAGCGGGTGCGCGACATCAACCCACGATGCCGGGTGACGGCTCACGACCTGTTTTTTCTGCCGGCCAATGCCGACACGGTGGACTTCACGGCCTACGACTACGTGGTGGACTGCATCGACACTGTGAGTGCCAAGATGGAGCTGGCGCGCCGCTGCACGCGGCTGGGGCTGCCGTTCATCAGCAGCATGGGGGCGGCCTACAAGATGGACCCGATGGCCTTCAGGGTGATGGATTTTGCCAAGACCAACATGGATCCGCTGGCCAAGGTGATGCGCAAGCGGCTGCGCCGCGAGGGCATCGTGCACTTCAAGTGCGTGTGCAGCACCGAAAAGCCCCAGTTTCCCGCCGAGCCTGTTGTGGCCGATGACGGCCGCAAGTGCCCGGCGAGCAATGCCTTTGTGCCGGCGGCAGCGGGCTTGCTGCTTGCCAGCGAGGTCATCAAGGACTTGACGGCGGGTGAATCAACGGAATCCGCTGCCGCCACCGCCGCTGTAGCCGCCACCGCCGCCGTAGGACGATGAACCGCCGCCACCGCTGCTGCGCGATTCACTTGCCTCGCGTGCCAGGCGTTCTTGCCGCTCCTCGGGCGTCTCGTAACTGCGCACATACGCCATGCCGCTCATGGTGTAGGTAGCCACCTCGGTGTAGGCTTCGGTGTCCATGAGCAGTGCCTCCTGCGGCGCGAGCACCGTGTAGTCGGGCCAAATCATCTTGAGGTCGGCATAGACTTGCCTGGCGATGCCGTAGAGCGTGGCAAACACCATGTATTCCTTCCACAGCCCCACATCCAGCACATGGCGCTCCTCGAGCAGGGTGAACTCTTCCAGATATTTTTTCAGGCCATAGACCTGCAGCACCTCGTCGGCCTTGAGGCTGCCGCGCGAGCGCCCCGTGGCGCTGAGCAGCTGGTTGATGCGAGTCACCACCTGGCGGTGCTCCACGGGCGACTGCTTCATGTAGGCCTTCATCTCTTTGGGTTGCAGCACATGGTCGGCTCCGGCAGCCTTCCACATCTGCTTGTGCACCAGCCCCATGAGCTCGGCCTGCCGGTCGCCGGCGGGTGGCTTGACGGACATGGGCGGCGTGATGAGGAACTCGCCGGCCCCTTTTCCCGAAAGCCCCTCTTTCTGCCTGAGCGAGATGAGGCCCAAGTGTGTCATGCGCATCACCAAGGCGGCAATCTGGTCTTTATTGTTGACGTCGGTGGGGCTGTTGGCGTGCAGCACCTGGCTGGTCTTACACAGGTCGCCGTCGAAGGGGATCTCGCGGCTCCACTGCGTCATCTTGCCCTGCTTGTTGCCGAAAAGCCGCTGGTTCTGGTGGGCGGTCTTTACCTCGCCACCCACTGCGAATAACTGATAGATGAACACCGCCACCAGCACCAGCCAGAGCACCGTCACCAGCAATGCGCTGATGGGTTCCCACATCTCGGCCCAGAAATTGGAGCTGCCGGGGTCGTAGCCGTTGCCGGCCAGCGATGCCTTGCCCGATGCGCCGTCGTCGGTGAGGGTGTAGTCACTGCCCTTGAAGGCCTCTTTCTTCACCTTGTCGAGGAAGGTGCCCTTGCGGGTGGTGACGGGATGGAACAGCCCCTTGTTGAACTGCGCCATGATGACCAGGCCCTCGCTCTCATTGCCAAAGGGCTGGCTCGTCTGGGCCACAATCTTGCCGTCCACGATGTGCACCTGGCCAT
Organism: Muribaculaceae bacterium; assembly: GCA_017483645.1. Lineage (GTDB taxonomy): Bacteria > Bacteroidota > Bacteroidia > Bacteroidales > Muribaculaceae > Sodaliphilus. The sequence goes on along the minus strand of JAFUWD010000008.1, from coordinate 21,090 downwards.
GAAAGCGGAAGGCCCACACGCGGGTGTTCTCGGGGGTGAACGCGCCGCTGTCGGGCTCGATGGTGATGCTGGCTTGCCGGGCATAAGCCCCCGAAGCCGGCTCGTAGAACTTGAAAATAAAGCCGTCGGAGTCGTCAAAACTGTCCACCAGGCGGGTGAGGGTGTAGTGGATGTTATAGGTTCGCTGCCCCGATGCCCCGATGCCCCAGCACAGCTCAGGGCCGTCGCTGCCCTCACAGATGCCACAGCGCCCTGTCTTGGCCCGGCGTGAGCGGTCGGTGTCCCAGGGTGTGTCCACCTCGTAGGGCACTCCCGTCTCGTCGGTCACGGCCAGCTCGCCCACCTCCATGCCGTGCAGGTTGTACTGCTTGATAAATCCCTCGGTGCCGTTTTCGCCCATGGTGCAGTTTCTCACCTCCACCACACGGGCGTTACCCAGCTTGTTGATGACCACGCGCATCTGCAGTTCGTGCACCACATGGGCCACGGCCGTGGCGGCCGTGAGCAGCAAGGCCGCCGCAAGCGCCACCGTGCGTGAATAATGATTGATTGTGTGTTTCATCATGCCAAAGCTATCGCAATTTTCTTAATAACAAAAAACAACAGCCAAACGGCCGCTATCGCCAGCAGCAGCGTGAGGACGGGCCACTCGACATAGAAATCGCACAAGCGCGACCACAACGACATCTTATAGGTGCCCGCGCGGCTGTCAGTCATCATGGGGCTGGTCAGTTCACTGGCAGTCACGCCCATGTCGTAAGCCCCGTCATCCATCTCTCCGAAAGCCGTGATGGGAAACTCGATGCACATGGCCAGATATTCGTCGACTGCCATAGGCTTGGGTGCCGTGAGGATGAACTGTCCTTTGTTGAATTCACCGCGCACGTTGCCGGCGTTCACCGTCAGGTCGATTACATCGGCCTCGGTAAATGCGCTGTCGGCACGGGAAATGGTCACCCGGGCATTGCGTGGCGGCATGTTGCCCGCGTCACAAAACATATAGTTTAACAACGCGTGGCCATTGTGGTAAGGGCGCACCAGCGAGGTGACAGTGTAGGAAACCGTGTAGGTGTGTCGACCGGCGGATCCGGTTCCCCAGCACAACTCGACTACGTCATTTTTCTCAATCATGCCACACAGCCCCTCTTTGTCGGAAGCATACATATCCCAAGAACTCACCAAGTCGTATTCCCGGCCGTTCTCGGTCACACCAAAGTCGCTTATCTGCTGCGTTTCGCTCACTCTCCGGCGACGAAACAGCTCGGTGCCGCTGTGCCCGTCATGGTCCACAGTCCATACCTCGGTGAAGCGCGCACTGCCATCGGCCTGAAGCACGACGTTGATGTCGAGGTCGTCAAACGCCACCGCCGCATGAGCAGCAGTGGCCGCCGCAAGCATCAGCAACGACGCCAGCAGTTTCCGGCCATCATATGCGCGCATGGCTATTACTGGTTGGGGAAGAGGTCGGGCATCGACTTCTTCTGCTGGTCGTCAACGGTGAGATACTCACGCTGGCCGAAGTGCAGCATACTGGCCACGAACGACGACGGCCATTGCCGCACCGCACGGTTCATGCGCGTGGCGGTGTCGTTGTAGACCATGCGGCTCAGACGCACGTTCTCCTCATAGCCCTTCACCGAGTCCATGGTGCGGATGAACATGTCGTTGGCCTTGAGGTCGGGATAAGCCTCGCTGATGGCCATCAGCCTGGAGAACACATTGCTCAGCTCGCCTTCCTGTGCCGTGACATCGGCCGCAGTGGCGATGGGTGTCTGCCGGCGCTGGGCAATCACCCGAATCAGCGTCTCGCTCTCATGCTTGGCGTAGGCGCTGGCCGTCTTGGCCAGGGCCATCAGGGCATCCCAGCGGCTATTGAGCTGCACCTCGATTTGTCCCAGGGCGTTCTTGCAGTTCTCGTCGAGCGTGACGAGCTGCCGCTGCATGCTGAACACATACAATGCCACCAAAACGATAATCAGGAAGAACAAACCCAAAAGTACTACTAAAGCTGTAATCATAATATTGGTTTTTGAGTGAATAATTTCAAAACACAAAAATAGTCAAAATTGGGGCAACGGCAAGCAATTTGTCACGAAAATCACCTTTTCCCTCACTGCATGAGCAAGTTCACCAGCGTGGTGACGTCGGCCACGCTCGTCTCGCCGTCGCCGTTCACGTCGCTGCGCGGGTTCGCGGCATCGCGCATCACCAGGTCAACCAGCGCGGTGACATCGGCAATCGACACCTCGCCGTCGCCGTTCACGTCGCCCACCAGAGCCCACGGCTCCACGTCAAACTCATGGGTCACCACCTGGCTCCATCCGCTGGCGTAGACAGCCTTGACGCCCAGCGTGTGGTGGCCGGCCGGCACATCGTTCAGCACCACCTCGGGGGTGGTCACGGTAGTCACCGAATCCCCGTCGAGATAGATCACATAGCCCGTCACGGCACCCACGTCGACCGCGCCGCCTTCCTCACGGGCACCCACATAGAAGTCGTCGAGCTGCACAAAGAACGCGTCGTACGACGTGTAGTGCACGCCCACGCGGATAGTCTGCCCCTCGTAGGCACTCAGGTTGGTCTCATATTGCAGCCATTGTCCGGCCGGCATCTGGTCGATGGTGGCCACCACGTCGTAGGGGTCGGCGGGGTTGTCATTGCCGCCGGTGAAGGCGCACACCTCCATCGACTCGGGATAGGTGTCGTAGGCCTTGGCCAGGAAGCGGCACACGAAATCCTCGCGGATGGTCAACTCGGGCGAGATGAGCCACTTGTTGGCACCCGACATCTGCGGCGAGAAGAAAATGATGGTCTTGTCGCCGGTGGGAGCCGCCACGGCAGGGTCGGCCGGCAGCATGGGCGGCGTGGTGTGCCATGGGTTGAACACCAGCGGCGGCACAGCGGCGGGGCTCGACTGCGTGCTGGCGCCCGGGAAGTTGATGATGGATCCGTTCAGACTGATGGGATACACCGTGCGCTGATCCAGGTCGTAGGTGTTCCACTCGCCGAAGGTGAGGCGCGCGAAGTCGGGATAGTCTTCAAAGCTGTCCTTGAACGACAGGTTTTGGTTCCACCGGCCGGTCACCTGGCCGCCCTCCACATCCACGGTGATGTTATAGGGATCCACGATTTGCTCTTTCACGCTCAGCGTGATGGTGGCGTCGGCTTCAAGGGTCAAATCCTGCTCCACCACCTGATAATGGGGCGCATTGACGCCCACCATGTATTGGCCGAAGGGCAGCGACACGAACACAGCCTGGCCGTCGGCGATCACCGCCCGATAGACTGCCGCCGTGGCCTTGTCGGTAGCTTCCACCACAGCCCCGTCGAGCGACTGACCGTTGTTGGTCTCCACCAGCACGGTGAGGCGGGCGGCATGATTCTCGATGACTATGGTGGTGTCGGCAATGGCCGTCTGTGAGTCGGTGTAGACGGCTTGCACACCCAGCGTGTAGGTGCCGGCGGGCAGCTGACTGAAGACGTGCTGATAGCTATCGGTCTCGGCCGTCAGCTCGCCGTTGAGATACACCTTGAAATGCTCATTGGGATTCATGGGCGAGCGTTGTGGCGCCAGCCGCCGGGCCCGGGCGCGAGCCACAGCCTGCGCCGGCTCGTCGTAGACCTGCCCCACAAACACGTCGTCGACCATGAGCATGAACGCTCCGCTCACATTGGCCTCACTGATATAGCGGATGGCAAAGCGGATGGGACGCCCGGCATACTGGCTCAGGTCGTAGGTGAAGAGACGCCAGCCCGTGTAGTCGGCCGTTTCATAGTTGCCGCTGCTGATTTTCACAAAGTCGGCGATGGCTGGATTGTCGGTCACGGTGGTCACATACACTTGGAACCGCTCCTTGTATTGATCGGCAGCCTTGCCACGGAAGGCCAGCGTGTTCATGTTGCCCGGTGTCACCACGGGCGAGATAAGCCAGTCATCGTTGGCCGCCCCCGAGAAGGTACGGGTGAAGCCCACGTACTGCTGGCCGCCATAAGGCCGCAAGATGGGATAGTCGTACCACCAGCTGGGCTCAACGGTCATGGGGTTGATGACCTGCGCGTACTGGCGCACACCGCGGTTGGGATAATCACCCACCAGCGGGGCGGCAATCAGCCCGTCGTTGTCGATGCCGGTCCACTCCCCGAAAGCAAGGGCAAAAGGCTCATAGCTCTCAAAGTCATCGAAAAACACCGGCGCCTCTTGGTTCCAGGTGAATGTCACGTCGTTCATGCCCGTGGCAGCGTCATGCGCCACGTCCACGCCCAGCGAGAAGGGCACGAGCGTCTGCTCGGCCATCGTCACATTCACGGTGGTGTCGGCCGTGACTTGAAAATTACTCACATAGGTGTCGTAGCCCGCCTTGCTCACCTCAAGCCGATGATTGCCTGCATAGACTTTCACCGTCACCGCGCCCTGCGCATTGAGTTTGAGCGTGCCATACGACAGCGAATAATCGGTTTGCGTCAGTTTCACCGAAGCGTCGGTCACCACAGCACCGCCGGCAGTGCTCACTGCGATGGTGAGCGCCTTGTCGCGTTGTTGAGCCAGTGCCGGCAACATGGCCAGCAGCGCAATAAACAGAGCTAATTTTTTCATACTCTTGGTCTTTGAGGTTATTGGTTTTGCCACAAAGATACAAAAAAAGAATATTCCATCCCAATTTGTCACCGAAAAAGGTATCTTTTGAGCACTTCGGAGCCTTCCGAAACAATATAAAAAACATACATCTCCGTTGACGGCGAAATCTGCGTGAGATAGGCCAGCGTCGGCGTGACCCCATCAACTCATGAACCCTAACACCCTGAATCGCTGCACCCAACGCCAACGAATCTATTCAGCCAAAGCGGAAAAGCAGTCGCCTACGGCGAGAAATCCTACAAATATTTACAAATTACTCAAATCAGATACTTAAATTTGTTAGATTTAGACAGATTTGTTAGATTTCTGCCCTGATAAGGGCACTGGACAGCGTGAGAGATATGATTCGCTAATAGTTACCAACAAACCATCGTTAAATAACAATAAACCCAATCACCCCATTAGGATTTTCAACAAATTTTGTGTAACTTTGACCATTTAAACGACAAACTTCATTATATATTAGAATACTTTGAAGAATGATGGCTGAGTGTGTCATAAATGCAGAACTTAAACTGCAAGCCTTTCCAGAAGAAATCACTGAGGATGGAGTGAAGATTTATGGTGAAACTTCATACGAAAATCAGATGGCGGTACTGAGTCAGTTCCTGCACAATGGTAAAATCGTTGGTGAAGATATTGATGCTATTAAAAGGCGCAAAGAAGTAGTAATGGCTATTCGCGAATTTTTAGAGCGGAAAAAATGCATCGAGGAACTGCCTGAAATTGATGAAGAATTTGCAATGAGAGTAGCAGAAAGCCCCATTGAGTATTCTATTTTCGCTGATTTCTATAATGTTCCGTTCCCTGACCCCGAAAAGCCGAAGTTTACCTTTATCGATTTATTTGCGGGTATGGGAGGCTTCCGACTAGCTATGCAAGCACAGGGAGGGAAATGTGTTTTCTCTTCCGAATGGAATAAATACGCTCAAAAGACATATTTTGCAAACTTTGGCGAAATGCCTTTTGGAGACATCACTAAAGAATCGACCAAAAGTTACATTCCCAAACAATTTGACATACTTTGTGCTGGTTTCCCTTGCCAACCATTTTCTATCGCAGGAGTATCAAAGAAAAAAAGCCTGGGACGAGAAACCGGTTTCAAAGATAAAACACAAGGCACTTTATTCTTCGATGTTGCAGATATAATTAGCCGTCATCGTCCTAAAGCGTTCTATTTAGAAAATGTGAAAAATTTGACTTCACACGATAAAGGAAATACATTTCGTATAATCCAAGAGACCTTAGAAGAACTAAACTATTCCGTCCACTATCAAGTAATGGATGGGCAAACTTATGTGCCACAGCATCGAGAGAGAATTATGATTATTGGCTTTGACCGTGAGCGATTCCATGATGAAGAAATCTTCCATTTTCCAGAACAGCATCAAGCCACTCGTTCCATTAGTGAAATTCTTGATGCAAATCCTGAACCTAAATATACGCTTAGCGATAAACTTTGGAATTATCTTCAAGTTTATGCAGAAAAACACCGTGCAAAGGGCAACGGTTTCGGCTATGGATTAGTTGAATTAAATGGTATAAGTCGGACACTTAGCGCACGGTATTATAAGGATGGCTCTGAAATTCTTATTCCTCAAGGAGAAGGTAAGAATCCGCGCAAACTCTCCCCTCGCGAATGTGCTCGTCTAATGGGATATCCAGATATTTATCGACTCGACCAAGTTTCTGATGTTCAGGCTTATCGCCAATGTGGAAACTCTGTCGTTGTCCCTCTTATTTCCGCAGTGTCAGAAAAAATCATCCAAACAATCAACAATTATGAGCGAAATACTAACTTCAGCCATTAATAGTGTACAGCAATCAAATGCAGCTTGGTGCCGTTTTATTACTGGTAATGACGCAGGAACAACCGGTTCACACCAAGCAGGTTTCTATATCCCCAAGTGTGCGTCTAGACTGCTATTTGACAATCCTGGACATAAAGGTGAAAACAAGGAAAAAATCGTACAAATACAGTGGCAAGATAGTTTTACCACAGAAAGTTGCATGAAATATTATGGGCAAGGGACTCGAAATGAATATCGTATCACTCGCTTTGGCCGCGGATTTCCCTTCCTACAAGATGAAAATGTAGGTGATTTACTCATAATTGCAAAATTTACCGAAGAGGATTATAAGGGCTATGTCCTTAGTAGCGATGACGATATTGACGATTTTTTTGCAGCTTTTAATCTTGCTCCAGGAGAGACAAATCAATTAATTGATGTCTCGGGCACGGTTGAGCCAGATGAACAAATCGCACAATTACTAAAAGATTTTGTAAATCGCTTCAACAAATTCCCAGAAACGAAGCAAATGGCACAGGGAGCAAGAGATTGTTATAACAATGCTTACAACATTACCAAAAGTTCCCTGATGCTTAATCCTGATGAAATACTTCTGAATTGGGTTGATACGGAGTACCGATTATTTAAATGTATGGAAGAAAAAATCTATGCAGATGTAATTAGTAGACCCTTCGAAAGCATTGACAGTTTCGTTCAAATGGCAAACGAAGTTCTCAATCGAAGAAAATCACGAGCTGGAAAATCGCTTGAACACCATTTGGCAAATATTTTCACCAATAATAGTCTTATTTTTGAAGAGCAAGCTGTAACGGAAGATAACAAAAAACCTGATTTTCTCTTTCCAAATGCTGCTTGCTATCATAATTTGCAATTTCCCGCCGATGATTTAATTGTTCTTGGAGCCAAAACCACTTGCAAAGACCGTTGGCGTCAGGTCTTGACCGAAGCCGACCGAATAGAAGTCAAATATCTTTTCACCTTACAGCAAGGTATTTCCAAGAATCAATTGAAGGAAATGCATGATTCTCGGCTAACGCTTGTTGTCCCTAAAAAATACATCACCAGTTTTCCTGTGGAGTATCAGGCAGAAATAAGTGACTTGAAAACCTTTATCAGCATGGTTTGCAAGAAACAAGAATCACTACCAAAGTATCATTTTCTTGCATAAGCAAGAGATTGTTTTAATTACGTTTGTTTAAGAAAAACAAACAAATGAATGAATAAAACCACTCATTTGGCTGATTTATAAGGCGGGAGTATTGTGCTTGCAAAACGCTCTTCCCTGTGCCATCGGGTGGTTATAATCGCCGGCAACATGGGGGTAAATAAAACCCCGGCGGTGGGGGCCGGGGTGGTGGATGGGGTTATTTGTACTTGACTCCGAGGTTGTACATGATGAACGACTGGATGTCGGTGTACTCGTCGATGACTTTCGACATGGGCTTGCCGTGGCCGTGCCCTGCGTTGACATCGACACGGATGAGCTTCACCGCCGGCCCGGTGTGCGCCGCCTGCAACGCCGCGGCGTACTTGAAGGAATGGGCGGGCACCACGCGGTCGTCGTGGTCGCTGGTGGTGACCATGATGGGCGGATAGTTGTTCACGCCGTCGCGGATAGAGTGAAGCGGTGAATAGGCGCGCAGGTACTCAAACATCTCCTTGGAATCGTCGCTGCGGCCATAGTCGTGCGCCCAGTTCCAGCCGATGGTGAACAGGTGGTAGCGCAGCATGTCCATCACGCCCACCTGGGGCACAGCGGCTCCCCACAAGTCGGGCCGCTGGTTGACGACGGCACCCACGAGCAGTCCGCCGTTGCTGCCGCCGTTACAGGCTATTTTCTTGGGCGCGGTGTAGCCCTGGGCAATGAGGTACTCGGCCGCGGCGATGAAGTCGTCGAACACATTCTGCTTCTTCAACTTGGTGCCGGCCTCGTGCCAGCTCTCGCCGTACTCGCCACCGCCGCGCAGGTTGGTATAGGCGCAGATGCCGCCCATGTCGAGCATGGCAAAGGGCGTGCGCGAGTAGCTGAAAGCGGGGTTCATGCTGATGTTGAAGCCTCCGTAGCCATAGAGGAACACGGGGCGCTTGCCGTCGCGCTTGAGGCCTTTCTTGTAGATGAGGAACATGGGCACGCGCGTGCCGTCCTTGCTGGGATAGAACACCTGCTCGGTGACGTAGAGGTCGGGGTTAAACGCCATATTGGGCCTGAACAGCAATTTCGTCAGCCCGGTGCGCAAGTTCAGCACATAGGTCGACGTGGGGAAGGTGAAGCTGGTGAACGAGTAGAACACCTCGGGGTCGTCCTTCTTGCAGTTAAAAGACACCGAGCCGAAGGTGGGCAACTCAATCTCGTACTGCTCACGGCCCTGCTCGTTGTAGACATAGGCGTGGCTGGCCGCGTCGCGGTCGTAGGTGAGGATGAACCTGTGGTTGGCCAGCGAGGCACTGCTGAGCACCCACTGCATCTCGGGCACAAAATCGGCCTTGCTGGCTGCGCTGGGATGCTCGGCGTCGAAGGAAACGATTTTCCACTGCGGGGCGTCCTGGTTGGTCATGACATAGATTTTGCCATGGTCCACGCCGATGGGGTTGTTGGTGTAGCGCATGTCGCCGGCCAGGCGCACATAGTGCGGATTGCGGTCGCGCAAATCCTTCACATAAAGGGCGTTGCCGTCGCCATCGGTCTCCAGAATGAAGATGTAGCGCTCGTCCTCGGTGACCATGGCCTGATAGAACATGAGGGGCTCGGTCATGGAGCGGTATTCCACATAGTCGTCGGCCTGCGGCGTGCCCAGGCGGTGGTAGTAGACCTTGTGGAACTCGTTTTTGCTCGACTTGGCATCCTCGGGCGCGTCGTAGGCGCTGTAGAAAAAGCCGTCGCCCAGCCATTGCGCGTCGGTGAACTTGGCCCACACGATGTGGTCGGGGAGCGTTTCGCCGGTGGTGAGGTCAAGAACGAAAATCTCGTTCCAGTCGCTGCCGTTGCGCGTGATGACGTAGGCCATGTAGCGGCCGTCATTCGAGAAATTGAGCTGCTGCAGGGCCACGGTGCCGTCGGTGCTCAGCTTGTTGGGGTCGAGCACCACGCGGGCGGGCGCGTCGAGAGCGTCCTGCACATAGAGCACACTCTGGTTCTGCAGGCCGTCGTTGCGGAAGTGGTAGTATTTCCCCTTCACCTTGAACGGGGCGCCCCGCTTCTCATAGTCGGCCAGCTCGGTGATGCGCTTGCGCACCGCGTCGCGGAAAGGAATCTTGGCCAGATAATCGGCCGTGAGCTTGTTCTCGGCCGCAACCCAAGCGGCCGTTTCGGCGCTATTGTCGTCCTCAAGCCAGCGATAGGGGTCGGGCACGGGTGTTCCGAAGTAAACGTCCACCGTGTCGACACGCTTGGCGTCGGGATAATGGATACCCGCCGCCTGAGCGCCGGCGAGCGTGAGTAAAGTGCTGCTCATGAGCAAAATGGTTTTTGTCTTCATTGTTGGAAATTATTATTTGTGGAGAGAATACTTTCAGAAGTTGTAAATCACCTGCAGCAGCGTCTGGCCCACCGCTCCGAGCACTGCCGGGTCGATGACGTCGGGCGTGTCGTGCGTGGTGTGCCAGCCGTCGAAAAAGCCATGCTCGGTGCCAGCCCGCAGGTCGATGATGTCGATGCAGGGAATGCCGGCCCGGTTCACAAACACATGGTCGTCGGTGACGGCGCCGCCCTGCCCCGCCACAAACCAGCTGGCGCAGCCCGCCGCACCGGCGGCGTCCCACACATGATCCACAAAGCCGCCCGCATACTGCTGTGAGAAAAATTCCGGGGCGAACCGTGCGCCGCGCGCCCCCACCATGTCGAGCAGAATGCCGAAGGCCGGTTTATAGCCCGGCACATGAGGATTTGCCAGCCAGTACTGCGTGCCCAGCGCCCACGACTCCTCGTTGTCGGTGCCGCTGTCGCCCCAGTCCTCCACATCCACCAGCAGCAGGTCCACCCCCACCTCGGGTCTGGACTCATGCAGGCGTTTGGCCACTTCGAGCAGCACCGCCACCCCGCTGGCCGCGTCGTTGGCTCCCATCACAGGCTGGCGCCGCTTCGACACGTCGGGGTCGGCATCGGCCCAGGGCCTGCAATCCCAGTGTGCCAGCAACAACAGGCGCTGCTGTGCGTCGGGGTTGACGACTCCCACCAGGTTGGTGGCCGTGAGTGACACGCCGTCGAAGGTGGTGACCTGTCCTTGCTGCACCACCACGGTGTCGGCCCAGCGCTCCAACTGCTGCCTGATCCAGCGACCGCACTGCTCATGAGCCGGCGTGCCGGGCACACGGGGTCCGAAGGCACACTGCGCCTGCACATTCGCCAGGGCGCTGTCGGCATCAAAACGTGGCACATTCACAGTGGTCACCTGCTCGGTCGAGGCAGCTGTGGTGGCAGGCTTCACCCCGCAGCCACACAGCGTGGCCAGGGCACACACAATAAAAGAGAGGTTGAGTGTCATTCGTATCATGTTCCTATACTGAAAATGCACGCACACGAGTTGTTGGCGGGTGTGCGTGCTTTGTAATTGTCAGTGAGTTGAAGCCCCACCGGGGCGTTGCGACCCGCTTACTTCTTGTCGGCGGCAGGTGCTGCGGGAGCAGCGGGAGCCTCGGCTGCAGGAGCCTGAGTGCCGAAGTTGGGAGCCTGCGTCTCGGTAGCGGTGGGCAGCTTTTTGATTTGCGGTGCGCTCTCAATCATGGTGGGAGCGGTGACAAAAGCCGAAGCGATGCTCAGCACGCAAATGAAAGCAGCCAGCGCCCAAGTGGCCTTCTCAACGAAGTCGGTGGTTTTGCGCACACCGGCAAACTGGTTATAGTTGCTCACGTTGGCAGCCAAGCCGCCACCTTTGGATTTCTGAATCAACACCACGCCAATCAGCAGCACTGAGGCGATGAGAATGAGAATTGCAAAAATTGTGTACATTTCGTTAATCTATTATAGTTTTTGTTGTTTTTTCTCCTCTATAAGGACCAATTTTTTCAAAAATCGAATTTGGTCTGCAAAGTAAATACTTTTTTCTGGAAATTTCAAACTTATGTTTTCAATAATTTCAAGAGCCTGTGAATATTTGTGGCGACGGATATACATTTTCGCCAAACTTTCGCTCAGCATCGAGTCGTCGGTTTCCACCGGCTCGTCGATGGCCACATGGGCGATTTCGGCACGCTCGCTTTCCTCCACATGCTGCTGCGCCGGCGCGGTGGCCACAGCCCGCTCGCGCTCCTGGTTCTCGGCGATGAAGCGGTCTATGAGAAGGCTTTGCTCGTCGCCGTCCTCGGGGCGTGCCGCCCCCTCGCCGCGTTCCTGCGCGGCCAGAATGTCGGCATAATCGGGCATGGGATTGAAAATGGCCGCATTGAGCGCCTCGATTTCTTTGGGGCTGGTATTGCCGTAGTTGTCGAGAAAGCGGTCGATGGTTTCCTCGGTCTCGGGCGTGACGGCCTGCGGGTCGTCGGGATAAAATCGGTCGAAACCTTCCACTCCCACCCCCAGCTGCAGTGCCAGCGATTTGCGGTCGGGCCAGGCGACGGCCAGCCGGGCCAGCAATTCCTCATTTCCGTCCACGCCATGGCGCTTGAGGTAGACGAGCAGCGGCAGCGGGCAATAGGGGTATTGCTCTTGCATCTGCTGCAGCCACTGAGCGGTGACCGGGGCGGTGTCGTCGGTTATGAGTTTATTTAATTGGTCAATCATGATTCAGATGGTTGTTTCGCGCTTTTTACCAGTCGCCCAGCGTGGCGTTGAAAATGAGGTCGGTGAGGTCGGAGCTGATTTGGTTGCACAAGTCGTCCTGCACATCGGTGAGCATCTGGCTCGACGAGAAGTCGCGATAGGCCGAGAACGACTGGTCCTTGGAAAGATTGTCGTTTTTGTTGTCGATGTAACGCACACGCACGGTGATGGTGAGTCGCGTCTGGCTGGCATAGGCATCCTCGCCCACGGCCTGTGGTGACAAATTGTAGCCCGTAATCTCGCCCTCCATGCGCAGGTCGCTGTTGGGGTTGTCCACCACCCGCAGGCGGGTTTGCTGGGCAATCATGTCCATCAACTTGTTCTCAAACACCTGCTGCAATGGCGGATAGACCAGCGCAGCCCTGATGGGGAAGTCGCTGAATGAGATGGTGCGATACTTGGAGTAGTCGATGGCGGCGCCGTTGAGGGTGTACTTGGGGATGCAAGCCTGCCACAGCAGCACGCCCACAACGAGAATCAATATTGAAGCAAAGCGTTTCATCGGTGTCAGTCTAACTTGTACTGCTTGATTTTGCGATAAAGCGTCCGCTCCGAAATTTGCAGCTCGGCAGCCGTCTGCTTGCGCTTGCCGCGGTTCCGGACCAGCGCATTTTCGATGGTCTCACGCTCGGTCTCGTCGAGCGTTTTCACTGTCTCGGCCTCCACTTGCTGGAAGTTCACCTCGTCCACCTGTCCCAAGTCCTCGGGAATGGCGTTCTGCCCGGCCGATGAGGCATGCAGCATGCCTCCGTAGGCCAGCACATCTTTCGACTCCCGCTTGAGCTCCATCAGGCTGTTATTGATACGCGTGGGCGGCTTCTCTCCACTCAACTGCTGCTTGAGGGCGTCCACTTCTTGCTTGAGCTGCATGATCATTTTGAACACAAACTCGCGCTCCTGATTGTAGTCGAATTGCGAGCCGTCGTTCATCGTAATCAGGCCGTTGGGCGTCTCGTGCGGCATATAGGGGCGCAAGGTCGATGCATCGACCCGTGTTCCGGCCTCGAAGAGCGCCACCTGCTCCACCACGCTCTTGAGCTGGCGCACGTTGCCGGGCCAGTGGTAGTCGGCCAGCATTTGGCGGGCATCGTCGGTAAGCTCGATGTCGGGGGTGTGGTTCTTTTCCGAAAAGTCGTGCAGGAATTTGCGCACCAGCAGCAGCACATCGCGTCCGCGCTCCCGCAGCGGCGGCACCTGAATGAGCACTGTCGACAAGCGGTAGTAGAGATCCTCGCGGAATTTTCCCTCGCGCACGGCCTTGAGCATATTTTTATTAGTGGCGGCCACCACACGGATGTTGGTCTTCTGCACAGTGCTCGACCCCACACGCATAAACTCGCCGCTCTCGAGCACACGCAGCAGGCGCGCTTGCGTGCCCAGCGGCATCTCGGCCACCTCGTCAAGGAAGATGGTGCCTCCGTCGGCTTCCTCAAAGTAGCCCTTGTGGTCGGCGATAGCACCTGTGAACGAGCCCTTCAGGTGTCCGAAAAGCTCGCTGTCGATGGTGCCTTCAGGAATAGCGCCGCAGTTCACCGCAATGTAGCGCTTGTGTCGGCGCGTGCTGTTCTCGTGAATAATTTTCGGAAAAAACTCCTTTCCCGAGCCGCTCTCGCCGATGATGAGCACGCTCAGGTCGATGGGCGCCACGCGCAAGGCACGCTCAATGGCTCCTATGAGCGCAGGAGAATCGCCGATGATGCCAAACCGCTGCTTGGCACGTTTTATTTCTTGACTGATTTCCATTTCTTCATTGAATAAGTTTGTTGTTTCAAAAATTCACCCAGTTGTTCGGGCGTTGCGTACTGTGCCTGAACCTCGGGCATGATGGGGTCGCCCACCGAGATGCGGAACGTGGGATTCTTGCGGCGGAACACCTCGCTGGGCAATTTCAACGTGCGCACACGCCAATCAATCATTCCCAGCACATGAAACATCACGCTGTTGTGCCCGTGGAAGTAGATGGGAATCACCGGCACCTTCATCTTCTGCACCAGCCGCATGATGGTGGGCTGCCACTGGCGGTCCTCCACACGCATGCCCCAATTGAACTTCGACACCGCTCCGGCAGGGAAAAAGCCCAGTGGATGCCCTTCCTTCACATGATGGATGGCGGCGGCGATGCCCTTGAGCGACACAGCCCGCTTGGCGGGGTCGTCGCTGGCCAGAGCGTCCACATTGATAAAGTTGGGACGCATGGCGGTGATGTGGTTCAAAATCATGTTCACCATCACCTTGAAGTCGGGGCGGCGCTCGCCCACGATTTTAATGAGCATGATGCCGTCGAGGGCGCCGAACGGATGGTTCGACACCGTGATGAATCCACCCTGGGGCAGATTGTCGAGCACGCGCTCGTTGTTGATTTCCAACGTGGCGCCCAGGTCCTTGAGCAAGCCGGCTGTGAAGGGCACCCCGGGGGTGTCGAAATTGTGGTCGTGAATCCAGTTCACTTTGTCCAGAGCCAGCAGCCGCATCAGGAAGTTCACCAATTTCGGTTTTCCATCGAAGAACGGCGCCATTTGGCGTATGTCATCGTAGTCAAGCACGGTGCGCTTGACCACTTGCAAGTCTTGTTCCATCATTACCTTCAGTTTACATCGGCAAAGTTACACAAATTTTACCGAACAACTACTATTCCAAGGCAAAAAACGTGCCATTTTGTCAGTTTCTCCGTAACACAAGATGGGTGTGCCCCGCCGGCGGAGCGCACCCATCTTCTATTGGTGATTGCTATATGTTGGAAGGCTTGGCTGGTTATCCACCCACCGAAAGAGTGGTGTAGTAACGCCCGGCCTGGTATCCGAACGATAGGGTCACATAGCCTGTGCTGTTGCCGCCAAACCAAGTGGCTGCCGACTCAAAGGCATTGTCGTTCACCGCAATGGGGCTGCCGTAGACGGCGCACAGGTCACGATACACTCGGTCGTAGCGCGAGAAGTCGCGGTAGCTCTGGGAGTAGACAAACTGCGCGTTGGCCAAACGTCCGTAGTCGTCGTAGTTGAGCATCACATCGTGCCAGGTGAGGTTGAGCATGCCCACGTTGCGCAGATACACGATTCCATTGTCATAGCCGTCGATGTCGTAGCCGTTGTAGTACAGGTGGCTCAGCGACACATCCATGTAGGTTCCGAAGGTGATGCCCAGGATGCGGTCGATAATCGGAGCCCCCACCAGCGGGCGATAGTGCACGGGAATCACGGGACGGTAGTAGCGCAGAGGCAGCGGACGGTAAGCTCTTGAGGGAGGAGGCAGCGGACGGCTCCAGTTGCTGTGCATATAGTTCCAGCGGTACTGGTCGCGGTGAGCGGCAGGACCCACATTGTAGGGCTTGGGCGGACGGGGAGGAGGATTGTGGTTCACACGGGGCTTCACGTCGGTGCCGCGGGTGCCCACATTACCACTGCCAGTGCCTTTGTTGTCGCCCGGGCGGTTTCCGCCACGGCCGTTATAGTTGTTGCCGGTGCCGCGGTCGCCCTTGTCGGTGCCGGGGCGCACATTGCCACCATCGGTGCTGTTGTGGTTACCACCGCCACGGGTGCCCACATTGCCGTTGCCGTTACCATTGTGGCTCTTGTCATCGCCGGGGCGCACATTGCCGCCACCGGTGCCGTTGTTGTTGCCACCGCCGCGGTTACCCTTGTCGGTGTTGCCCACGTTATCCCGGTTGCCGGTCATCGTGCGCATGCCGCGATTGGTGTCCAGGCTGCGGGTGGTATTTCTATCGGTGCCCATCGTTGCGCGGCCGGTGGTCATGCTGCGGTCGGAGCGAGACATCGCCGAATTGTCGCGCGTCACCACGGGGCGGCTCGTCGTCTGCCGAGTGGAAACACGGTCGGTGTTGCTGCGCACGTCGCGGGTCACCGTACTGCCGGTGGAGCGAGGCATCGACGTTGCCTGCCGCGACACGGCGCTGCCACTGCTGCGGGTACCCACTTGCGAGGCACTGCGGTCGACAGTCGATGACTGGCGAACGGCCTGTTGTTGGGTCGACCGGGTTTGAGGTGCAGCACTACGGCTCACGGTTGCTTGACGGGAGTCATTGCTGCTGGTTCGTGCGGTAGCAGTGGTGTTGCTCCGGCTGCCACCCAAGGTTCCACGTGCGCCCGACCGTCCTTGGGCCGAGACCGCTTGGGTGCTGAGCAGGCAAGCGGCGAGCATCAAGCTCATCATCACTTTGTTTACAGTAGCTTTCATAACTCTTATATTTTTATGCGTTAATAAATTCGTTTCTTTGTTGGTTAGACGGCAATAATTGTGCCGCGTTTAACTACCGTTTTCCCTTAACAGGGACTTTTAACGGCTCAGATAATGATTTCCTCGACAAACGGCCTATTTTTACCGACTAATCTCACCGCCTCAGCAAGCAGGCATCGCCATAACTGAGGAAACGGAACCCGTTTTCCAATGCGTAATCATAGATGGGCCGCCAGGAATCGTTGCCCACAAAGGCACTCACCAGCAACAACAAGGTGCTCTGTGGCTGATGGAAATTGGTTATCATCGCCTCCACCAGCCTGTAGTCGAAGCCAGGGGCAATCATGAGCTGTGTGTTGCTCACCAGCCTGTCGAGGGCGTGACGGTCGAGGTAATCGACAATGTTTTGCAGGGCGCGCCGAGTGGTGATGGCGTTTGGCATGGTGTAGGGCATCCATTGGGTCACGGTCAGGTCGGTGGCCGCTGGGTTCTGTTCCAATATCTGCCCCACATAATAGAGGCTTTCGAGCGTGCGCACACTGGTTGTCCCAACAGCCACAACGGGACGTTGCCCACTCGCCAACTCGGCCAACAGACTGCGCGACACCTCGATGAACTCGTGGTGCATGGCATGCTCACCGATGCTCTCGCTCTTAACGGGCTGAAAAGTGCCGGCACCCACATGCAGAGTAAGCTCACGGCGCACGATGCCGCGGCGGTCGCACTCGGCCAGCACTTCGTCGGTGAAATGCAGGCCGGCGGTGGGGGCCGCCACGCTGCCGTCGATGTGACTGTAGACCGTTTGGTAGTCGGATGCGTCGCTGGCCTCGGTGCCTCGGTTGAGATAAGGCGGAATGGGAATTTCGCCAATGGCGTCGAGCAGTGTGGCAAACGTCACATCAGCGCCATCCCACTCGAAGGTGACGTCCCAGGCGTTGCCCCGGCGCTCGCCACGCGTGGCGGTGAGCGTCACCGGCGAGCCGTCGATGTCCACCGTCTGGCTCAGCGCACCTTCCTTCCAGCGCTTGCTGTTGCCCACCAGGCATTGCCAGGTGCATCGGCCGGTGGTCTGGAAAATGAGCGCATAGTCGTGCGGCTCGGTGGGCTCCAGGCAGAAAATCTCAATGAGCGAACCGGTGGCCTTGTGAAAGCGCAGGCGGGCGTTGATCACACGTGTGTTGTTATACACCAGCATGGCACCGGCCGGCAGTAGGCCGGGCACGTCCACAAACTTGTGCTCTTCGATGTCGCCATCGTGCCAGCACAGAAGGCGGCACTGCTCGCGGGCAGCCAGCGGATGCTTGGCGATGCGCTCGTCGGGCAAGGGGTAGTTATAATCGTCGATGCGCAGTGCGCGCACCCGTTCCAGTCGGGAATTATTCTTATCCATTTCCATGTCTATATCACGAAGAACGCCGTCAACAGCAACGTAAATATCAGCATATTGCGCGCCGTGGCGCCCAGCAGGGGATTGAGGGCGGCGCCGTCGCGCGTGGTCAGGGCGTGCCACGTGGCGGTGTGCAGCAGCAGGTACAGGGCGGGCACCACCAGCGCCCAGCGCGAAAGGTTCACCAGCCCCAGCGCGGTGTAGAGCCACAGTGGCGCGAGCAGCGACATGGCGATGTAGCCATTGAACAGATAGGCCATCGACGCCAGTTTCCGGCCGAATATCACCACACTGGTGCGCTTGCCGGCCTGGCGGTCGTCGTCCACATCACGATAGTTGTTCACTATGAGCACATTCACCCCCATCAAGCCCACGCTCATCGATGCCAGCAGCACCAGCGGATGAAAATCCAGCGCCTGCACATAATAGGTGAAACACACGGGCACCAGCCCGAAGAAAACAAACACCGCCAGGTCGCCCAGCCCGTGATAACTGAGGGGATAGGGGCCGGCACTGTAGGCCAGCGCGCCCACGGCAATGGCAATGCCCACCGGCAGCAGCCACCACCCGCCATAAGGGATGAGGCACAGCCCCACGGCGCAGTCCAGCGCCAGCAGCACGGCCGTGACGCGCCGCAAAGTGGCCGGGCTGATGTCGCCCTCGGTCACACCGCGCCGCGGCCCCACGCGCCCCACCTTGTCGGCACCACGCAGATAATCAAAATACTCGTTGGCCATGTTGCTCACCACCTGCGCCAGCAGGGCGAACAGTACACACAACGTGGCGGGCACCCACTTGAAGTGACCGTGCCACACCGCAAGCCCGATGGCCAGCACCACCCCGCTGAGCGATACCGGCAGCGTGCGCAGGCGCGCGCACTCCAGCCAAATTTTCAATTGCCGTTTCACAGGGTGCAAAATTACAAAATTAACCACACACCCACACACATTTCCCCCAGAAAATCACCAACTGCCCCACCCGGCTTTGTGCCAGTAGCTTGCCATTGATTCTCTATGTATATTTCAATCCGCTCGTTTTGCCGTAAACCCTGCCAACGGCACTATAATCCAAATTCAGTACGGGTCAAGTGATTGTGACGGGTATTTCGCCTGATTTCGCGATTCTTCTCGATGGCGTCCGAGTCGACGTAGGGGCGACTGTGGTCGAGGTGGAGCGCAATGGCCGAGTAGCGGATTTGGATTCCCTTGACACCTGCATTTTCCAGCCGCTCGCCCAATTCACGGTCTTCGCCGCCATAGCGCATACGCTCATCGAACCCGCGAGCCGCCAACAAGTCGCTGCGCCAGCCCGAGGAATTCATGCCATTCCAGGTGGCCGACGTGGGTGTGATTTTGTTCATCATCTGTGAGAACCACTCAGCCCGGACCAACTTGGTGCATTTGAAAGTCATTTTTAGCCCCTGCTGACGCAACCAGGCCAAGTCAAAAGTACGTTGCGAGGTGATATCATCCTCGGTAATCTTTTCACTGAGCCACATGGGCAGTTTGAAATACCCTCCGCTCAAAAAGCGCCGGGGTTGCGCATTGCGCTCATGAATTGCCAGAAAATCCTTGCGGGGGACACAATCCTGGTCGGTGAATACGAGGTAATCGCTCTCGGCCACACGCAGTGCCTCGTTCAATATCTTTGTCTTGCGGAACCCGCGGTCCTCATGCCACACATGCTTGATGGGCATGCCGGTGGCAAATCGTTGAATCAACGTCTGTGTGTCGGCCGTTGACCCGTCATCGGCAATGATGATTTCATCGGCTTGCCGCGACTGACACCGATAGCCCCACAAGGTCTTTTCAAGCCAAAGGGGATTATTATAGGTCGAAATGATTACACCTATGTTCATGACTGTGGATTATATTAGAGCGGTTCTAATCCATTCTCACATCGTTGTGCATTTGACTGCAGAACCAGTGTCAACCGCATGCGGTTAGCCTCATTGGCAGGACGCTGCTTATGGTAAAGATGATACTCGATGGCTTGATATTTTGCCGCTTTGGAAACAAGACCATTATTACGCAGCCGCTGGATGAAGTCATCATCCTCCCACCCCCAGCCCTCCATCTGCTCATCATAGCCATTCACTCTCACGATGTCGACCATCCAAGCGGCAAGGTTGCAACCACAGCCATAGAGCTCTCCTCGTCGATAACGCGTGGTGAATGGAGCAAGCCATGGCAAGTAGAGCATGTTATCGCGGCGGCGTATGCCGTGCGTGAGCAAGTTGAGGGCAATCTTTTTTCCATTCAGCAAGCGAGAGGACAAAGTTTCTCCCAGATAGCACCTACGGCCGAAGGTATAGTATCCAGGCTCTGCCAATCGAGCATGATCGGCAAGGAAACACCGATGTAGAATGATGTCACCATCAATGAACACAACATAGTCACCCTTGGGTACTTGACGCAAGGCTTTGTTAAGTATTGCGCTACGGCGGTAACCAAGGTCTTCCTGCCAAACATGGAGCAATTTAATGGGCAGTCTGTTGGTATACGAGGCTATCAATTCCCGTGTTTCGGACGTAGAACCATCATCGGCAATTATCACACGGTCAGGCAGCAAGCTTTGCTCAGCCACGCTATCCAAACAAAGCCGCAGTGCTTGTGGCCAATTATAGGTGGTGATGATAAGGGATATGCTTATTTCGTTTCCCATACCGAGTATATTAGAGTTGTGAAGATTTGGGAGTTGCAGCGGATGGTAATAGTGAAAACTTCATAAATATACTCTTGTTATTGAAAACACTGCAAAATTACTTTGAACTTCTTGTTGTGTGTTCCATTGTGTGTATCAGCAACAATACAGAAGTGTATCAAATTTGCTACACCTTCCACAATCTACTCATCTAAAGCGTTTTGTTGTGTCTGAATTAACGTGCGGTATTGCTAAATTCAATGCGTGCCTCGTTCGGCCGCCTGGCTCAGCTCGGTGAAAAAGTTGTGGTGAAGCACGATGGAGATGCGCAGCAGCAGGTGGCTGTCGATGCTGCATTTCTTGAAGATGCGGTACACGGCCTGACGGTCACAACCCAATTTGGCTGCAAACCATGTCACCGAGCGCTCCTGACGCTCGAGTTCTTCCCTGATGGCCTCACCAATGTTGATCATCCTCGCCTGTCGCCATCCCGGCCTCACGGAATGATTTTATAATAAAAGGAGTAAAATAACGTGAGTTCGATGAAATTTAATTGATTGAAAATTAGGAACATAGCGGAATTTTTAGTAATTTTGTAGTGCTAAAAAAACCAATAAAAACAACCGCTATGTTTCCTGATGACAAAATTATAGAAATATTCTCAATG
>JAFUWD010000069.1 GCA_017483645.1 Muribaculaceae bacterium | reverse complement strand
AACGAGCGCACGACCACATAGCGACCACGTTCCTTCATCACGACCTGGACGCTACTGGTGCCGCTGGCATTGAGTTTTCTGCGCACAAACATGCTGCAAAGTTAACAAATCCAAACACGAGACACCCAGTTTTACAACGAAATTTTTCTTGTTGCCTGAAAATCAATAGATTGAAAAATCAGCCGAAAAATTGTGACGAAGTCAGGAAATATATTCAACACATAGAAAATTCCGATAGTGCAGGGTCTGCCTTTAATTTATGGTATTATAGTGTGCAAAATGTGCCGGCGGGTACATGCAGGCATTTGCCATAGCTTGGATTTTGATATAACTCGAAATGGGTGGCCTCGGTGTCGCGTCCCCACATGTGCATGGGGATAAAGACATTGCATTTCACGGCTTGCAGAAACTCGCGTGCGCCTCGAGCAAAATCACCTCCCATGTTGGGAATGACGGGAAACAGGGCCACATCGACCTGCTGAACGTGCCGCCGTATATCGGCCAGCACGGCATGGAAGTCGCCCAGTGCCTTCCGGCGTGTGGCATCGTCATCTTCTTGCTCATTGATCCAGCAATTGAAGTCACCCGCATGGAAAATGCGCTTGCCGTCAATTTCCACAAGAAAACTTACCCCCACGTCGGTCGACCCGAATGTGTGCACCGTCACTAAGCCGTCACCCCAATCACGGTCGCGGCTCATAAAGGTGATGGGCAACCGGTCGATGGGGATGTGCCTCATGAGCTTGCGGCGGCACTCATTGGCAATGACATAATGCACCGTGGGATAGCGGGAATGCCAGTCAAAGATGTCGGGATTAAGATGGTCGCGATGACTGTGCGACACCATTGCGTAGATGCGTCGTGCCTGCTGAAGCACAGGGGGAAGCACGCCATTCAGGTCGGTATAATAGTCGAAGATGAGCGTGCATCGCTGCATCTCCAATGCAAATCCGCTATGCCCGATGCAGGTGATTCTCATTTTTTGTTCTCACTGCCCAGACGCATCGACAGGCCGATGCGCTGGCGGTCGAGGTCGACGTTTTTGACACGCACGCGAACCACTTGCCCGATTTTCACCACGCTTGAAGGCGAGTTGACCCTGCGGTCGGACATCTCGCGAACATGCACCAGCCCTTCCTTGTGCACGCCGATGTCGACAAACGCCCCGAAGTCGGTGACGTTGGTCACCACGCCGTTCAGCTCCATGCCGGGGCGTAAATCTTTGATGTCGGTCACGTTGTCGTCAAATTCCACTTCGGTGACACCCTCGCGTGGGTCGCGACCGGGTTTCTCAAGCTCTTTCATGATGTCAAGCAGTGTGGGCATGCCCACGTCGGCACTCACATAGTGCGCCGGGTCGATTTTCTCGCGCAGCGATTTGTCCTTGATAAGGTCTGCCACCTTGCAGCCGCAGTCGTGCGCCATCTGCTCCACCAGTGCGTAGCGCTCGGGGTGGACCGCTGAATTGTCGAGCGGGTTGTCACTCTCGGGCACGCGGAGGAAGCCGGCGGCCTGTGTGAAGGTTTTTGCCCCCAGTTTCGGCACTCGCATGATGTCGGCCCGTGAGTGAAAATCACCAGCTTCGGCACGGTTGTTCACAATGCTTTGCGCCAGGGCTGGTCCCAAGCCGGCCACATAGGTGAGCAGTTCGCGCGAGGCTGTGTTGATATTAACCCCGACGCTGTTCACACAACTCTCCACCGTGAATTGCAGCGCCTCTTTGAGCCGTGTTTGGTCAACGTCGTGCTGATATTGTCCTACGCCGATAGATTTGGGGTCAATTTTCACCAACTCGGCCAGCGGGTCGAGCAATCGGCGGCCGATTGACACGGCCCCGCGCACGGTCACGTCGTGGTTGGGGAACTCATCGCGGGCTATTTTGGAGGCTGAGTAGACCGATGCGCCGTTCTCACTCACCACATGCACCTCGACACGGTGGGGCAGGCGCAGCCGCTTCAGGAAGCGGGTGGTTTCGCGGCTGGCTGTGCCGTTGCCCACAGCAAAGGCATCGATATGGTATTTTTCCACCAGCCGGGTCACCGTTTCACCGGCACCCTCCTCGTCGTAATGCGGGGCGGTGGGGTAAATCACATCGTGATGAAGCAGATTGCCTTGCTGGTCCAGGCACACCACTTTGCAGCCGGTGCGGAAGCCTGGGTCCACAGCCAGAATGCGCTTTCGTCCCAATGGTGGCGCAAATAGCAGTTGGCGCACATTTTGAGCAAAAGTGTCGATTGCCTGCGTGTCGGCTTTTTCTTTGGCCGCTGCAGCAAACTCCGTCTCGATGGATGGTTTGATAAGGCGTTTATAGCTGTCGATGGCCGCTTGTTCCACCAGTTTGGCCGACTGGGTGCTGCCTTTCACGACCATGCGGCACATGTTGGCAATAGTGCGCTCATCGTCCACGGCGATGGTGACGCGCAGAAAGCCTTCGTTCTCACCGCGGCGGATGGCCAGCAGCTGATGTGACGAAATGCGGCGCAGCGGGCAGGAGAAGTCATAATAGGCCTCGTAGTTGCGGCCCTCGATTTCTTTGCCCTTGACAAAGGACGACTTGAGGATGGCACCAAATTTGAAAGCATTGCGAACCGCGTTGCGCACCCTTTCGTTTTCGCTTACCCATTCGGCGATGATATCTTGAGCGCCGGTAATGGCGGCTTGTGCGTCGGGCACTTTGTCGCCATTGGTAAAACGGCCGGCACGAGCCTCGATGTCGCCCGGGTTTTGAGCCATGATGATTTTGGCCAGTGGCTCCAGACCCAACTGTCGTGCTGCCTCGGCGCGGGTTTTGCGCTTGGGTTTGTAGGGCAGATAGATGTCCTCGAGCACGGTGGCATCCCAGCAAGAGTTGATGCGTGCCGCAAGTTCGGGTGTGAGTTTTTCCTGAGATTCAATCGATTTGAGAATGGTGGCGCGCCGCTTTTCCAGCTCGCGGTAGTAGCGCAAGCGTTGGTCCACGCTCTGAATGGCTTCGTCGGTGAGTCCGCCGGTGGCTTCCTTGCGGTAGCGGCTGATGAAAGGGATGGTGGCGCCGTCGTCGAGCAGGCTCACAGTGCCCGCCACTTGCTGAAGCGGAATGTTGAGCTCGTGCGCGATGAGTTCGCTGATTTTACTGGCCATGAAACAATGATATGTTCAGATTGGTTATTTTTTGCGTTTGAGGGTTATCACAGTGATCTCGGGCGTGGCGCCGACGCGCATGGGCACACCCACCATGCCCATGCCGATGTTCACATAGAGGTGTTGCTGCCCCTCGTCGTATAGTCCGCCCCATTCCTTGTAGCGCCACACGGCCGGCGACCAGCGCCATGAGCCGCACGACAGCATGAACTGCATGGCGTGGGTGTGCCCGGCAAGCATCAGGTCGATGTTTGTTTCTTTCAGCACAGTGGCGCGCCAAGCGTAAGGGTTGTGCTGCAGGCAAACTTTGAACAGGCTGTCGCGCAGGGTGGGGTAGGCGCGTGTGAAACTGCCGTAGATGGGGAATGGCGGGTCGCCATAGTTCTCGGTGCCGATGATGGCGATGCTGTCGTTACCCCTCACGAGGTAGCGGTGGTCGTCGTTAAGCAGTTGCCAGCCGGCGGTCTGTTCCAGTTGGCACAGGGCTTTGCGGTCGGCCATTTTTTGCTCTTGGGTGATGCCTGGCACATAATCATCGTAGTCGTGATTACCCAGCACGGCGTAAATGCCATGACGGGCCTTCAGCCGCGAGAGCACAGAGCGGTGTGGCAAGGCTTCGTCGCTGGTGCGGCTCACCAAGTCGCCAGTGAAGCACACCACATCGGCATCGAGTTCATTGATACGATCCACAAATCGGCTCACAATGGCGGTGTCGTTGCCATAGGTCCCCAGATGGGCGTCGCTGAAATGCACGATGCGCAGGCCGTCGAAAGCCTCGGGCAAACGGTCACTGTGGATGGTGACCTCGTTCACATCGATGCAGCGTGGTGTCACCAGTGCGCCCCAAAGCATCACGGCGGCAACCGCCGCGCCCACCCCCACGGCAAGCCGTCGCGACAGCGGATAGAACAACAAGCCGATAACTTTGGGCACATATCCAGTGAAGAATGCCCACAGCAGCCACATGACGGCTAAAAACGATCCATTGCCGCCATCGGGCTGCCGAATGAGCCATATCATCACCACAAGCGACAACATCAGCACAGCACTCGCCGTGGCATGAACCCACGCCCAAATGCGATTGCCGCGTCGTGCCAGTTGCCTGAAAATGAAAATGTCAATGCCGATGCACGCTGTTACAAACAGGGCCAATGGCCACCAATGCATCCTCATTTCTGCGCTTCGAGTTGGTTAGTGAGCGGATTGGAGTACATTTGCAACATCTTGTTGTACATGTAGAACCGATCAAATTCGCTCAGCTTCAGGCCCTGGGTTTTGTCGATTTGCGCTCCCAGATATTTGGTGAAGGCCTCGCGCTCTTCGTCGGTGTACTTGTCGGCAAAACGCTTGTCGTCGAACAAGATGTCGTGGGCAATGTAGTTAGTCTTGAATATCTTGTAGTTCAAGTGGATGGCGTGGTCGATGATGGCACACACGCGGCGAATCACAAGCAGTTTGTCGAGGTCTTCGGGGATTTTGTCGAGCTCGTCGTTGATGCACGGGGCAAAACTGTAATGAACCTGTCCCTTCTGGCCCATAATGCCCGTCTGCATGCTGATGAGGTCGTCCTCGGGACTCTTTTTCCAGTTGGGGTCTTTGCTCTTGCACAAGAACTCTTTTGCCTTGAGGTAGTCGTTCGGGTCGTACTCGTAGCTGATGGCCACCGGGGCGATGTTCATTTCTTTAAGGCTTTCCACAAATGATTTCTCGCGGTTGCCATAGGTGAGCATCTTTACCAGGCTTTCCTGCGTGCGGTCATTGCTGTCTTTGCAGCGTCCTTCGCGCTGAGCCAGCCAAATCGACGATTTTTTCTGAGTGATGGCAAAGTGCATGTAGCTCGATAACTGAATGGCAGCGGCGAGCGTCTGGATGCGGCCCAGGTTACGCTTCACAATGAAACTCTTGTTGAGCCTCACCAGCTTGTTAATCCAGTCATAAATGAGCAAGTTGTTGCCGATGGCGATTTCGCACGAGGGCATGCCATCCTTGAGCAGCAGGTAGCCCAGCTGGGCCGAGTCGAGCACGATGTCGCGGTGATTGGTGATGTAGAGATAGGGTGTTTCCTTATCGAGCTGTTCGCGGCCACTCTCGGTTAACCCCGTGGTGGTCTTGGCCAGCAGGCCCTCGATGTAGGGCTTCATCACTTTTATTTGGAACTCATGCTTGCTGTTGAGGCTCAGAAGCATGCGTTTCAAGTCGGAATATTTGTAGCCTGGCAGAACCATGCCCACCACTTGGCGGAACATGGGTTCTTCTACCAGAATCGACATGGCATTGTGAAAATCTTTGTCGGCAATGGGGCTGATATCGAGATATTCAGCCGGGATTTTGATATTGACGTCTTCCATAAGTAAGTATTTAGTTTTTGGTTTTTAAATACATTTTATCAAAACACAAAGATATAAAAAATCCTTTAATTACACACAACCTGCGATTAAAATCACCATTGCAAGACGTTCGCTCAAATATCGTGGCCGGTGTAGAGCTGGTAGTACTTGCCTTTCATAGCCAGCAACTTGTCGTGCGTGCCGTACTCAATGATGTGTCCGCGCTCCAGCACGATGATGCAGTCGGCGTTGCGCACGGTGCTCAAGCGATGGGCAATCACAAATGTGGTGCGTCCCCGCATGAGCGAGTCCATGCCCTTCTGCACCGCCCTTTCGGTGCGGGTGTCGATGCTGGAGGTGGCCTCGTCGAGAATGAGCACGGGCGGGTCGGCAACTGCGGCACGTGCAATGGCCAGCAGCTGCCGTTCACCCTGGCTCAGGTTTCCTCCGTCGCCACTCAAAATGGTGTTGTAGCCATCGGCCAAACGGCGGATGAAACCGTCGGCGTTGACCAGTTTGGCGGCTTCAATGCAATCTTGGTTGGTGGCGTCGAGGCGGCCGTAACGAATATTGTCCATCACGCTGCCTGTGAACAGGTGTGTTTCTTGCAGCACCATGCCCAGCGAGCGCCGCAGGTGTGGTTTGCTGATGTCGGTGATGGAGATGCCGTCGTAAGTGATGCGTCCGTCCTGGATGTCGTAGAATCGGTTGATGAGGTTGGTGATAGTGGTTTTTCCTGCCCCTGTTCCTCCCACGAAGGCAATTTTCTGGTCGGGCATGGCATCAATGTTGATGTCAAAGAGCACCTGCTTTTCCTTATTGTAGCCGAAGTCCACCATGTCTAACTTCACTCCGCCGTCCACTTTGACATAAGTGGGCTCGCCACCGTCTCGGGTGGGAATGCACCATGCCCATTTGCCGGTGCGTGCTTTGACTGGCACAAGACGGTCGCCTTCTTGTTCGGCGTTGACCAGCGTGACGGTGCCATTGTCGGATTCGGGTTCTTCGTCGAGAAGCCGGAAAATCCGTTCTGCTCCCACACTGGCGTTGAGCACACTGTTCACCTGCTGGCTCACGTTGGCAATGGGGCGTGCAAAACTCTTGTTCAGCGTGAGGAATGCCACCAGTGTACCCAAACTCAGGTCGACATGGCCGCCCAGAATGAGCATGGCGCCAATCACGCCGATGAGCACATAACTGAGGTGGCTCAAATTGCCGTTCACGGGCATCACAATGTTGGCGATGCGGTTGGCCTGATAGGTGCTTGAGCGCAATTCCTCGTTGATGCGGCCAAATTGTTCCATGGCTTGCTTTTCGTGGCAGAACACTTTCACAACCTTTTGACCGGTCATCATTTCTTCAATAAAACTGTTTACTTCGGCCAGTTTTTGCTGTTGGTTTTTAAAGTGGCTGCGTGAACGCTTGCCCAGCCAGGTGGTGGAGAACGCCATCACACCTGCCATGACGATGCTCACAAGTGTGAGCGGCACACTCAGCGCCACCATGCTGGCAAATGTGATGCTGATGGTGATGAGCGAGTTGAATGCTTGCGGCAGGCTCTGGTTGATCATCTGCCGCAGAGTGTCCACGTCGTTGGTGTAGGCCGACATGACCGTTCCATGTGGATGGCTGTCGAAGTAACTGATGGGCAAGGACTGCATGTGGTCGAACATGCCGGTGCGCAAGCGCAGCATGGTGCCCTGTGTCACGTTAATCATCAGGCGGCTGTGAAGGTAGGAGCAAACCACACCCAACATCAAAATCAGCGCCAGTGTGAACAGTGTCTGTGCCAATGAGGCAAATTGTGGATTGTCGGCCTGGGTAAGAGGTACGATATAATCGTCGATGAGCGTGCGCGTGAACAGCGTGGAGGCCAGTGTGGTGACCGATGTCACCACGATGCACAGCGCCACGGCCAGAAACGAAAATTTGTAGTGTTTCATCACCAGCTTGGTGAGGCGCCACAGCACCGCGCCCTTGTTGATACCGGTGGTGTCGACATAAGCACCTGCACGGCCACCCGGCGTGCGGCTTGTGGAAAATGGATTGCGGCTCATGCTTCCACCTCCTTTCTTGTTGACTCGGGTGCGTCGAAATCGCCCGCATCTTCTTCTTGCAGCGCGCAGATTTCTTGATAAATCTTATTGTTTCGGAGCAAATTGTCGTGCGTGTCGAAGCCGCTCAAGCGCCCCTCGCTGAGCACCATGATGCGGTCGCACTCCTTGATGCTGCTGATGCGTTGGGCAATAATGAGCTTGGTCACCTCGGGGGCTTGATGACGCAGATTGGCGCGGATTTGTGCGTCGGTGGCGTTGTCGCAGGCACTGGTGCTGTCGTCGAGCACGAGCACACGCGGTTGCTTGAGCAGGGCGCGTGCTATGCACAATCGTTGCCGCTGCCCGCCACTCACGTTGGTGCCACCTTGCTCAATGCGGGTATCGTAGCCTTGTGGCATTTGCATGATGAAATCGTCGGCGCAAGCCAGCCGGCACGCCTCACGGCATTGCTCCAGTGTGGCATCCTCGTTGCCCCACCGCAGATTGTCGATGACGGTGCCGCCGAAGAGCACATTCTGTTGCAGCACCACCGCCACGGCATTACGCAGGGCGGTGAGGTCGTAAGCCCGCACGTTGCGTCCGCCCACCATCACACTGCCACGGCTGGCATCGTACAAGCGGCTCACCAGGTTAATCAGGCTCGACTTGCCGCTGCCCGTGCCGCCTATCACACCGATGGTCTCGCCGCTGGCAATGTGGGCACTGATATCGTGCAGAGCATATTCGCCGCTGCCACCTTTGTAGGCAAAACTCACATGGTTCATGTCGATGGAGCCGTCGCGGATTTCGGTGACGCCATCGGCCGGGCTCACAATGTCGGGAATCTCGTTGATGACCTGTGCCACACGCTCGCCGCTGGCGGCACTCATGGTAACCTGCACAAATATCATGCTCAGCATCATCAACGACATTAGGATGCTCATCACATAGGTGAACAGCGATGTGAGTTGACCTGTGGTGAGCTGGCCGCCCACCACATAGTGTGCTCCCCACCACGAAATGGCAATGATGCAGCCGTAGACCACCATGTTCATCACGGGACTGTTCAAAGCCATCAGGCTCTCGGCTTTCACATAGAGCTTGTAGAGCCCTTGAGCCGCTGTGCCGAACTTGGACTTCTCGTGCTCTTCGCGCACAAAAGCCTTGACCACGCGGATGCCTGTCACATTCTCTTGAACTGCGTTGTTCAACTCGTCGTACTGCTTGAACACCTTTGCAAATGTCTTGGCCACCTTGCTGATGATGACGCCCAGAATGATGCCCAGCACCACAGTGGCCACCACGAAGATAAGGCTCAGCCGGGGGCTGATGACGATGCACATGACAATGCTGAACAGCAGTGTGAACGGCGCCCGCACGGTGATGCGCAGAATCATCTGGAACGCATTTTGCAGGTTTGTAACGTCGGTGGTCATGCGGGTCACAAGCCCCGAAGTGCTGTACTTGTCGATGTCGCTGAAGGCGAAAGTTTGGATGTTGCGGTACATGGCGTCGCGCAGGTTGCAAGCAAACCCCGACGATGCGTACGATGAGTATTGCCCGGCCAGTATGCCCATGAGCATGCTCAGGAACGCCATGCCAAGCATCGTGGCGCCATAGATGTAGACATTGCCCATGTGCCCTGCGTTGATGCCCTTGTCGATGAGCGACGCTGTGACGTAGGGGATGAGTACATCCAGCACAACCTCAAGCATGATGAATAGCGGAGACAGCAGCGCAGCTGTGCGGTACTGTTTCACTTGTTTGAGTAAGGTGTTTATCATAGTAACCACAAAAATACAATTTTGCTTGCAAAAAATGGTCAAATTAAACTAAATTTGCATTTTCTTATCTAACCAAACGATGAAGAATTACACTCACATAACCCTAATTTTGGCGTTTCTCATGCTTGCCGCAGCAGTGCAGGCACAGAACAGTGTCGACACTCGTGTGCACATTTTCGATGAGGCGGTGAGAACCCTCAAGGTGGCTCCCGCCAACAATCCTTATCTGCCTCCTGTCTATGTGATGGGGTCGAATGACTGCATCGAAGTGAACTTCGACTATCTGGATTATGAGCTGCATTATTTGCGCTATAGCGTCACGCACTGTGATGCCAATTGGCAGCCGTCGGTGCTTGTCGAAAGTGAATATGTGGACGGCTTCAATTACGCCGATATTGAAGACTATGTGCAGTCGAACGCCACGTTCACTCATTACTATAATTATGATTTCAAGTTACCCAACGACAATCTGCGCATCACCAAGAGTGGCAACTATCTGCTGTCGGTTTATGAGCAGGACGACCCGGAGCACATCTTATTCCAGACGCGGTTCTCGGTGAGCGAAAACAGGGTGGGGGTGGCACCTGCTGTCACTTCGGCCACCGATTGGGATTACAATGGGCACCATCAGCAGGTGAGCTTCACCGTCAATTATAAGCCCGGAACTGTTACCGACCCCTACAATGAGCTGATTGCTGTGGTGAGCCAGAACACACGGAGCGACAACCAGGTGATGCTGACTCGTCCCATGATGGTGAGTGGCAACTCGGTGGTATATGAAAGCATGAATGAATTGATTTTCAATGCCGGAAATGAATACAGGCGTTTTGAGCATGTGAATATCAATTCGCTCAACATGGGCGTGGCGGGAATCCAGTATTTTGAGCCGTTCTACCATGCCACGCTCTATCTTGATGAGCCGCGTGCCGAGTCGCAATATCTCTACGACAGCACCCAGCACGGTCATTTCACCATCCGCAACGCGCAGTCGACTCACAGCAGCTATGAGGCCGATTATGTGGTGACGCATTTTATGCTTAATACCGGCGAGAAACTCCTGGGTGGTCGTGTCATCCTGGAGGGGGAGTTTACTCACGGGCTGCCCCTCGACGAGTACACCATGCGGTGGGATGAGAACGACGGATGTTATCGAGCCGACTTGTTGCTCAAGCAAGGTGCCTACAATTACCAATACCTATGGTTGCCCGATGGGGCTTTGCAGGCTCGCACCAGCATCATTGAAGGCGACCATTATCAGACGGCCAATGAGTACACCATCATGGTCTACGACCGCCCCATGGGCGAGCGTTACGACCATCTGGTGGGGCACGCTGTGGTGCGCTTCAACTGATGGGCTGATGGCTGGTTAAAAGAAATCGAAGAAGAAGAAAACCGCTGCATGGCGGCGCTTCACGTTCTCGGCCTTGCCTCGATAGGCTCCACCACGGTCGCGGATGCTGCCGTCGCTTTCCACTTTGCCCATGTAGGCCCCGCCGCGGTCGCGCACGGTG
The DNA here is from genome assembly GCA_017483645.1 of Muribaculaceae bacterium. Classification (GTDB taxonomy): domain Bacteria; phylum Bacteroidota; class Bacteroidia; order Bacteroidales; family Muribaculaceae; genus Sodaliphilus. Next base: position 3,095 of record JAFUWD010000069.1, on the reverse strand, counting down.
CCATCGCTCTCCACTCTGCCCAGATAGCTGCCGCCACGGTCGCGGATGGTGCCGTCGCTGTCCACTTTGCCCCGGTAGGCTCCGCCTCGGTCGCGGATGGTGCCGTCGCTGTCAAACTTGCCCAGGTAGCTGCCGCCGCGGTCGCGCACGGTGCCGTCGTTGTCGATTTTTCCGATGTAGGCTCCACCGCGGTCGCGCAAACTTTGTGCCTGAACTTGTGTGGCGCCTGCCAGTAGCATGGCCAGTACGGCCAGCGCCATTGCTCTGAAATGATGTGTTTTCATTGTCGGTTGGGATAGTGTTGGTTAATGGTTATCGGAGTGTTAATGCCACCACGTTCTCCACATGATGCGTGTGCGGGAACATGTCGACGGGCTGGATTTCTTCCACGCGGTATTTCTCGTCGAGCATGGCGATGTCGCGGGCTTGCGTGGCAGGGTTGCAGCTCACATATACGATGCGCGAGGGCTCGGCATTGAGAATCACGCGCACCACATCCTCGTGCATGCCGGCGCGGGGCGGGTCCACAATCATCACGTCGGGACGGCCGTGTTTTGCCACAAAGTCGTCGGTGAGCACATCTTTCATGTCGCCGGCGTAGAACAATGTGTTTTCGATGCCGTTCACATGCGAGTTCAGGCGTGCGTCGTCGATGGCTTCGGGAACATATTCAATGCCTATCACCTGGCGGCACTGCCGTGCTACAAAGTTGGCAATGGTGCCGGTGCCGGTGTAGAGGTCGTAGACCAGTTCCTCGCCTGTGAGGTGTGCCATGCGGCGTGCCACTTTGTAAAGCACATAGGCTTGTCGCGAGTTGGTTTGATAAAATGATTTGGGTCCAATGCGGAAGCGCAGTCCTTCCATTTCTTCCTCGATGAAGTCGCGGCCACGGAACAACACAAATTGCTGGTCGGCCAGCGAGTCGTTGACTTTGGTGTTGACCACATACATCAGGCTCGTGAGCGACGGAAACTGCTGTGCCACAGCTCCCATCACATCGTCGATGGCGGTGCGGTTGTCCTCACCGAAGACCAGCACCTGCATCACCTCGCCCGTGCTGGCGGTGCGCGTCATGGTCATTCGCATGAAACCGGTGTTCTGACGGATGTCGTAGAAAGAGTAACCCTGTCTTGCCACATACTGGCGGATGAACAGTCGCAGCTCATTGCTCACCTCGTCTTGCAGGTGGCAGCGCTCGATGTTGAGCACCTTGTCGAACGACCCCGGGATATGGAAGCCCGCGGCGTTGCGGTCGGTGAATTCCTGTCCACTGGCCAGTTGCTCGGCGGTGAGCCAGCACTTGTTACTGAAAGTGAACTCCAGCTTGTTGCGGTAATGCTCGATGCATTCCGAACCCACGATGGGATTGATGGCTGGGATTTCCACCTTGGCGATGCGCTCCAGCGCATCTACCACCTGCTGCTGCTTGCATTGCAGCTGATAGGAATAGGGGAGATGCTGCCATTTGCATCCTCCACACACCCCGAAGTGCCGGCATAGCGGTTCCACGCGCAGCGGGCTGGGCTTCACCATGCGCACGATGGTTCCCTCGGCAAAGTTGTGTTTTTTGCGCGTTATGCGCAGGTCCACCACATCGCCCGGAGCCCCGAACGGCACAAAGGTAACCAGGTCGTTCCACCGTCCCAGGCTCTTTCCCTCGGCGGCCACACCTGTGATTTCAAAATTCTCGACTATCGGTAATTCTTTTCTTTTTCGGCTCACAATATTCGCTATTTTCGGCAAAATTAGTGCAAGTTGAGTGCAGAACAAAATGAAAAACGCAGTTTTTTAATTTTTTTATGCCTTAACGCAGCCTAATTTGGAGGGCAAAGCCCTCAACATAGTGCAAGTTGAGTGAAATGCCAAATAATGTGCAAGGCGAGCGCAATGAAGTTTACTTCGATTGCCGAGCCGCAGCCATTATTCTCTAAATTTATTTAGGCATTTCCGAAGCGCCGCCTAATTTGGGTGAAACCCTCAACATGGTGCAAGTTAAGTGCAGAACAAAATGAAAAACACAGTTTTTAAATTTTTTATGCCTTAACGAAGCCTGATTTGTTGTGCTTTCGCTTGCCCTTCGTGGCAAAAAAGTTAGCCCCTACGGCCCGCAATGGAGCAATTCGTACAACAAACGCCGCCATTCATACAAAACGATGGTTTTAATTTGGCAGTCTGTCGATAAAGTCCAAAATTTGCATCTGAAATCAAGCGTTTTACGGTTGACGTCAAGAATTATAAAATTTAATAAGATGAAATCGATAAAATCAATATTACTACTTTTTTTGTTATTGAGTTGTATATCATGTTCTGACAAAAAAGCAGAGAAAAATAAAAAGCCTCTTCCCGATACGGCAAAAAGAGAACAGTTAATTCCAAAGAAATATAATGGAATTGACGTGTCACATCATAATGGTTTGCTCAATTGGGAACAGATTGCAGCTGACCCTTGTATTCAATTTGTCTACATCAAAGCAACAGAAGGAGCTAATTATGTAGACACACAATACAGTAATAATGTAACAAAGGCACGTCAACAGGATATACTTGTTGGTGCTTATCATTACTTCAATTCCAAGCCAGCTCAACAGCAGTTTAAGAACTACTCTTCTGTTGTCAAAAAGAATCAAATCGATTTGATTCCGGTTATTGATGTCGAGGCATTCGGGCTAAGAGCATATCAAGGCAATTGGAAAAATATTCGCCAAAATCTATTGTCACTGCAACAAAGAATAATAAATAAAAAAATAAGTTAATATGAACAAAACGTCTTTATGTCTTATTTTATGTATTGCGCTGTTTAACGCTTGTGATACTCCTTCAACAGATATTAGAAGTCATGAATATCAGCCCTATTGGGGTATAGATCTTTCGCATCATAATACCGTTACCGATTGGTCACAAGTTGAAGTTGATTTTGTTATTTTAAAAGCAACTGAAGGTGCAACTTACAAAGACCCTAACCCAACTTCAACGGTGAAAAGTTTTTTCGGCGTTTTTTGTGGTGGTTTTTGGTAGGTAAATTCTCGTAAATGTCTGGTTTTCAATGGTGGCGTTTTTGCCGGAGCGTTTTGTAATACCCACGGCGCATGTTTTTT
>JAFUWD010000068.1 GCA_017483645.1 Muribaculaceae bacterium | reverse complement strand
GCTGGCTAAGCAAGTGCCAGACACTCGTAATGTGGGAAAAGATGCGATGAAGGCCGACGGCACCATCAACCGCGCCGCACTGCCAGCTATCTTCAACCCCGAGGACTTGAATGCGTTGGAACAGGCGCTGCGTCTAAAAGAGCAGCACCCAGGCTCCACTGTGGGGCTGCTGACGATGGGTCCGCCCCGTGCCGGGGAAATTATTCGCCAGGGACTGTATCGCGGTGCCGACACCGGTTGGTTGCTTACCGACCGCTTGTTTGCTGGTGCCGACACGCTGGCCACCAGTTATGCCTTGGCCACCGCCATCAAGCAGATGGGTCATGTGGACATCGTGATTGGCGGCCGCCAAGCCATCGACTGCGATACCGCTCAGGTGGGGCCTCAGGTAGCTCAAAAGTTGGGCTTGAACCAAGTGACATACGCCGAGGAAATCCTGAGCGTGGCCGATGGTAAAGCCACTATCCGTCGTCATATCGACGGTGGCGTGGAAACGGTGGTGGCACCGTTGCCCGTGGTCATCACCGTGAACGGCAGTGCGGCACCTTGTCGCCCGTGCAATGCCAAACTGGTGATGAAGTACAAACGTGCCACTTGCCCCATGGAGCGCACCGGTGACGAGCCGTGGAGCGCTCTGTACGACGAACGTCCTTATCTCACGCTCAATCAGCTTAGCGTGGCCGATATCAACGGCGATCCCGAGCAGTGCGGGCTGAGCGGCTCGCCCACCAAGGTGAAAACCGTGAAAAACATCGTGTTCCAGGCCAAGGAGAGCAAGACGCTCACCGCCAGCGATGCCGATGTTGACGGAATGATTAAAGAATTGTTGGACGAAAAGATTATCGGTTAAGGAGGGCCTTGAACACACAAAATGAATAACGTATTTGTATATTGCGAAATAGAAGGCACCATCGTGGCCGAGGTTTCTCAGGAATTACTCACCAAGGGCCGCAAGCTGGCCGACGAATTGGGCGTGGAATTGCACGCCGTGGTGGCGGGCACCGGTATCCGGGGGCATGTGGAAGATCAGATTCTGCCCTATGGCGTCGACAAACTCTTCGTGTTTGACCGTGAGGGCTTGTTCCCCTATACATCGGCCCCCCACACCGACATCATGGTGAACCTCTTCAAGGAAGAGCAGCCTCAAATCTGCCTGATGGGTGCCACTGTCATTGGTCGTGATTTGGGACCCCGTGTGTCATCGTCGCTCACCAGCGGTCTTACCGCCGACTGCACCGAGTTGGAGATTGGCGGCTATGATGATGTTAAAACTGGTAAGCACTACGACAATTTGCTCTATCAGATTCGTCCGGCATTTGGCGGTAACATCGTGGCCACGATTGTCAACCCCGACCATCGTCCCCAGATGGCTACCGTGCGCAGCGGTGTGATGCAGAAAGCGCTTTACGAAGGCCAAGCACGCGGTGAAGTCGTCTATCCCGATGTCGACCGCTATGTGCCGGCCGAAGCTTATGTGGTGCAGGTGATTGAACGCACAGTGCAAGCTGCCCAGCACAACCTCAAGGGCGCGCCCATCGTGGTGGCCGGAGGCTATGGCGTGGGGAGCAAGGAGGGTTTCGACCTGCTCTTCAAACTTGCCAAGGAACTTCATGGCGAGGTGGGTGCCAGCCGTGCGGCAGTGGATGCCGGATGGGTGGATCACGACCGCCAAGTGGGCCAGACGGGTGTCACCGTTCACCCCAAGGTGTATATCGCTTGCGGTATCAGCGGCCAAATCCAGCACATCGCCGGTATGCAGGATGCCGGTATCATCATCAGCATCAATACCGACCCCGACGCTCCCATCAACCGCATTGCCGACTATGTGATAGTGGGCTCGTGCGAAGAAGTGGTGCCCAAGCTGATTAAGTATTACAAGCAAAACAGCAAGTGACATCCAAGGGATTTATCGAAGTTAACCACATTAAATAGAATATTATGGCAAAATATAATATTGAGGAAATCAATTTTCAGCTTTCCCACCCGCTGATGAAGCGCATTGTAGAACTCAAGGAAAAGGGTTTTGCCGATGCCAAGGAATATGCCGACGCACCGGTCGACCACGACGATGCCATCGAAAACTATCGCCGTTTGCTTGAGATCACCGACGATGTCGCCACCAACATCATAGAGCCAAACGCCGAGAGCGTGGATCAGGAGGGTCCCCATCTGGTGGACGGACGTATGGTCTATGCCAGCAAGACGTTCGACAATCTGGATGCAACCCGCAAGGCCGGGCTGTGGGGTGTGTCGATGCCCCGCCGCTATGGTGGGTTGAACCTGCCCAACACGGTGTTCTCGATGCTGAGCGAAATCATTTCGTCGGCCGATGCCGGTTTCCAAAACATCTGGAGCTTGCAGAGCTGCATCGACACGCTTTATGAGTTCGGCAGTGAGGAGCAGCGGCAGAAGTACATTCCGCGCATCTGTGCCGGCGAAACGATGTCGATGGACCTTACCGAACCCGATGCCGGAAGTGACTTGCAGCGTGTGATGCTCAAGGCCACTCAGGATGCCGACGGCACTTGGCGGCTGAATGGCGTGAAACGCTTCATCACTAATGGTGACAGCGACATTCACCTGGTGCTGGCCCGCAGTGAGGAGGGCACAAAGGATGGTCGTGGCCTGTCGATGTTTATCTACGATAAGCGCGACGGTGGTGTGGACGTGCGCCACATTGAGCACAAGCTGGGCATCCATGGCAGCCCCACATGCGAGCTGACCTATAAGAATGCCAAGGCCGAGTTGTGCGGCAGCACCCGCTTGGGACTTATCAAGTATGTGATGGCGCTGATGAACGGTGCTCGTCTGGGTATCGCCGCCCAGAGCGTGGGTGTGGAGCAGGAAGCCTACAACGAAGCGCTGGCCTATGCGCGTGAGCGTGCCCAGTTTGGCGAGAAAATCATTCATTTTCCGGCTGTCTACGATATGCTGTCGCGCATGAAGGCCAAACTTGACGCCGGCCGTTCGCTGCTCTATCAAACGGCTCGCTACGTCGATGTTTACAAAGCACTTGAGGATATTGGTCGTGATCGTGCCCTCACGCCCGAGGAGCGTCAGGAGATGAAGAAATACCAGCGCCTGGCCGACGCTTTCACGCCGCTGGCCAAGGGAATGAACTCGGAATATGCCAACCAGAATGCCTACGATGCCATCTCGGTGCATGGTGGCTCGGGTTTCATCATGGAATATAAGAGCCAGCGCCTTTATCGCGATGCACGCATCTTCTCCATCTACGAGGGTACCACGCAGCTCCAGGTGGTGGCTGCTATCCGCTATGTGACCAATGGCACCTATCTGGGAATTATCCGCGAGATGCTTGAGCAAGAAGTGGCTCCCCAGTTGGTTCCGCTGCGTGAGCGCGTGGCTCGTTTGGTCGACCTTTATGAGCAGGCTATCAATCATGTGAAGGAAGCCGGCAACAACGAGATGCACGATTTCTTGGCTCGTCGCCTCTATGAGATGACGGCCGACATCATCATGTCGCTGCTTATCCTTGATGATGCCACACGCTGTGCCGACCTCTTCGCAAAGAGTGCCGCAGTCTATGTACGTCATGCCGAGGCCGAGGTGGCGGGACATCACGCCTATGTCATGGCCTTCGGTGTCGATGATTTGGCTGCTTTCCGTGCAGCACAGGTCGAAAGCTGATAATTGTCACAATCTTGACTTAATACTAAGCGCCTCCGCAGTTGATTGATATGAATCCTGCGGAGGCGCTGAATTTTTTGTCTCTGTGTCAGGCCCGTACCAGCAAATAGGCTGTGTAGGCCAAATAGATGGTTAAGAAGATGACGCCCTCCACGCGGTCGAACCGCCGCTTACCGAAGGTGAACACCACCACATAGGTGAGCACAGCCGCCAGCACCATCATCAGATAATCCACAATGTTGATATCCATAATGTGAAGTGGTTTCACTGCAGCCGATGCGCCCAAAATAAACAAGATGTTGAACACGTTGCTGCCAATCACATTGCCCAGGGCAAGTTCTGGATTATTCTTTGTGGCAGCCACCACGGCGGTGATAAGTTCGGGAAGCGATGTGCCCACGGCCACTATGGTGATTGAAATCACAGCTTCGCTCATGCCCCATGCGCGGGCCAAATTTTGAGCTGATGTAAGGAACAGATTTCCACCATAAATAAGTGCCGCCAGCGATGCCACAGCCACCCCCCAAAGCAGGGCGGGGTGTTTGCCGTCAAGGCGGCTTTGCGTCTGCTCATCAGCCTCTTTGAGTGCCTCTTGTGGATTTTTTCCCTTGCTCACCACCGTATAAGCCATATAGGCGATAAAGAGCACCAACAAGAATATTCCGTCGATACGGCTCACTGTGTTGTGCGCAATGCCAGGAACCAGTCGGTCGTTGGCCAGTAGCAACAGCAGCACTGCGGCCAGAATGCCGAATGGGATGTCGCGACGCGATACGCTTCGCTCAATGAAAAATGGCTTGATGGTGGCTGTGAGTCCCAAAATGAGAAAGACATTGGCGATGTTGCTGCCCAGCACGTTACCCATTGCGATATCACCATGCCCGTTCAATGCCGACGACACGCCCACCAGCAGTTCGGGCGCCGACGTGCCCATCCCCACGATGGTGAGACCGATGATGAAATTGCTGATGTGTGCGCGCTTTGCGATAGCCACCGACGAGTCGACCAGATAGTCGGCCGACAACAACAGCAGCGCAAGCCCTACTATAAGCAGAAGATAATCCATAATGATGATGTAAAATCAAATATTTGTGCAAAGTTACGAATAAGCGAGCGCAGAACAAAATGAGAAACGCAGTTTTTCATTTTTTATGCCGAGCGCGAGTAACTTGGGCGCAGCCAAAGTTACGAATAAGCGAGCGCAGAACAACCGACGCACGAAGCAAGCACAGAGCCAAGCCGAAAGGCTTGAGCTATGTCTTGCAAGAAGGAGGAAAACGAAGTTAAAATGAGAAACGCAGTTTTTCATTTTTTATGCCGAGCGCGAGTAACTTGGGCGCAGC
>JAFUWD010000067.1 GCA_017483645.1 Muribaculaceae bacterium | reverse complement strand
CACGCGTGTCGACCAGCTGCTCCCCTAAGGACGGGGAGCTGGCGCGAAGCGACTGAGGAGTGTGTCCGCCGGTGTGGGGGCCAGCGTCGCTGGTTGACACACGCCCCGGGCCTGCGGCCACCCCCTCTAACTTTAGAGGGGGAATTGAAGCACATCACACGTGCACAGTAGAAAAAATAGAAAATAGAATTTGTGAATAATAGATTTTAACTTCGTTTTCCTCCTTCTTGCAAGGCATAGCCCAAGCAAGCTTGGCTCTGCGCTTGCTGCGCGCGTCGGTTGTTCTGCGCTCGCTTATTCGAACGTTGGTTCCGCCCAAGTTACTCTCGCTCGGCATAAAAAAGAATAAATTCTTTTGTTCTGCGCTCGCTTATTCGTAACTTTGCCATCAGAGAAACAACCTATATCATCATGGATTACCAACAAATTCTTGACAATATTTTCCAGCAGGTGCAGCCGCTGGCGGGCAAGGGCCACCAAGCCGACTACATCCCTGCTCTGGCCGAGGTGGATCCCGACCAAATGGGTATGTGCTTGGAAACGCTCGACGGCGACCAGTTTGCAGTGGGCGACGCACAGGTGCGCTTTTCCATCCAGAGTATCAGCAAAGTTTTCACACTGGCCATGGCACTGAGCCTGGAGGGTGAGAACTTGTGGCAACGCATGGGACGTGAGCCGTCGGGCTCCACGTTCAACTCGATGGTGCTACTCGAGGTGGAGCATGGCAAGCCCCGCAACCCATTTATCAACGCCGGGGCCATCGTGATGAGCGACATCCTGATGGAGCGACTGCCGAACCCGCACCGCGACTTCATCCATTTTGTTCGGGCGCTGGCAGGCAACGACAGCATCGCCTACAATCCCATCGTGGCCGAGAGCGAGCGCTCGCAGGGCTACCTGAACGCGGCCATCGCCAACCTGCTGAAATATCACCACAACATCAAGGGGGATATCGAGGAGGTTCTGAGGTTCTACTTCTTGATGTGCAGTGTGGAGATGAGTTGCCAAGAGCTGGCACACGCTTTCCTGGCTTTTGCCAACCACCGCCGCCCCTTCGACTACAACGGCGTGAAACTCACCGCATCGCAGGTGAAGCGTATGAACGCCATCATGCAAACTTGCGGATTCTACGACGAGGCCGGCGAATTTTCCTATTTGGTGGGCTTGCCCGGGAAGAGCGGCGTGGGAGGCGGTATCGCGGCATTTTGTCCCCAGCGCTACGGCGTGGCCGTGTGGAGCCCGAGGCTCAACAACAAGGGCAACTCGGTGGTGGGAATGAAAGCACTGGAACTGCTCACCACCTACACCGAGGAGTCAATCTTCTGACTACCGCAAATAAGGATTGAACTGTTTTTCTTGGCCGATGGTTGTGGTGTCGCCATGCCCCGACAGCACCATCGTTTCGTCGGGCAGGGTTAGGAGTTTTGCCTTGATGCTTGCCACCTCGGTGGCCATGTCGCCGCCAGGCAGGTCCACACGCCCCACCCCACCTGCAAACAGCGTGTCGCCGGCCACCACCACACCGCTTTGTGGCAGGTAGAAGCACAGGCCGCCAGGCGAGTGGCCGGGAGAGGCCAGCACATGGATTTCCTCGTCGGCCAGCAGCAACACGTCGCCATCGGCCAGCGGATGGTCGATAGTCAAGGGTTCGGCAGGCATCCTGAGCCTGAAAAACTGAACTTGCTCGGGCATACGGCTCGCCAGCATCGCGTCGTCGAGGCTCGCTGCCAGCGGGCAACCATAACGCGAGGCCATCCACCGGGCCGACATCACATGGTCGATGTGCATGTGCGTTACGAGCACCATCTGGATGCTCAGGCCATGCTCGTCGATGAATTTTGTCACCGCATCGCGCTCGTAGTCTTTCATCATGCCAGGATCCACCGCCACGGCCTGGCGCGAATTTTCGTCCCACAAGAGATAGGTGTTCTCCTCGAAGTAATTCACCACAAAACGGCTCACTTTCATAGCGGCAGATAAACGATTTTCTTGGTTTGGAAATAAGGATCACTGAAATAGGACGACACCTCATCGACCAGCACATCACGGGCATATTTGGCCAACTCAGCCGTGAGGTCGCCCCCCTTGAGGCACAGCAGGCCATTGGGGATGGCGTTGTCCCCGCCACGCGGAACCAGACGGCGCACCAATGGGACCATATCGCCCAAATCCATCACAGCGCGGCTCACCACGAAGTCGAAATGCCCTTTCACTTCCTTCACATCGCCATGCTGCACCGTCACGTTCTCCAATCCCAATTGCTGCGCCACATCACTCGCCACGCGCAGTTTTTTCCCCACACGGTCCACTAAATGAAAGTGTACTTGCGGATAATACACGGCCAACGGTATTGACGGGAAACCGCCGCCGGCGCCCAAATCGAGCACGCGTGTGCCCGGCACAAACCGCACAAATTTCACCAGCGACATCGAGTGCAGGATGTGGTTGACTTCCAGATTGTCGATGTCGCGACGGGAAATGACGTTGATTTTCGCGTTCCACTCGGGATAAAGTTGCTCCATTTGGGCATATTGCGCCCGCTGTTGCTCGGTGAGCTCGGGAAAATATTTCAGAATGTGTTCCATGCTACTCATGTGATTAAAAGCGATTCAGCACCGAGCCGTCGGCGGCCAGCGGCCTCAACGTCTCGTAGGGCACCGTGATGCACGGTTCGCCCACAGCCTCCACCGCCAGCTCGTTGGGCAAGAAACTCCAGGTGAGCCCGGCCTCGTCAAAGTAGAAATTCTGAGTCACGGTCAGGTTGTCGGAGTTATAAAACCCCAATTCGTTCAGCTGGTCATCGCTGGCCACCTTGTTCTGAGCCATCAGCTGGCGCTTGAGCAGCTGGCACACGTCGGGCAGCGACTCTTCCTTGAAGACTTTGCCCAAGTCCACGGCATGGCCGTTTTGCAGGTCATAACTATAATAATGATGAGCTATGGACGTCACTTGGTCGTTCTTCTTGACCATCTCCACCCGGCAAAAAGTCACGAGGCCATGATGCTGACCAAAAATATTGATGGTGGTGTTGGTGTTGTAACGATACACTGCTTCTGTTTCATCGTCGTCGGCCATCAAGGCGGACTGCTCCTCAGAGTGCTGGTCCTGAGCGGTCATGTCGTACTGGTGCATGGTGTTCACCACGCTCAGCCGCATGGCGTCGGGCAGTGACACACTGTCGGGGGCTTCAAGCACTGTCGAGGCAAACCAACGTTGCACTTGCTCGAGCGTGGCGGCATCGACACACTGCACCGGATAGCTGATGCTTGCCTCGGCGCAGATTTCACAGCGCTCGCCATTGAGTTTCACAAAGGACGTGGTATCGGCCAGCTTGGTGGTGGCCACAGCCACTGTGTCCACCGCATGGCTCAAGCCACCCTGCCCTCCGCAAGCGGCACACATGAGCAACGCCGCGGCCACTATAAAGAATATAAAAATGTGAGATTTCATCGCACAGAAGTATTGGTTTTGGTTTCAAACCACTAAATTACACATTTTTTATGGTTCTTCAATGATGAATTATGATTTTTTTTGCCGAACTTTGCGGCCATCAAACCGCAACCACCACTATCCACAATGGAATTAGGACAATATAATCAGCTCACTCTGGGTCGCATGGTCGATTTCGGCGCCTATCTGACCGACGACGAGGGCAACGAAGTGCTTCTGCCCAAGCGATACCTCACCAGCGACATGACCGTAGGCACATGCCTTCAAGTGTTTGTTTACCTCGACTCCGAGAACCGGCCTGTGGCCACCACCGAGACACCTCGCGCCGTGGTGGGCGACTTCGCGCTGATGCGCGTCAAGGACGTCAACGCCGTGGGTGCGTTCCTCGACTGGGGCCTCACCGCCAAAGACTTGTTTGTCCCCTTCCGGGAGCAGCGGGTGCGCATGCAGGCCGGCCGCAGCTATGTGGTGCACATCTACCTCGACCCGGCCACACAGCGCATTGTGGCCAGCGCCAAACTCGACCGCTTTGTGGGCCGGACGCGCCCCGACTATTACCATCGCCAGCGGGTGGGCCTGCTGGTGGTGCAACGCACCGAGCTGGGCTACAAAGTGCTGGTGGAAAACAGCCACTGGGGGCTGATTTACCAAAACGAAATCTACCGCGACGTAAATGTGGGCGACCGTCTCACCGGCTTTGTGAAGCAAGTGCGACCCGACGGAAAAATCGACCTCACTCTTGAAAAAATTGAGAAAATGCGTGTCGACGACCTGGCCGGGGTCATCATCCGCCACCTGCAGGAGCACGGCGGTACGATGGCGCTCACCGACAAGTCGAGCCCCGACGACATCCTGGCCGCCTTCAACTGCAGCAAGAAAGACTTCAAGAAAGCGCTGGGTGCCTTATATAAGCAACACCGCATCACACTCAGTGATGACGCGGTGTCGCTAAGTCAACAGTAAGCCACGGCATTCCTGCCTTTGCGCCCCGTTATTTCTTTTTCTTGGCATCCACATCGAGCGCCATGCGCTTGTAGATGCGATAATCGAAGGCGGGCAGCACCATTTCCTTGTCAAGGTTCACCACACCGTCGTTCAGCAGGTCATCGTTCTTCACCGGACGCCAGTCTTCGGGCAGAGCCACCTTCTGCTCGCTGTTGCGTACATTCACCATCACCAGGATGGATTCGTCCTCGTAGGTGCGGGTGAACATCAGCACATCCTTCTGTGGGTAGGCCTTGAGGTCGCCGCGGCGCAATGCAGGATGGTTGTTGTAGATGCCGATGAGTTTCTTGTACTCCTGATACATCTCGGGGTTGGCTGTCCAGTCAACGGGCACATAGTGGAAGAAGTTGATGGGGTCGGGATAGCCCACTTCTTGCGAGCCGTAAATGAGCGGGCCGCCCTTGAGCATCACCGACGCCACCCAAGCGGCCATCGAGCCTTTGGCATTGATGAATTGCTTCACAGGAGTGATTTCATTCGAGTGGTCATGATTGGTGGTGAAACGCAGTTTCATCTTTCCCTCGGGAATACTGTCGTACTCTTCCTTGCTCGAACGGAACAAGTCACTGGCCGCCACACCGTCATTGAACACCTTCACCAAGTCGTCCTTGAAATCCCACGCATAGTTCATGTCGAAGCCTGCGGTGAAATTGTCCACGCGCTTACCCTCGGCGAGCATCAGGATTTTGCGGGGCTTGGCGGCTTCGCGCAGCTGCCCGATGGCATCCTGCCAGAAGTCAACCGGCACCCAGTCGGCCACATCGCAGCGGAAACCGTCAAGGCCCATGTCGACAATCCAGAATTTCATGGCATCGACCATGGCGGCACGCATGTCCTTGTTGTCATAGTTCAGGTCGGCCACATCGTACCAGTCGGTGCCCGGCGGAAAAATGATGTTGCCGGTGGAGTCCTGTGTGTACCAGTCTTTGTGTCCCTGGTCCTTGAGCCACAGCGCGTCCCAGGCAGTGTGGTTGCCCACCCAGTCGAGAATCACAGCCATGCCGCGCTCGTGGGCAGCGGCGGTCAGTCGCTTAAAATCTTCTTTCGTACCAAACTCGGGAGCCACTTCCTTATAATTCTTGATGGAATATGGCGAATTTTTGCTTTTTTCCTCGCCGATGGGATAGATGGGCATAATCCATATCACGTTCACACCCAAATCTTTGATGGAATCCAAGCGTGCCGTCACAGCGTTGAGCGATTGCTGGGGAGCAAACACACGGGGATTGACCTGATACATCACTACCTCGGGAACATCGGGGAGCTGATAATTGGCTTCCTGCTTGGCAGGGTCGCAAGCGGTGAGCAACATGGCCAGCACCAGCGTCGACAAGAATAATTTCATGTTTTTCATCGTTATTGAATATTGTTTCGGTTAATAAGAATCACGACAATTGTTTATGCATGGCTTGCGCGGCACGCCTACCGTCGCCCATGGCCAGAATCACCGTGGCACCACCGCGCACGATGTCGCCGCCGGCATAAAGGAACGGAACCGAAGACTGCATGGTGTCGTCGTCGACCACGATGGTATTGCGGCGGCTCACCTCCAGGCCAGGAACCGAGCGCGGAACGAGCTGGTTGGGCGACACGCCCACAGCCACAATCACCAGGTCGACGGCTATGTCTTCCACTGCGCCTTCCACCGGCACGGGGCTGCGACGGCCCGATGCGTCGGGTTCACCCAATTCCATGCGCTGCACACGCATGGCACGCACGCGGCCACGGTCATCACCCAGATACTCCACCGGATTGTGGAGCGTCATGAACTCCACGCCTTCTTCCTTGGCGTGGCCCACCTCCTCCAGTCGTGCCGGCATCTCGGCCTCACTGCGGCGGTACACCAAAATCACCCTTTCGGCACCCATGCGGCGTGCGGTGCGTGCCGAGTCCATGGCGGTGTTTCCACCGCCCACCACGGCTATGACGCGGCCTCGCAGCACAGGGGTGTCGCCACCGCGGCCGGCCTCCATGAGATTGATGCGGGTGAGGTATTCGTTGCTCGACATCACGCCGCTCAAATTCTCACCGGGAATATCCATAAAACGCGGGAACCCGGCTCCCGATGCCACAAAGACGCCTTTGAAGCCCTGCTGGCACAGCTCGTCGACCGTAACAGTGCGGCCTATGATGCAGTTCTTGACAAACGTCACCCCCATTTGCCGCAGGCCATCGATTTCATGATCCACAATGGCATTGGGCAGACGGAACTCAGGAATACCGTATTTCAACACACCGCCAATCTCATGTAATGCTTCGAAAACCGTGACTTCATAGCCCAACTTGGCCATGTCGCCGGCAAATGACAGTCCGGCCGGGCCACTGCCCACAACGGCCACCTTGATTCCATTTGAGGCGGGACGGCGGACTGCTTCTTCGGCGCCGTGCTCACGCTGCCAGTCGGCGGCAAAGCGCTCCAGATAACCGATAGCAACGGCGGGATGCTTCATCTTCAAGTGGATGCAGTGGCTCTCGCATTGCTTCTCCTGAGGGCATACACGGCCGCACACAGCGGGCAGCGAGCTGGTTTGCTTCAATGTGGCGGCAGCCTGGGCAAAATCACCGCGCTCTATATTCTTGATGAACTTGGGGATATTGATGCCCACAGGACAGCCGGTCACACACTGCGGATTGTTGCAATCGAGGCACCGGGTGGCCTCACGCATGGCCTGCTCGGCGGTGATGCCTTGGTTTACTTCTTCGTTGCAAGTGACCCGATATTGAGGGTCAAGCTGAGGCATGGCCACACGCTCGATGGCAGTGCGCTCTTTAGGCGAGCGGCTGGCTCGCAAACCGACGCGCCACTGTTCGTCGCGCGATTGGATAATATCATTGGTTTCGTCCATAATGGTTCTATTTTTTGGTGGTCGGGGTAATCAATTGTTCTTCAATCGCATCAGTAACTCATCAAAATCGATTTGATGGGCGTCGAATTCCGGGCCTTCCACACATACAAACCGTGTGCGGCCGCCCACGGTCACGCGACATGCACCACACATGCCTGTGCCATCCACCATAATGGCGTTGAGAGATGCCTCGGTGGGCACCTCATATTTTTTAGTAAGCAATGCCACAAACTTCATCATGATGGCGGGGCCAATTGTCACGCAGTAGTCCACCTGCTCGCGCTGCAGCACCTGCTCCACCCCCACCGTCACCAGCCCCTGCTGGCCATAGGAGCCGTCGTCGGTCATGATAATCACGTCGTCGCTCGACGCGCGCACTTCGTCCTCCAGAATAATCAAGTCCTTGGTGCGGCCGGCAAGCACGCTCACCACGCGGTTGCCGGCGGCCTTCATGGCACGGATGATGGGCAGTAACGGAGCCACACCCACTCCGCCTCCACAGCACAACACCGTGCCGTAGCGCTCGATGTGGGTGGCTTGGCCCAGCGGCCCCACCACGTCGGTCAAAGCCTCACCGGGATTGAGTGCACAGATTTTGCGAGTCGACTCCCCCACCGCTTGCACCACCAGGGTGATGGTGCCAGCTGCAGGGTCGGCGTCGGCGATGGTGAGCGGTATGCGCTCGCCATGCTCGCCACAGCGCACAATCACGAAGTGGCCTGCGCGGCGCGACCGCGCAATGAGCGGCGCCTCGACCACCAGTTTTGTCACTGCCGCCGAGAATTGTTGTTTGCTTACAATTTTATTCATGTGTTCAGGTTTACGGATAGTGAATGAGTGGTTAATTGGTACAAAGATAATGGATTTTTCGCATAATTGCCATTTTTTCGGTTTTTTTTCATTGGCGCGAGGCTTTTCCGGCTGGCATCGGCTTCCGCCCACTAATTGAGGAAGTGTTTTCGACAAAATATAAATAAAATTTATTATGTGTTCATCTTGCACCACGTTGAGGTCTTGCGCCCCCGTGGCCTTCGAAGTTTGGCCACTCTCCGGAAAAACTCAAAGCAAACTTTGGTTTTTCGCTCGGTTTACACTAACTTTGCATTTTGAATCTTGAGACAAAGGCATGACAAACAAGAAAAAAACCAACCTGCTCGACCAGGTGCGGGCCAAGCACCCCATCCTGCTCAACACCGCCCTGATGATAGTGGCAGCCATTGCCATTGGTTATATTGCGCTGCTGTTTATCGATGTGTTCACATCGCACGGACAAGAACGCCATGTGCCCGATGTGCGCAACCTCCCTCTTGAGCAAGCTGTTGCCAAACTCGATGCTGCCGGGCTGAAATGGGACATCAGCGACTCCACCAATTACGACGAGAGTCACCTGCCGGGCGTCGTGCTCGACCAGGACCCGAAAGCCGACAGTTATGTCAAGGCCATCCGCACCGTCTATCTCAAGGTCAACGCCATGCACGCACGCATGGTGGCATTGCCACGCCTCACTGATGTGTCGATTCGGCAAGGCATGGCAATACTGCGTTCGCTTGGATTTAAAAACGTGACCATCGACAGTGTGGCGTCGCCCTACAAGGGCCTGGTGCTTCAGTACACCATCGACGGGCATCATGTGGCGCAGGGCAAGATGGTGGGCATCAACTCTGCAGTGCGCCTCACCGTGGGCGACGGCTCCATCGACCTCACCGGTCCCGACGTCATCCTCGACTCAGCCACCATCGACTCCATCGAGGAGCAAAATTATCAAGCCGAACTGGAACGCATCGCAAAAGAATCCCGGTCGAACAATGATTGACCCTCTTGACGACATGAACGTGGCGCTTGACAACGCCAGCGACACAGAAATTCAACTCGATTTTACCGACCCCGATTTCACCGAGAACGGACGCGACCTGTGGGAGCACTACCGCTACGAGGTGGAGCGCGGCCAAGTGCTGTTGCGCATCGACAAATATCTCGTGGAGAGAATCAAGGGCACATCGCGCAACCGCATCCAGAACGCGGCCGATGCCCAATGCATCCGTGTCAATGGCAAGCCAGTCAAGTCGAACTACCGCGTTCACCCGGGCGACATCATCAGTGTGGTCATGGACCGCCCGCGTTATGAGCACGAGATTGTGGCGCAAGACATACCGCTCAACATTGTCTTTGAAGACGACGATGTGCTGGTGGTCAACAAACCGGCGGGCATGTGCGTACATCCCGGGCACGGCAATTTCGACGGCACGCTGGTCAATGCGCTCGCCTGGCACTTCAAGGACAACCCCGACTACGACGTGACCGACCCACGCATGGGACTGGTGCACCGCATCGACAAGGACACCAGCGGGCTTCTCGTGGTGGCCAAGACACCACGGGCCAAGACATCGCTGGGCACCCAGTTCTTCAACAAGACCACCAAGCGTCAATATGTGGCGCTCGTGTGGGGAGAGATGAAACAGCCCGACGGCACTATCATCGGAAACATCGGACGCTCCCCGCGCGACCGTCTGGCCATGTGCGTCTTCGACGACCCACTCATGGGCAAGCATGCCGTCACCCATTATCACACACTCGAAAACCTGGGCCATGTGGCACTGGTGCAGTGCATTCTCGAAACAGGCCGCACCCATCAAATCCGCGTGCACATGCGCCACATAGGCCATCCGTTGTTCAACGACGAGCGCTACGGCGGCAACCAGATTTTACGGGGCAACCGCTCGGCCAGCTATGCACAGTTCATCAGCAACTGTTTCAAACTGTGTCCCCGGCAGGCACTGCACGCCAAGACGCTTGGCTTCGTGCATCCTGTCACCGGCCAGCAGATGGACTTCGACAGCCCCATCCCCGACGACATGACTTCACTCATCGAGCGCTGGCGCGACTACTGCGCATCACACCGCTAAAAGGTTCTGCCCCCCTTGGCCTCTCAGCCACCGCAGCCTGCCCACAAATTACACACGGATGCGTGAAAAAAAATGGGGAAATGTTTTGTAATTCGCTCGCTTATTCGTAACTTTGCACCGCTTTTTTGAGCAAATTTTAATTACTTATTTAATTTTAAACGTTTTATGAATCATTACGAAACCGTTTTCATTTTAACTCCCGTTTTGTCTGATGCTCAGATGAAGGAAGCGGTAGAAAAGTTCAAAGGCGTCCTCACCGACAACGGTGCAGCGATTGTCAACGAAGAGGCCTGGGGCCTGCGCAAGCTGGCTTATCCCATCCAGAAGAAGACCACCGGTTTTTACACCTTGATTGAGTTTGATGGTGAACCCACCATCGTGAAGCAGCTCGAAACGGCATTCCGCCGCGACGAGAAGGTGTTGCGTTTCCTCACTTTCCACCTCGACAAGTTTGCTGCCGAGTATGCCGTGAAGCGTCGCAACCTCAAGAAGGCTGCCAAGGAAGAGAAGGCTGCCGAGGCAACCGAAGTTGCTGAAGAAGCCAAAACAGAAACTAACGATTAAAAAAGGAGGAAAACATTATGGCACAAGCTCAATCCGAGATTCGTTATCTCACCCCGCTGTCGGTCGACACGAAAAAGAAGAAATATTGCCGCTTTAAGAGAAGTGGTATCAAGTACATCGACTACAAGGATCCCGAGTTCCTGAAGAAGTTCCTCAACGAGCAGGGTAAAATCCTGCCCCGCCGCATCACCGGCACTTCGCTCAAGTTCCAGCGCCGAGTCGCCAAGGCTGTGAAGCGCGCCCGTCACCTGGCTCTGCTGCCCTTCGTGACCGACTTGATGAAATAATTCTCTTGTATCACACTAACAATAAGGAGGACATTACAGATGAAAATCATATTGAAAGAAGATATCGCCAATCTGGGTTACAAGGACGACGTAGTGGAAGTGAAGAACGGATACGGACGCAACTACCTTATCCCCACCGGCAAGGCCATCATGGCTACCGAGAGCGCTCTGAAGGTGCTCGCCGAGAACCTGCGTCAGCGTGCACACAAGATTGCCAAAATTAAAGCCGATGCTGAAGAAGCCGCTACCAAGCTGCAAGGCATCAGCCTCACTATCCCCGCCAAGGTGAGCGCAACCGGCACTATCTACGGTTCGGTGAGCAACATCCAAATCGCCGAGGAGCTGGCCAAGCTCGGACACGAGGTGGACCGCAAAATCATCTCCCTCAAGGAGGCTGTGAAGGAAGTGGGCAGCTACGTGGCTACCGTGCGTCTGCACAAAGAGGTGGCCGTGGAAATACCCTTCGAGGTTGTTCCCGAGAACGCACCGGCCAAGCAGCAAGAGGCTGCCCTGGCACAGGAAGAGCCTGTAGCCGAGCAGCAAGAGGCTGTCGCCGAAGAAACTCCCGAAGCCGAGTAAAAAATACTCTGCATCATGCCATAACAACAAAAGCATTGCCGCAGCAGCGGTGATGCTTTTTGTTTTTCCAGCGATTTTTCGTAATTTTGTAACGTTACATCAACTAATTCTTTATTATGGTTAAACACATCGTCATGTTCAAACTCTGCGGCACACCCTCCGAGAGGCTCGATGCCGCACAAGCATTCAAAGCGGCACTTGAGGCGCTGCCTGAGAAAATTGATGTGCTGAAAAGCATGGAAGTGGGGCTGAATGAGAACCCGGCCGAACAATGGGACGTGGTGCTCACTGCCGTTTTGCCCACAATGGCCGATGTGGCCACTTACGCCAATCACCCGGCGCATTTGGCAGCCGCCGCTTTGCTTGCAGGGCACAAAGAGCTGCGAGGATGCGTGGATTACGAGTTTTGACCATTACGCCCGCACATGGCCCGACATCCCTTCACCGACACCATTATCAAGTGGTTCGCCTCACATGGCCGTGAATTGCCGTGGAGGGGCATCAACGACCCTTACGGCATCTGGCTCAGTGAGGTGATTCTGCAACAGACGCGCATTGCCCAGGGCACCGACTACTGGATAAGGTTTATCCAGACTTTCCCCACCGTCGGCGACCTGGCACGTGCCAGCCAAGACCATGTGATGCGCCTGTGGCAAGGGTTGGGCTATTACAGCCGGGCAAGGCACCTTCATCAGGCGGCCAGACAAGTGGTGGAATGGGGACATTTTCCAGATAACTACGAGCAGTTGCGGAAACTAAGCGGTGTGGGCGACTACACTGCGGCAGCCATCGCCTCGATGGCATTTGGCGAGCCGGTGGCTGCCGTCGACGGCAATGTTTTCCGCGTGCTGGCACGCTACTTCGGCGTCGACACACCCATCAACACTTCGCAAGGCAAACGCCAATTCACCGAGCTGGCCCAGTCGTTGCTTCCACCCGATGCACCCGGCACCTTCAATCAGGCGATGATGGATTTCGGAGCGTTGCAATGCACCCCGTCGTCACCGGCATGCCGGCAGTGCCCGCTGGAGGCATCGTGCATGGCATGCGCGCAAGGTACAGTGAGCTTGCTGCCGGTCAAAAACAAAACGGTGCAGATAAAACGCCGCGACCTCACCTATGTGTATCTGCGCTGTAACGGCAAGACGGCCATCCACCAGCGCTCGGCAGGCGACATCTGGCAAGGCCTGTGGGAACCGCCCACATTTGAGGGCGGCCAGCTACCGCAATGGCAAGGACGACTCACGCTGCTCAAAGATAACGTGCGGCACGTGCTCACCCATCGCCGGATAATCGCCACATTCTACTTGCTTGAAACCGACACTCCGCCCGCTACCCTACCATCCGACTACGTCTGGATTGATGAAAACGAAATCGACCGCTATGCCCTGCCCCGCCTGGTGGAAAAACTCATAGAAACATTATCAACACACACAGCACAAACCGATTGCTAATGGAATCAGTCAATCAATTTTTCTCCGATGCCAGCTCTCTGCTATGGGGGTGGCCCATGATTATCCTGTTGCTGGGAACACACATTTATCTCACCGTGGTTTTGCGTGTGCCGCAACGCAAAATATTCACCGCCATCAGGCTATCGGTCAAGACCGACCGCAACGCCACGGGCGATGTCTCACAATTCGGCGCACTGGCAACGGCACTGGCGGCAGCCATCGGCACTGGAAACATCATCGGTGTGGCCACGGCAGTTGCCCTGGGTGGCCCGGGAGCTGTGCTGTGGTGCTGGCTGACAGGCGTGTTCGGAATGGCCACAAAATATGCCGAGGGGCTGCTGGCTGTAAAATACCGGGTGAAACGTCCCGACGGACAAATGCTGGGAGGCCCCATGTACGCATTGGAGCGCGGATTGGGCTGGAAATGGCTGGCCGTGCTCTTCGCGGTGTTCACGGCCATAGCTGCATTCGGAATCGGAAACACAGTTCAAGCCAATGCCATCTCAACCATTGCAAACGAATCCTACGGCATCTCGCCCTATCTTTCAGGAACCATCATCTGCGCGCTCACCGCAGCCGTGGTGCTGGGGGGCGTGAAAAGCATCGCACGGGTATGCGGGGCGCTGGTGCCCTTCATGTCGTTGTTCTATGTGCTGGGGTGCATTTATATTCTGATTGTAAACGCAAATTTTCTGGTGCCGGCCTTGCGAGTCATCGTCGTCTCGGCTTTTTCACCACAAGCAGCCGGCGGAGGCTTCTTGGGCACCACCATTATCATGGCGGCGCGTTATGGCATCGCGCGAGGATTGTTCAGCAATGAAGCCGGACTGGGTTCAGCTCCTATCGTGGCGGCTGCGGCACAAACCCGCAACCCCGTGCGGCAGGCCTTGGTGTCGTCCACCGGCACCTTTTGGGACACGGTGGTGATTTGCGCGCTCACGGGCATGGTGATTGTGAGCAGCATCATTGCCCACCCCGACATCTCTGCCGCCGATGGAGCGATGCTCACCCATGCGGCGTTCAGCAAAATTCCTCTCATCGGCACACCGCTGCTCACATTGGGACTGATTACTTTCGCCTTCAGTACAATCCTCGGTTGGTGCTATTATGGCGAGAGCGCCATGGCCTATCTCAAGGGCGAGCGGTGGAAACAGGCTTACCGCTACATCTATATCGCGGCCGTGTTTTTGGGCAGCGTGGCTAATCTGGCAGTGGTGTGGAACCTGGCCGACTGCATGAACGCCCTCATGGCCATTCCCAACCTGTTGTCGCTCATTTTGCTTAGCGGAGTATTGGTTAAAGAAACCAAAAAGTATTTGTGGAGTGGTTGCCTCGATCACGACATGGAAGAAATAACCGAATTAACCGACGAGTCATGACAACTATTGGAGCTCTTCTTGGCCTTGCACTGGCCATCGTGTTAATTATCAAAAAATTATCACCTGTCTACAGCCTTATGTTTGGCGCACTTGTGGGTGCGCTTGTGGGTGGTCTTTCTCTTGTTGAAACCATCACAGTCATGACCGACGGCGTGAAGGATGTGACACCGGCGGTGGTGCGTATTCTGGCTGCCGGAGTCCTCAGTGGCGTGCTCATCAAGTCGGGGGCAGCTATAACCATCTCCAATGCCATCATACGCCTCATGGGAGAACGATTCACGCTGGCAGCGTTGGCGGTAACGACCCTGGTACTGTGTGGTGTGGGCGTATTTATAGATGTGGCGGTCATCACCGTGGCACCCATCGCCCTTGCTACAGGGCAGCGCCTCAAAATCCCGGTTCCGGTGCTTCTCATGGCCATGATTGGCGGTGGCAAATGCGGTAACATCATCTCCCCCAATCCAAACACCATCATTGCTGCCGAAAATCTTCACGCCCCCCTTTCTATGGTGATGGCGGCCAATCTTATTCCCGCGCTCATCGGGCTGTTGTTCACGGTGTTTGTAGTGCTACGTTTCATGCCTCAACGCAAGGCGGCCTTCACCCCTATTGAACTCGAAACTACCACCGAGCAGCAAAATTTACCCTCGCTGTTGACAAGTCTTGTGGCGCCCATCGTCACCATTGGCTTGTTGGCGTTGCGTCCGTTGCTCGACATTGCCATCGACCCACTCATCGCCCTTCCTGCCGGAGGAATAGCAGGCATGCTGGCCATGGGACAGTGGCGCAAACTATTGCCTGCCGTCGAGTTTGGACTGGGAAAGATGGCCGGCGTGGCAGTATTGCTCATCGGAACAGGAACCATTGCCGGAGTCATCAAGAATTCGGGACTGAAAGATTGCATCCTGAGCATGCTCGAACACATACACCTGGGGGGAGTGACCATAGCGCCGACGGCTGGTGCTTTGATGTCGGCGGCCACTGCATCAACCACGGCGGGCGCCACAGTGGCCTCGGCCTCGTTTGCCGAAACTATTTTAGCAGTGGGCGTACCTGCCCTGTGGGGAGCCGCGATGATTAACGCAGGCGCCACCACACTCGATCATCTGCCTCACGGTTCGTTTTTCCATGCCACGGGTGGCGCTTGCGAGCTGTCGTTCAAGCAACGGCTCAGATTGGTGCCTTATGAGACGGCCGTGGGTTTGGTTCTCACGCTTGCTTCGGTAGCCACTTATTTACTGATTGGATAACCTCAAAACCACCACTATCATGAAAATCATTTTAGCCATCGATTCGTTCAAGGGGTGCATCACCTCGGAGCAGGCCGCCAGGGCAGCAGCACAAGGCATAGCCGATGCCATCCCCGATGCCCAAGTCATCAGCCTGCCGGTGAGTGATGGTGGCGAGGGAATGCTCGACGCGTTTCTGGCGGTCACGGGCGGCCAGAAAATCATGGTTCCGGTTCACGACCCGCTCATGCGCCCCATCCAAGCGCCCTATGCCATCACTTCCGATGGTTCGACAGCAATTATCGAAATGGCACAGGCCAGCGGGCTAACACTGCTCACGCCCAAAGAACGTAATCCACTCATCGCCACCTCCTATGGAACCGGTGAACTCATCGTCAACGCCTTGGAACGAAGATGCCGGCGTATCATCGTGGGGCTTGGCGGAAGTGCCACGAGCGACTGCGGACGGGGTATGCTCGAAGCCATGGGTATGGATTTCGGCAAAGGTTATAATTATCAATCCATGAGCGATTCCCACTTCATTTTCAACGGTTTTAGCGATGTTGAAGTGATTGTGGCAAGCGATGTGCAAAACCCTCTGACCGGGCCCAGGGGGGCTGCACGCGTTTTCGCACGGCAAAAAGGCGCCACGAGTGCCATGATTGACTTGCTCGACAAGCGGGCACGGCGCTTCGCGGACATGACGTTTTTCTTCACCGGCAAGAACCATCGCCTCTCACCGGGAGCCGGAGCAGCAGGCGGATTAGGATTTGCCTTGATGGCTTTTATGAACGCCTCTTTACGCTCAGGTGCCGATTTATTGCTCGACATGGCTCGTTTCGACGAGCTGGTGACCAACGCGAACCTGGTCATCACAGGCGAAGGAAGCGCCAACGAGCAGACGCTCATGGGCAAACTGCCCTATCGCGTGATGTCGCGGGCCAAGGCTCACGGGGTTCCCGTGGCATTGCTATGCGGACAACTGGCCGACAGCGCGAAACTTGTCGAAGCTGGTTTCGACAGCGTTCAAGTCATCAACCATCCCGACGACTCTCTTGAAGTGTGTATTCAGCCCGAGGTGGCCATGCGCAATATCCGTAACACCGTCCATAAAATCCTGATGAAACCATGACGTTTCCCGAGGACAACAACCAGCTCGACCACTTCCTGCAATTTGCCGATGCTCACCAAGCCGATGACCCTCAAAAGTTAGCTTTGATGGCATACAAATATCCCGGTGTGGACATGACTTTTGTCATCGACCAAATCGAAGGTCGGCGCATTGCCACCTCCAAACTGCCACAATGGGCTGCCACACAAGGCATTGTTTACCCGCCACGGGTGTCGATGGAACAATGCTCGTCAGAGCAAGCCGCGCTCTACAAGGCCACGCTCGTTGCAGGCGACACGCTCATCGACCTCACGGGCGGTCTGGGTGTGGATTTCTCATATATGGCACGCCGGGCGGCACATGCCACCTACGTCGAACAGCAAGATCTGTTATGTCGCATCGCCGAGCATAATTTCCCGCTGCTGGGCATCCATGCCGATGTGGTGCAAGACGAAGCAACCCACTTTCTTCAAGAGCGTGTCAACCAATCGGTGGGCACTATCTTTCTTGACCCAGCACGACGCGACAACCATGGCCAGCGGGTGATGCTTATGCAGGACTGCTCGCCCGATGTGACCACCATGCTGCCTATGCTGCTGGCCAAGGCACAGCGCATCATCATCAAACTGGCACCCATGCTCGACATTTCCCTGGCTCTCCGGCAATTGCACCATGTGAGCCAAGTGCACATTGTGAGTGTGGCCGGACAATGTAGAGAACTACTGCTGGTGCTTGAGCCCATAGCACACGGCGAGCCCGTTTTCTACTGTGTGAACGACGACAATTGCTTCACATTCGACCCCTCCTTGCCTGTACCCGATCCTTCTTATTGGGACGGCGACACTTCCGGCACACTCTATCTTCATGAGCCGAACGCCTCGGTGATGACAGCAGCCTGCCACAAACCTGTGGCACACTGTGTCGGCATCTGCATGATGGCACCGACCAGCCATTTGTTTGTTTCGCGCAAGCCATTGGAGCATTTTCCAGGGCGCTCCTTCGTGGTTGACACGGTAACCACCATGAACAAACGTGCCCTTGCCCAGGCACTTCGTGGCATCGACCACGCCAATGTTGCCACACGCAATTTCCCATTACGGGCACCTGATCTGGCACGTCGACTGGGAGTCAAAGATGGCGGTGACATTTTTATCTTTGGCACGACAAGCTCCGATGGCATTCATTTAATTTTCATCACTCACAAACTATCATTCTCTGTACTATGATTTCATTTACTTGTGACTACACACAGGGTGCGCACCCCGAAATACTCAGGAGGCTTGCAGAAACTAATTTTCAGCAGGAAGAGGGCTATGGAATGGACGCTTTCAGCGAGCAAGCGCGACAAAAAATCAAAGTTGTCACGGGATGCCCCGATGCCGATGTTTTTTTCCTGGTAGGCGGCACACAGACCAATGCCACCGTCATCGACGCCTTACTGCAACGCCACCAGGGGGTCATTGCCGTCGAAACGGGCCACATCGCTGTCCACGAGGCAGGAGCCGTCGAGGCCACCGGTCACAAGGTCATCACTCTGCCGGCTCAGGAGGGGAAAATGCGTGCCGACGACCTGAGTGCCTATTTGCAGGCCTTTTATGGCGATGCCACCTGGCCACATATGGTGATGCCGGGAATGGTCTATCTGTCGTTTCCCACTGAATACGGCACGATCTATTCACGGCAGCAGTTGGCCGACATTCATAACATTTGCCGACAATACCACCTGCCACTGTTCGTCGACGGAGCACGACTGGGTTATGCGCTGGCCAGCCCCATGGCCGACATCGACCTGCCCCAGCTGGCAGCGCTATGCGATGTTTTCTACATCGGTGGCACCAAAGTGGGTGCCCTGTGTGGTGAGGCTGTAGTATTTCCACGAGGCAATGCGCCCAAGCACTTTTTCACGCTCATCAAGCAGCATGGCGCGTTGTTGGCCAAGGGCAGGCTTCTGGGTGTGCAGTTCGACACATTGTTCACCAATAACCTATACCTCGATATTTCACGCCATGCCATTGAGATGGCCATGCGACTGAAAAACGCCTTCACTGCCCGCGGCATTGAATTGTTTATTGACTCGCCTACCAATCAGCAGTTTCCCATTCTCACCACCTCACAAGCCGAGGCAATCGGCCGGCAAATAGCCTTCGAGGTGTGGCAGCCTTTGCCTGGCGGTCGGCTTGTGACCCGCTTCGCCACCAGCTGGGCCACCCCACCCGAACACATCGACTTTCTTGAAAAGCTGCTTGACGAAGTGGACAACTAATAATGGCTGGCCATCACATTGCACATTCGCACAAAGAACAACGCCAAAAACAAGGCTATCCACCACAAATTACGCTCAAACCATGATTGTTTGGGCTTGGGATTTTCATTGTCATTTTTCGTTTCCATCTTTTGTTCCGAAAATCAGTTTTAGCACCAGGAAAATTATTCCGGTAAGAATGATTACTGTTAACATCTCTCTCTTTTTGACTGCAAATTTCGGAACACGGGGCGGCCTCTATGTTCGTAGTGCTTTATATGCGTCACACAGGCGGGTGGCTCGATGCTCTATTTTATCGCGCACACCGGTGGGAGAAATCACCAACAAATCATTGCCATAGCTGGTAAGTTCTCTCAATAATTCATAATTTTCCTTGCAACGAATTCGATAAAACGCACCGCCTTTAAGCATAGGATTGCGCTGTCGCAACACCAATTCACTCTCACCGCGAATGGGAGTGTGGGACTCGTGGATGGGTTTGGTCTCAACATATCCACGCGCTTGGTCACTTACCCAAAACACAATGTCGAGAACCGGCGATTCCTCTACATAGGTGACACCCACAATGTCTTCATAACGCTCAAGAATATCAGCCGGGGGCTCATGGTAATCAACCTCGGGCACGGCTTCGATATCAACCACGCGGTCAAGAGCAAGAGTCAGTAACTTCATTGTGGGAGGAACCGCACCTATCACATACCACCGCCTGTTGAACTCCTTGAGCAAATACGGATGAACTGTCAAATGTAGGCATTTATCGGGATTAACAAAAGTCCGGTAGTCAATCTTCACCACCTGATGGTGGTTGATGGACATGAACAATTGGGCCAACACTGTAGTATTCTCAATAGGATTCTTTGAAAACGACACAACAGGAGTGATGTCCTCTCCTATTTGCAACTCTCTGCGCAACCGTTCCAAAGAGCCCATTTCGGGCAAGCCGTCGAACCGCCCAAGTAGCGACATAACCTCTCGCAACAGATGCTTCTCTTCGATTGTCATCGGTTGCTTGAAGATGCTGTAAGAGTTGTCGGCATAGCGCACACAATGCTTAAGGCGAGTCCTGCCACTGCCAGTCAGCGGAACAGTATAGCGCTCTATCTCTACCATAAACGGGCCTTCAACTTCCAAATAACGGATATCTTTCTCTATTGTTCGCCGAACAACACCGACCGATGCCGGATCCATCTCGCCAAGGCGGATGTTCACTTCTTCGGTCAAATCATCAAGAGAATAATTGTGATAGCGGTTACTGAGCAACTCGTCAAGTATCCTATAACGAGTCATGGCATTCTTATTGACAGGCATAACAGTTCATTTATTACAATTGTCGATAATTTCCTATCTTAAAAACCATGGTCTTTTTCACGGAACCTCAAAGCGCTTTCCTGAGCCCTGGTGGATGCGGCGACGGGCTTTTTGGCTCATGCCCGGGCGTGTGAGCACTGGCCGGAAACCACTTGAATTGCGACGGTAACGGCCATTCTCCTCTTGGCGCACCACCCCATCGTTGTACTTGACTATCATGTGATAAGCCATCTGGCGCCATCGTGCCACCATCTGCTCTCCCACCTCATTGCTATAGTCATCCAGATAAGCAACAGCCAAATCTCGTCCATCGGCCAGCAATTCCAAGGCTTGGCTCTCAACCTCTTGCTGACGTACAAAATAGCTGGCCTGCAACGAGTCGCGCACCTGCCGCAGTTCGGGATAAAGCAAGCTGTAGCGAGGATAGACCATATTGCTCACCCAGTTACACACCCAGTAGGCATTCTCGTCGCTAAAATGGAAAGCATCGGCACCAGGAGTGTCATAGCACCGCGGTACCCTTTGTGCACAGCAATAAACCGGAGTGTAAGCCACCATGCCACTGTCGTCATTTCCCCACCAAATGACACCGCCCACCTCGCGAGGCATGAAGCTGCGCAATTGGCACACCCATGTGAAAGCGGTGTGAGGTGTAGCCAACGGACGCTCGTTGAACATCTTGGTGCCCTGGTCTTCATATCGCAGCGGCTGCGGCCTGAATGGACTGTCGTACAAGCCGGCCCCCGGGTCGTCGTCCATAGCCAGCGGTGTACCCTCAAAGTGGTCGCGCAAACATTCAATGACGTCATTCACAGTGAGTTTTTTGTCGGGCACAATCCACAGGGGCAGCGGCTCCACTTGGCTCAATGGCTCTTTTCCTTCCACATAAGGCAGATAGCAGTCCATGCCGGTCGTAAGCCGTCGATAGACGGCCCACACACGCGAGTCTCCCAGTCTGCGCCCGCCGAACGTGGGAGGATTATAGGCGTCACAAAAACTGAATTCACTGTCAGCACCTTTGAAGTAGCCCTTTTTGCGAGCAAAACTGATGCAGTTCTTGGAAATCATCACATGAGCGGTATCGGTCAGATCCACACGGCGGATGCGGCTTTGGTTGGCATGCACCAGCACAGCATCATCGGGCACTCGAACTGCAATCCACACCACGTTCTTGCTGCCCTTTCCACACCCAATCAATTCAAGAATCCAAGCTTCGTCGGGGTCGCACACAGTGAAC
The DNA here is from genome assembly GCA_017483645.1 of Muribaculaceae bacterium. Taxonomy (GTDB): domain Bacteria; phylum Bacteroidota; class Bacteroidia; order Bacteroidales; family Muribaculaceae; genus Sodaliphilus. Next base: position 1,740 of record JAFUWD010000067.1, on the reverse strand, counting down.
GACTCACCCGAACTGCAATATCCATATTTTTCGGCCAAACCTGTCATCACCCCGATGGCTTCACGTGCTGTGCGCGACCGCTGCAGTCCCAGGTCCATAAGCGAGCCATAGTCGATGATACCGCTGCCGTCCACCAGTTCTTCGCGCCCGTCAAAGGTGGTTTCAGAGATGGCCACCTGCCACTCATTGATATTGCCGTTCACCAGATAGGTTACCGGTGCCTCGGGAATCTGCCCGTGATAGGTGCGGTAGTCACGGTCAAAAATTTTGCGCATGGCACCTGCCGGGTGTGTGCCAGCCTCAAAATGATACATCTTGTGAAAACCGCCCCAGGTGTCGATGTTGTAGGTACACATCACCGAGCCGTCGGCACTCGCCTTTTTGCCTACAATGACACTTGTGCAGGCCCTGGTATGAAACATACCCGCCACAGTCATCACGGCCATCAACAATAAAGCCTTCATTATTTTCATAACAATCAATATTTTAGAACAAATCGCAAGAGGCCTGCGATGAAGCCACTTGCGATTGTCGGTTGTGGAGCTGGAGGGGATTGAACCCTCGTCCAAACGTGGAACTAATAAGCTTTCTACATGCTTAGTCGGGACTTGGTTTTCGACCGACGACAGGCTCCTGACTACCAATCGGCGGCTTAGCTGCTAAATTTCGAGCGCTACTCGCAGCTTGTGGCGCTCTATCTCCGATTTGCCAGCACCACCGTGTCGATGAGCCTCGCAGAAAGGGCTACCGGGTGATGTCTCGTTTCAACCCCTTGGGCCGAAATTAAGCCGATTTACTATACTTCAATCAGGCAGCGAGAGCGTAGTTGTTTTCGCCAGTTAAATTTAAGTAATGACTGAGATTTAAGAGCATTGCCATCATCGCTCTGCATGCTTACCTACCACCTCTACACGCTGTCAAAGCCAAGTCAGCCCCATGTGTGCGCTTGTGATAAGCGGCTGCAAAGATAATAAAAAATCGTCTGCCAACAACACTTTTCCAAAAAATTGTTTTTTTGAAAACAAATTATGAGGTTATGTGCAGGTCGCCAGCCTGATTTCACATCAATAGTCCTTCAGCTTTTCCATTCCCGTTGACGTTGTTCCTCTTTCATTCGGGCAACCTTGTCGTCAAGTTTGGTTTGAACGTCTTTCATCCATTTATTAAAACGCTTGCTTTTTTCTTCATATTTGATGATGAACGGTTCGGGGGGAACTTCCTTGCCGCGCAACTTATAGAACCAATAGCGAGGCCAATAATATGTTGCATAGATTAGGCTGAGCGCAATGATGACGCCCACAATGGCGGCAACAACGTAGAAAGCTATCACCAGCAAGGCGAGGATAGCGACAATAAAGCCACCCACGATAGCTCCGCAGGCTGTGAACAGGTCAGTGAATATGCCAAATAACCACATCATTATTGCTGGTCTTTTATACTTAGACCGCAATTTCTGTGCCAAAGCATAATGGCATGCTGGATCTCACTCAACAATCTGGCCATTACACAATATTATCTCAAGAGAATGTTTCGGTAACAATAAGCAAATACCCATTCTCAGTAATAAATGTTAAATATAGCCTCCAAGAAAAAAATATTTACGAAATAATTTGGTTTATAAAATAAACTAATCTATCTTTGCGCAGCAAACTAAACACTACAGATCGAAGAAGTGCTTTCTGCAGGAGCACGTTTGAGGTCTAATAGAAATAAACACTTACTGATAAACACTTTAAATTG
>JAFUWD010000066.1 GCA_017483645.1 Muribaculaceae bacterium | reverse complement strand
TCAAGCCACGATTTCGCTATTGCTTCTTCTCTCCCAAGCGTCACCGCTTGAAACTTGCAAGTCGCTATAGGGTTCGTCGGTGACTACGCCCCGTGTGGACTTTCACCACAGATGTATAACATGCCCGTCATACCAAAAAATCCGCGACCCGATTTCCAGGCCGCGGATTCTCTTTATTTACATTCATTCAGCTCATGCGCCGTTCATCAGAAGGTGAACTGCACGCGGGCTTGACCCACATGGAAGTTCTTGTCCTGAGGCAAGAACGGCTTGTCGAGTTTGTGGTAGGTGTAGTCGAGCATCACCTGCACATACTTGTTGAACGAGTAGTTCAGGCCCACGGTCACGCTGTGCACGTCGCCGCCGCCAACACTCGTTGCGCCGGTGCCGGGCCAGTCTTCCATATAGCCGTTGGCATAGTAGTGACCACGACCGGCGTTGTAGTACTCACCATCGGTGAGGTTGTTCAAGCCGGTGTAGTTGTAGCGAGCCACAAGCTCCAGCGCCTTGCCGTCGAGACCGCCAAGCAGACCTTCCTGGCAATTGTATTTGTAGCCCTTGCCCAGCAGCATCACGCCTGCCTCGACATAACCACCCAGGAACTTGTTGTCCTTGAGTTTGTTGGCGTTTTCCCACCATCCAATATCGCCCCAACCGTCAATGTTGTCCTGAGCATCGATGAAGAGCGAATAGCTGTCGCGCTTCTTGGTCACTTTCTTGTAGAAGAACTCACCACGCAGGAAGAACTTGTCGTTGTGGTAGAGAGCCTCGGCACCCACGTTAATCACATTGTTGGCCCAGTCGAGGTCGGCGCTCACAAACTGCTCGTCCTCATCAACGTAAGTTTCCAGCGGCTGACCCAGATGCAGGGTTTTCTTCAGCACATTCTTATAAACGGTGCCACCGCCCATGTGGACGAAGCGTCCGCTCACACCCACGTGCAACGTCTGGTGCTCGTCGATGATGGGACGGAACAGATAACGACCGGAAATGCCCAAGCCGTTGAATCCCGACTCAATCTTGTTATAGGCATTCTCGGTGAAGATGCCCTGATAGGCCATGAAATTCTTGTTGGCGAACTTGTAGGTAAGGCTCAGTTCACGTCCCTCGCCCAGTGCCATGCTGCTACCGGCGCGCGAGATGAAGTGATAGCTGCCCAGCGAGGTATTGCGGGCCATGGAGCCGGCGGGGTCGTTGTAGTAACCCACCTTCACGGCATGGTTGTTCTTGCTGTACTGCAAGAAAATGTTCTTCTGCGAGAACTTGCCGCCACCGAAACCGAAGTCGGCATAGAAATACCAGTCTTTGTAGGTCATCGAAGTGCGGATGCGGGCATCGGTAATCGAGGCACCGCTCTGCATCGGCGTGAAGTCGCTGTGATAGAGCGCAGCGTCGGCCATCATGCGGGCACCCACTGTGAACTTCACTTCCTTCTCTTTGTTTTCAATTTTCAGCGTCGGGTCGTTGTCGAAATCCTGAGCGCCTGCTGCCAGGGCAAATACTGCCAAAACGGGCATTAAAATATATTTCTTCATAAATTTATTGTTCGTTTAAAGATTTATAATACTTCGTTCTGTCCTGATTAGTAACCCAGGCGTTTCAGTGTGGCTACGGCATCGGGAACGACGACGTTGGCCTGAGAGTTGTCATATTTTTGTCCGGCATGGAACGGGTTGGGAAGAGCGGGGTTGCCGCGGAAACCGTTCTCAATCATGTAGCGCAGCGACATCTCGGTGCGGTTGGTGAAGAAACCGTCCATGTAGACGGGCACACTGCTGGGATACCCTTCTACGGTATAGTCCGTGGGAGGAATGGTCAGACGCAGCAGGTCGTCGAACTCAGTTTCCCAATTGTAGTTGTAGTAGCCCATGTACTTGGTCATCTGTGCCCATGAGTCGAACGAATAAGGATGGTTAATCATTCCGGCCTTGCGAATCATATAGGCCTGCCAGGGGGCGTTCATCTCGGGATAGTTGTTGGGGGCACCGCTGATAGCCGGGCCAATGATGTGGGCGCCATTGTCCTGTGCCCATTTGATGAAGGCTGCATAGCCGGTGGGGGTGTCGTAAGCGATATCGGTGGCATAAGCCGGATCGCTGATCCACAACAGATAGCACATGGGGATACGGCCCTTGAAAACGTCGTTGGCTCGACGCAGTGCATCGAATGAGAAGGTTTGCAGAATCACGCGGCCACGAGTGTTACCCACGTTAACCTTGCCATTCTTGTAGAAGGGTTGCTCGCCCGGGTCATTGGTGATGATGTTCCAACCCTGCTCGGCCAGCACGTCATATACACGCTGCTCCATGTTGCCGGGGTTAAGCCAGCTCTCCTTGAACTCAACATAGATGCCAGGGCGGTTGCCGGTGTCCTCGGGGTCAGCCTCATAAGCGTGGGCGAAGTCATACTCCAGGAAATCCATATACTTGGCGTTGTACTGGCCCTTGGCCTTGATGGCGTCGTAGATTTGCGCCAGCGTCATGCCCTTGTACTCGTCCTTGATTTTATAGGTAAGTACGCGGCGACCCTCGGCGTCACGCACCAAGCGTTTGCCCTGAGCATAAGCGATTTGGTCTTGGATAGCACTGATGTACAGACCGTTGCTATACACAATCCTACCATTCTCAAAACGGCCGTTCTCGGTAGCTGAGAAAGCGGGACGTGCCTGCTCCAGACTGCTCTCGTTGAACCAACTGCCGGCATCCAGCATCAGCAGCTCGGCATAGTAATAGCTCAGCGTGTAGAACGGGCGGAAGGCGGCCACATCGCGGCCATATTGCTCCTCGGCGTCTTGGCGGCTAAAGCCCAGGCTCATGTAGAAGTCCGCACGGCTCGGCGGAACGGTCTCACTGAACACATTCTCGATGTTGGTGGTGCGCTTCAGGTTCTCATCGTGGTTGGCAAGCACGATACCGTCCTTGGTGCACTGCACATCGCTCTCCAGATAGTCGGCACCCATTTCACGGGCCCAGCGCCACGATGCCTCTGTCTCTTCGGGAGCCCAGAACGTGGAACCGCGGTGGGCAATCACTGCGTAGAGGGGCACATAGTCACGAACTTTTGCCAGGTCGGCGTTCAGCACTTGCAGATCAACACGCTTGGCATCAAGTTTCTCATTGGTAAACTGCTGTTCTTTTTCACAAGAACTAAAGGCAAGGAGCATAGCGGTGCTCAACAGGCCTACTCTAACGAGATTTTTTAACATAAATGTCAATTGTTTAAAATGAATAGTATAATTAGTTTATTTCTCTTTCTTCACGCTTTCACCCTTGCGGTCGGCAACGAGATATTGCTCTTCTTTATAGGTCATGCCCATGAACACAATGGCCAGCACACAACCCACTATCAGCAGGATGAAGGGAACATCCCAACCGCCAGTGTGGTCGGCAACGTAACCCAGCACCGAGTTGGCCAGAATGGCAGTACCCAGCACATAGCCCATGAAGCCCGTCAGGCCGGCAGCGGTTCCGGCGGCATTTTTCGGAGCCAGGTCGAGAGCCTGCACACCAATCAACATCACCGGGCCGTAAATCAGGAAGCCGATGGCTATCAGGCAGCAAATCACCACCGTCAGGTTGGTCATGTTCTGCCAGTAGACCACGATGGCAATGATAATCAATGCCATGAACAGCATCGTGGGAAGGGCGCGACGGCCATTGAACACCTTGTCGCTGAGCCAGCCGCAGAACAGCGTGCCGGGAATGGCGGCAATCTCATAGGCAAAATAGGCCCAACCGGCACTCTTGATATCCACACCCTGATTGCTCAAGATGGTGGGAGCCCAGTCAAGACAGCCGTAACGCACCATGTAAATAAAGGAGTTGGCAAGTGCAATGTACCACAAGAACTTGTTGGTGAGCACCGTGCGGAAGATTTCCTTCACGCTCAGAGCTTGCTCGCTCTTCTTCTCATCGTAGTTCTTTGAAGCCGAGCCGCTCCACTTCTCAATCGACTGCAAGCCGCACGACTGAGGGGTGTCGCGAATCATCGAATAGGCGATGATGGCTATCAGCACAGCCACTGCAGCCGGGAAGGCATAAGTGCCGATGAGAAAATACATCTTCTCGTCGGCGCCATAGAACCACGAACCGAACCAGAGTGCGCCATAGGCAGCCATGGGGCCAACCATTGCACCGCCCACGTTGTGGGCACAATTCCACACACTCATCCATGTGCCACGCTCCTTGATGGAGAACCAGCGCGTCATCACACGGCCGCACGGAGGCCAGCCCATTCCTTGGAACCAGCCCACCAAAAAGTTGAACAGGCCCATCAAGGTGATTGCAAGACCCTTGTTCTCACGAATGTACTCGCTATGGATGGGTACAATCATGAACATCATAGCCACAGCCGACAGAATCAGTCCTAAGGGCAGGAAACGACGAGCATTGCTGCGGTCGCTGATGCTCGCCATGACAAACTTGGAAACGCCATAGGCCACAGCATTCATGGCCAGCGCGGTGCCCAACTCGCCCTTTGTGAAGCCAAAGGGCTCAAGCATCGGAATGGCCATCGATAAATTCTTTCTCACCAGGTAGAAACCGGCATATCCAATAAAGATGCCGATAAACACTTGCCAGCGAAGTCGCTTGTACTTCGCGTCGGCCTCGGGACCCGTCTGTTCGGGTTTAAAGGCCGGAGGGGCTAAAAAACTTGCCATAAATTGGTTTTAATTGTTAATTGAAGGTTTATAGTAAATGATAATATTCTTTAACTATTAGTCTTGTTACAATTTTTGATTGATTTTGAAAACCACAAGTTTCGTTTCCGCTCTTTTGAAAACCCAAAAAATTATCATAACGAAACTAAATAAATTTCCAAACAAAACAATCATGGCGCAAAAATAGTGATTTATTTTTCCTTAAAGGGCACGCTTAAGGAAAAAAATGAAGAATTAAAGAAACTTTAACAAATATCGCATAAAAATTGAACTATCATGGCATTTTTAACTCCACCGGCATATAAGCCCGAGCAAACGGGTGCCGAGGCCGACGTTAGGTACAAACGACTGCGCTGGCAGGTTTTTATCGGCATTTTCATTGGATATGCCGGATTTTATATTGTTCGTAAAAACTTCTCGATGGCCATCCCCGCCCTCGCCCCATTCGGCTTCGAAAAGGGTGAGCTGGGTATTGTGCTGTCGATGAACGCCATTGCTTATGGCTTCTCGAAGTTCTTGATGGCCAGCATCAGCGACCGTAGCGACGCCCGCCGGTTTCTACCTCTGGGCCTTGTGTGCGCTGCACTTTCGATGCTGTTCATGATAGTGCCCATTCAGTGGATCGGCGCTCAGAACAAGACGCTGGCCATCGTGATAATGGCAGCACTCAACTTCCTGGTGGGCTGGTTCAACGGCATGGGCTGGCCTCCGTGCGGACGCGTGATGACGCACTGGTTCTCTATCAAGGAGCGCGGCACGTGGATGTCGTTCTGGAACTGCGCCCATAACGTGGGCGGCGCGTTGGTGGGCCCCATGGCGGCCTATGGCGCCGTGTGGTTCGGCTCGTGGTTCTACGGCGCCGACGAGAAGATGTACTTCCTCATCGGCACCTATGCCTTCCCCGCCGCAGTGGCCATTCTGGTGGCTGTGATTGCTTACCTGATGATTCGCGACACCCCGCAGTCATGTGGCCTGCCGGCCATTGAGAAATGGAGTGGGTCGGCGTCGAAAAACTATAGCGAAAAGGCCGAGCAGGTGCTCTCCACCGGGGAGATTTTCAAGATTGTGCTCTCCAACAAATTCCTGTGGTACATCGCCCTGGCCAACGCTTTCGTCTACATGGTGCGCTACGGATGCCTCGACTGGGCTCCCACCATCCTCACCGAGAAAGGTGTGAACTTGAAGGATGCCGGCTGGGCATATTTCGCTTACGAGATCGCGGCCATCCCCGGCACCATCATTTGTGGCTGGCTCAGCGACAAGGTGTTCCAGGGACGCCGCGCCCTGCCCACCATCTTGTTCATGGCACTGCTGATTGTGGCCATCTGGGTCTACATGATGAATTTGGACAATCTGAGTGTGGTGATTGGCTGCCTGATAGCCATCGGTTTCCTGATTTACGGCCCGGTGATGCTTATCGGCGTGCAGGCTCTTGACCTGGCCCCGAAAAACGCGGCAGGCACTGCAGCCGGCCTCACGGGCTTCATGGGTTACGTGCTGGGCACGGCCATCCTGGCCAATATCGTGATTGGCTATGTGGCCGAGAATGCCGGCTGGGAATGGACCTTCTACCTGCTGATGGGTGCCTGCTTGTTGGCCATCGTGTTCATGGCGCTCACCTACAAGGAGGAGCAGTATCTGGTCAAGAACAGGAAATAAAGGACATTTAAAATCCACTAATCAATATGACTAAGCAAGATGTTTACAGCTCACTGGGTGAGCAAAAGAAAAAATTCCTCTCATGGCAGATGAAGACTATTCTCGTCACCATGATTGGGTATGCCATTTTCTACTTTGTGAGGAAGAACTTCTCGGTGGCCATGCCGGGCATGACGGCCGAGTATGGAATCACCAACAAGAGTTTCGGCTGGATAATCTTCTTCGGGTCGATAACTTATGGATTCTCACGCTTTGCCAACGGTTATCTAGTCGACAAGGTAAAGGGACGCATTGTCATGGCGGTGGGGCTTCTGCTGTGCGCGCTGGCCAATTTCACGTTTGGCTTCGGGGCCAATCTCAGTTCGCTCATCACTGGCGTTGACCAAGGTCCTGATTTCATCAGCATTCTGATTCTGGTAATGGGTGTGACTATCATCCTGAACCAGTATTTCCAGGGCATGGGCTATCCCCCCTGCGCCCGTATCTTGCCTCACTGGATTCATCCCAGCGAGCTTGCAACCAAAATGTCGATTTGGAACACGTCGCACTCGATTGGTGCCGCGTTGGCCGTTGTTGTGTGCGGCTATCTGATGGGCACCCTGGGCACCGACATGAGCGCTAATGCCGATGTGGTGGCGCGAATCACAGAAAACCTGACTAACAACAAGGTGGCCGACGCCACATCGCAAGCCCTTGTCTACGCACAGCATGTGGGGGCCTGGAAGTGGTGCTTCTTTGTGCCTGCATGCCTGGCTGTGGCAGGTGCCATCTTTATCTTTGTCGGCCTGCGCGATGAGCCCAAGGACGCTGGATTGCCCGACCTGCCCGACACCGGTCTGGGAGGTCTCAAAGACAACATGAGCGCCAAGAACCGCCGCAAATTTGAGAAAGTGATGGTGTGGCGCAATCGCTGGGTATGGACCTTCTGCGTGGCCAACTTGTTTGTTTATGTGGTGCGCATGGGCGTTCTCGATTGGGGACCCAAGTTCCTCACCGAGGCTCGCGGACTTGATATCAAGAGTGCGACCTGGACGACTGCAGCATTCGAAATAGCCGGTATTGTAGGCACGCTGTTTGCCGGATGGGCCACCGACCACCTGTTCAAGGGAAAAGGTCACCGCATGTGCGTGGTGTGCATGGCCGGAGCAGCCCTGTTCATGACCATTTTCCGTTTCCTTCCACAAACGGCTGGTATTACTGTCACAGCACTGGTGCTGGTGGGCGCAGGTTTCTTCATCTACGGCCCGCAAGCCCTCATCGGCATTGAGCTGGGCAACCAGGCAACCAAGGAAGCAAGTGCACGTGCTAATGGCATCGCCGGTATCCTCGGTTATCTGGGCTCGGGCTTGGCCGGATTGCTTGTTGGTTATGTGGCCGACTACTTTGGCTGGACGGCTGTGTTCGAGGCTATCATCATCGTGGCCATCATTGGCATGTTTGTCCTCATCTCGATGTGGCAGGCTCCTCGCGACGGCTACGCTCGTGCCAATTCCATTAACTATGATGAAGATTGATCAATCTCTCTCCCACACATGAATTAACATTGAGACTTCATTAAAATGGAAAAATTTGATAAATACATGTCGCCCATGAGCGAGCTGCAGTTGCTCGAGGCCTGCGCACGCATCAAGCATGTGGCGCTCGACATGGACGGAACCATCTACATGGGATCCACGCTGTTCCCCTATACGCACCATTTCCTTGACACGCTCACGAGCCTGGGAATCACTTATTCGTTCCTTACCAATAATCCAACTCGCAGCCACAAGGACTATTTGCTGAAATTGGAAAGGCTGGGAATCCATGCCACTGACGACCAGATGTACACCTCGTCGCTTGCTACCATCGACTACATTCGCCTGCACTATCCCGAGGCCAAGCGTCTGTTCACGCTGGGCACGCCCAGCATGCAGGAGGAATTTGTCAAAGCGGGGTTTGAACTCACGGCCGACGACCCGGCCGACCGGCCCGACATTGTGGTGGTGGCATTCGACACCACACTGGAGTACAAGCGCCTGTGCCGAGCCACATGGTGGGCGTCGAAGCGCGAGATTCCTTACATCGCCACCAATCCCGACTGGGTCTGTCCCACCGACCAGGAGGTGATTCTGGTGGATTGTGGCTCCATCTGCAAGGCCATTGAGGGAGCATGCAAGCGCAAGCCCGACGTGGTCATCGGCAAGCCCAATCCCAACATGCTCTATTGCATCCGCGACATGCGCGGACTGCAGAGCAACGAGATTGCCATGTGTGGCGACCGTATCTACACCGACGTGGCCACCGCACAGAATGCCGGCTCGCTGGGTGTGCTGGTTCTCAGCGGCGAGACTACTCTTGAAACCGCACTTGCCAGTGACCCGCAGCCCGACATCACGGCGCTCAATGTTGAGGAATTCGGTCGTCTGCTGGAACGGGCTCACCGCTGACCCCAATTTAAAAAGATATGTGATAGATTTATTAACCCATATTTATTATCAATTCAATTATTTTTATTATGAAAAAATTATTGACATTAGCAATGATTGCAGCTATGTGCCCGGCTCTTTATGCCGCCGACGCAGCTGCTCCAGAGGCTGCACCCGAACCCGTGGCTGCACCTGCTCCTCAATCGGAAACCACGCTCGATAAGATTGTGGCAAACATGCCCAAAATTTCGGGCTATCTGCAAACCGGTTGGAACTGGACTCACAACAAAAACGCTTCGTCGTCTTCGTTCCAGGCTAAACGCCTGCGTCTGATTATGGATGGCAAGGTGGGTGAGAAAGTGGACTTCCGTCTGCAAATCGAGGCCTTCAACGGAATCGCTGGATCGACCAACGGCAACGGTCAGAAGAACCTCCAAGTGATGGACGCTTTTGCAACTTGGAAGATTATTCCCGAGTTCAAGATTCGCGCCGGTCAATTCTACACCCCGCTGGGTTATGAGAACTACGACATCTCGCCGGCTACCCTCGAGACCGTCGACTTCTCGAACATTGTTTACCGTATGGCTTGCCGCAACCCCTATGAGTACAACCTGGTTGATTACGGTCGTGACTTGGGCTTGATGTTCATGGGTGACATCGGTGACAGTGGCAAGGGTTTCCGCTACTTCCACTATGACGTGGCTTTGACCAACGGTTCAATCCCCTGCAAGGATGACCGTAACAAAACCAAAGACCTCTATGTGAGCGCTACCATCCGTCCCTTCAAGAACTTCAATGTGAAGGCCACCTTCAACTGGGGCGAGTACAATCCTACCGCTCTGGCCGGTGGAACAGGTGTTGGCTTCGATGCCGACGGTGCCCCCGTGTCGAAGTACATGCCGATGACCCGCTTTGTGGCCGGCGCATGGTACAACAATCCCAACGGTCTCGACCTGCGTGCTGAGATTGGCTTGATGAAGTCGAAGAAGAACGATGTGAAGTACGTCGATGAGCTGGGCGCTTATGTGTTCGCAGGCTACCATGCCGGCAAGTTCCTGCCCATGGTTCGCTGGGACATGTACAAGGACGACATTAACAAGACCACTGCCAACAACTACGACCGTCTGTTGCTGGGCTGCACCTATCAGCTGTTCAAGAACGTGAAGATTCAGGTCAACTGGGGTCACTTCATGTACAAGAGCGATGCCAAGGAGGCTTTGGGTTACAACACCAGCGACCAAATCCAAATCATGGGTTTGTTTAAATTCTAAATTGGTTAGCTATATTAAACCTTTTGTTTAACAACCTTTTAAAACAAAACAAAATGAAAAAATTATTAGTTCTTCTGGCTGTTTGCTGCCTCGGCATGACCGTGAGCGCACAGCACCTCGGTACTCAGTATCGTTTGAAAAAAATCATCCCCGTTGCTGGTCGCCAGGGTGTCGCTATTGACGACAAGTACTACTATGTGTCCGACACGCGCGTGCTTTACAAGTACACCAAGGACGGTCAGATGGTGATGAAGAATGACAAGCCCTTCCAAAAGCCCGAACTCGCCAACCACTTTGGTGACATCGACGTGTGGAAAGGTGAAATCTACACCGGTAATGAGAAGTTTGAGTATGGCCGTGGCTACAACATCATGATTGACATCTTTGATGCTGAGACGCTGAAGTACAAACGCTCACTGCCTTGGGCTCCTGAGAGTGGACGAGTGGAGTGCTCTGGTCTGGCTGTAGACCGCGAGCGCAACATGGTCTGGATCAGTGACTGGGTGGACAGCCGTTATGTCTACTGCTACGACCTGGAAACTGGCAAGTACTATACTAAGATGCAGTGCCGCCCCACTCCCTACTGGTGCCAAGGTATCTTTATCTGCGACGGCAAGATTCTCTTCACTGCCGATGATGGTGAATCGACTTTCCACATTGCCGACAACATCTACATGGCTGATATCACCGAGCTGCCTTACACCGGTCTGGTCAACGGCACCGAGGTTGTGAAAGACACCCCATTCAGCGTGAAGCTCGAGAACGGCAAGGTCGTGAAACGTACCGGCAAAATCGCTGGTGGCGCCAAGGCTGGCAAGGTTGAGCTCTTCCGTGAGATGACCGACTTCAAGCGCGCAGGTGAAATCGAGGGTCTGGCCATTGACCCCACCAACGATGACCTGGTGGTGCTCAACAACCGTGGCACTCAAATCATCCTGGGTATGTCGCAAGGTCCGTTCACCGACGAGGGTTACACCGGCGAGGTGCACGAGCTCTACATCTATGAAAAAGTTAAATAATCTATCATCTTGATTTTCTCCCGGGGGGTATTTCTTATGGGTTGAGGTACTCCCTGGGTTTTTAAATTTTTGATGCCATGAACAAGATTTTGATTGCACTGATGATGAGTGTGGCACTTATGTTGCCCGTTACGCTCCAGGCTAAAAAGAAGCACATCACCGAGGCCGACCATGTGACTCTCACATTCTACGATGGTTCGAAGGTGAGCGGCTATCTCTATGACCATTGGTTCCGGGGTATTTATTACGGTGGACGGCAAAACTACAAACTATCCATTGTGCCGAAAATCGACAGCAATAAGAAAGAAAAAGACGAGTATACACTCAATGACATCATGGCCATCGATTTCGACAGTCCCTCGGTGACCGACGCACACTGGCGCGCATGCAAAGTGGCGCAGTTCGAGCATGAGAAACTCATGCAACTGCTCGAGAAATTCACTTATCAGTTCATGTGTGTGGTGGCTGGTGACACCACTGCCACCATTTTCAAGTGCCCAGTGGTGCTCAAGGCACCTGTGGGCGACAACGAAACCTATGAGGCGGTGCAGTATGGCGTCATGTTCAAAGGAAACCCCGTGGTTTATCCCATTGTCACCGACGGCCATATGGACATGGGAGCGCTCTATCACCATCTCAAGGGTGGCAAGACAGCCCGTTTGGTGCGCTATCTGAAGAGCCAGTTCAAAATGAAGACCAACTGTAACATGGTGGAGCGCGACCCCACGATGTTTCTTAACATTTACGCCGATTATCTGCTCACTGAGCAGCAATAAGCCGGCGTTCTATGTCTTGGGTAGCACGTGACCCAGCATATTCTCGATGCACTTCTTTTTCTGATTATTGTCGGGATGGACGTAGTAATTCATCGTGACACTCACCGACGAGTGCCCCAAGATGGTGCTCAGCGTTTTGTAGTCGCAACGGCTTTCTATGCATCGGGTGGCAAAACTGTGACGCAATCCGTGAAAAGTGACTCCAGTCAATCCTAATTCCCGCGCCATGCGGTTGAAATGATTGCGAAACGATCGGGGTTCGGTGGGTTTGCTTGAGTTGGTGAGCATATAGCATTCGGGGTTTGCATCCTTGCACAACGTCTTGACCACACTAAGGGTTTGCTTCGGTAACGGAATTTGCCGCACCGAAGCCGGCGTTTTGGCCGTGTTAATGATGATTTGGGTGCCGCGGTGGTCACCATCGACAAGATAGATGCGTTCCAATGTTTTATAGACGTCAACCACGCCATGTTTCACATTGATGTCTTGCCACTGCAGAGCACACAACTCGCCAATTCGCATCCCTGTGGTGAGTGCGAGAAGCACGCCCAGGTTCAAGCAAGTGACATGCTTGCTCACATGGTTCACCAGAGCCTTGTAGTCTTTCACATTAAGCACATTCTCGGTCGTCCTGCGGTGAGGCGCACCGGCATTGTAATGCAACTCCCATCCAACAGGAGGCAAGCATCCTTTCTGCTTGCTGGCGTAGACCGCAATCATGCGCAGCACCGTCACCATGCCTTTCACCGTCTTCACACTGTGGCCAGCTTCGAGCTGACGGTCCACAAATTCCTGCACGTTGCTCTCCATGATGGTGGCACGAGCATTGAAAAACGGTATGAGATGTTTTTCTATAATAAAAATGTACATGGCATGGGTCGATGACTTGACAAAAGTCTTTTTATGCGTACTCCATTTTCTGGCCCAAATCTCAAAAGTATTCTTCATTTTTTCGAATCGTTTAGATGGTTTGTTTTCTGAACTAACGGCCGATGACAACAAAAAATTGTGTGTCGTTTCGAAGGATAAATTTAGCATAATGACACAAAAAATGCCGACTTCGCTTTCTCTTGGATACGAGGTCGGCACAACCCTTTACACGGTTTCCTTAAGCGTGCCCTTTAAGGAAAAAATATGCCATGTAATTTTTTTTACAAACCATTTAATTTTTTGGTTTTTTCCACATCGAGAGCGTCGGCGAGAACACTGATGGGATTCTCCACCGGAACACCCGTCGACATCTCAATCTGCCACTTGCAGGTTTCACAATCGGTCACCACAGCCTCAACATTGGCGTCGGCTATGGATTGGAACAAACTTTCGCCGATGGCTTGTGATGTGGCGTAGTTCTCTTTCTTGAAACCATAGGTGCCCGCTATGCCGCAGCACTGGCTCTCCAGCACGTCAAGTTCCAACCCCGGAATCATGCGCAGCAACTCAATGCTGTAGATGGCCCATCCCATGCGCTGCATGTGGCAAGCGGTGTGATAGGCCAAGCGCCTTTTGTAGTCGGGACGGAAAGCCAGCTGCACACTGCCCTCGTCGATGAGACGGTAGAGGAAACGGGTGGCCAGCGTCAGGTGAGCGCGCACATCATCGTTGGCAATGCCCAGCAGGTGGGCATATTCATCACGCATGGTGAAGGTGCAGGTGCTGCTGGTGGTGAGCACTTCCTCGCCGCGCTCAATGGCAAGGCGCATCGAGGCCATATTGGTCTCACCCTGGCGACGGGCCTGCTTGTAGAGGCCATTGCTCATCAGCGCCACGCCGCAGCACTTTTCTTTCTCAAGCAGCCGCACACCGTAGCCCACGGCATTCATCAGTTTCACCAAATCTTGGCCCAGCTTGGGAAAATTGTAGTTCACATAGCAACCGTGGAAGTAGCTTACATGCTTTGCAAAAGTATCTTGCTCGGCAGCGGCATGCTTCTTATACCATCTTTCAAATTTGGTGCCCGAATAAGCCGGGAATGTGCGATGTTTGTCGATGGCCAGGGCAGCATCCATCACCACTTTCACGGGTTTCAGACCCAGCGTAAAATTGGTGATGGGTGCCACCAGCGTTACCATTGAGCCCACAAAGTCGGTATTAGCGAGCATCACGTCGCGCAACTTGGGGCGGTGGGTGAAGTGATTCATGCGGGCCTGCTGAATGATGTCACCAATGCGCACGCCACTGGGGCAGGCCACCTCACAACGCTTGCAGTTCAAGCACAGCTTCAGTGTTTCCTGATAGAAATCGGGGTCCTTTAGGCGGTAGCGCTCACCGTCGGGGCCGGCCTGCTTGGGGCCGGGATAGGCGGTGTTTACTGCCGACACTGGACAATACACCGTGCAAATCGAGCACTTGAGGCATTGCTCAAAATTGTTTGCGCTGGTGTTGGTTAATTGCATTTCTTCTGCCATAACCCTAAAAAATCATAAATCAAATCTTATCGTGTAATCTTAATATTCTCTGTTGATGGCCGTCATTTACCCAAAATGTTATGAGCCACCGCCAAGCCGGTGAGTGCCGACACACCGGTGCCGTCGTGATTCTTCACGGCATCGTGGCCACTCAGCACACTGCCAATGGCAAAGACATTGGGCACGGGCTTGCCGCCTTTTACAACGTGGAAATCGGCCGTCGTGGCCACACCATAAGTCATATAGGGCTGAGGCTCAAGCACATCGTAACGGGTCCACTCGCTGCGAGAGCCATCGGCATCCACATCAAGGTTCATTACGGGCTCATAAACTCGCTCAAAGTTGGCCGCAAGCCCTTTGCTCATGAACGAGCCGGTGGCCAACACAAAGTGTGTGGCACGCAGGGGCATATCGCCCAATTTTTCGGTTTCAACGCTTGCCACGGCATCTCCGTTGAAGGAAGCGCAAGTGACAGTATCGCCCAACAGATAGGTGCCGCCCAGCATCTGGAAGTAATGGCGGAGCTGCGCCTGCATGCGGGTGCCGGCCACGCTTGGAGGCAGGGTGGCCACCAGATGCAACGGCAGTTTCACCAGCTGGCGCAGTCGCTCGAGTGAGTCGTCGGTCAGACCGATGATAGCGGGCAACAAGATGGCGTCGACATCGACTGCCGCCACATTGATGGCATCGGCCAGATGCTCGGTGGCGACGCGGGTCGACAGCACCTTGGCCAACTGTGTGGCACGCATTTCCGAGGGGGTGTGACGGCGCTGCTCGAGCTCGTCGGTCACCACATCGGCCACCACCACGTCAAGCCCCTGCTTACGCAAGCCCGAAACCACAAAATCCACGGGAAAATCAAGATAACCCTCCACGTTCACCATCAGCACACGACGCCACGGGCAGTCCTTGCCCATGGGAAGCGCCACATAGCCTTCGAGCGTGAGCCAAGCGGGAAGCATCACCCCCATGGGACTGATGCGGCAATGGTTCTCATTGGCGTTGCCTGTGGTGTGCAGACCGGCATCAGCAAGCACGAGGGCCGCTTCATGAGCCAAAGCGGCAATGCGCTCGGCGCCTAACTTCTGATAAGGATGTCCGGCAGGTAATTGGTTGATACTTTCAAGGGGATGAGTCACGGGCTGTCCGTCAACGTAGCCCAATAGTTCCAAGGAGCCTCCGTTGAAGTGAAGCGAGCTTTGTCCGCTGGTAACAATCGCCACACGCTGGCCGGCCTTGCACAAGGCAATACCGCACATCAGGCCACTCAGGCCACCTCCCATAATCACGGTGTCGTATCTCATTGCTCTCCCTCCTTTCGTGTCACGGCATGGTCAATGCCACATAATCCCTGATAGATTGTTGCGGTGAGTTGGGCTTCACGCAGGGTGCTACCCCATGCCACAGGTTTCACGCCCTTCCATCGCTCATCTAAAAAGCCTGCCAGTTGCTGTTTGGCCCGTTCGGGGTCTCCCTCGAAGCGTCCGAGCAGCGACGCGGCCCGGCAAGCGCACAACTTGCCCTGACAGGTGCCCATGCCCACGCGGGTGCGGCGACGCAGGTTCACCAAATTGTGAACATGCAGCTTCTCCACGGCATAGCGCACCTCGGCCACACTCACGCCCTCACATTCGCACACCAACGCGCGGTCCGAGGGGCGGTCGGCCTTGATTTCGTCGGCAAGCGCGCCATGGCGGCCCTGTGCCGCCCGACTGGCAAAACTTATTGTTTTCTCTATACTCTTTTCTTGTTGCGGTTCCGAACCAGGCAGCGGCGTCTCGGCGGTGGTGCAAGCCACGTCACGGCCAAGTTTGCGACATGCCATATTGGTCACTTCTTCGGCCATCAGGCGATAGGTCATCATCTTTCCACCGGTGATGGTAATGAAGCCCCCGATACCGTCGCGGCTCTCATGGTCAAGGCAAACAATGCCACGGCTGATGCTTCGGCCGCTCGGATCATCGTCAGAGGCCACCAACGGCCTGACACCGGCATAAGCCCTCAAGATGCGTGTTGTGGCCAACGCAGGAGCAAGTTTCTCGCCCTCGGTGAGCAACACCTGCACCTCCTCGTCGGTGACACGCATATCGTCGACGGTCTCCACAGGCACGCGGTCGCTGGTGGTGCCTATCACACACACGGCATCGTCGGGAACCAGAATGTCGGCATTGGCCGGCTTGCGGCAGCGGTTAATCACCATGTTGTTCACACGGTGACCAAAAATGAGCAATGCGCCCTTGGCTGGGAACATGTTGATTTTGGCACCCGCCATCGAGGCGATGCGCTGCCCCCAAATGCCGGCAGCATTGATGGTGATATGGCCACGGACTTCAGCACGCTCGCCGGTGAACTTGTTCAGCAACTTCACCCCTTCCACACGGTTTTGATTGATAATCAATCCTTCCACCTCATGATATGTGAGGCAGTGAGCGCCATGCAACCGCGCATCGTACACATTGGCCATCGTCAAGCGGAACGGGTCAATCGAGGCATCGGGCACGCGCACGGCACCTATCAGCGTGGGATTCACTGCAGGTTCCAGTCGACGAGCCTCGGCGGGGTCGAGCACGTCGGCCCGGATGCCGGCCTTGCGACAGGCCTCCACAAAAGTCGATTGATAGGCCAAATCATCCTCGGGGAGAGTAATGAACAAGCCGTCAGTTTCTTCCACACAATGGCGTGCAATGCGCCTCAGAATCATATTCTCCTTGATGCACTCCGTGGCGCTCTCGCCGTCGGTCACGGCATAGCGCGCACCGCTATGGAGCAATCCGTGATTGCGACCCGTGGCGCCATTAGTGAAGTCGTTACGCTCCACCAAAAGAACTTTCAGCCCACGCAACGCGCAATCACGCGCCGTGCCGGCTCCTGTGGCTCCACCACCAATCACAATCACATCGTAGTGAGTGCTGTATATTTTGTTCATTACCTTTTATTTTTAAGGCGTTATGTTGTCATCTGACACGATTGAGTTTCTTATACTCTTTCATTTCAACATGAAGAAACAATTCATGGAATTAGTTTCGCTGCAAAAGTATATACTATATTTCTTATAAGCAAATATTTTAATGTTTTTTTTACATGAAAATTCGCAAAAAAATATTTAATCTATTGATTTCTAATACCCCGACAACGAAGCCCATATTCTTCCAAGAGACAAAAAATTCCTTACGCAACAGCCTTTCATAGATTTCGTTTCGCAAACCTTAACTTTCGTTTTTCTCATCCACGAACCCACCACATCACTCTACTTTCACCTTTAATATATTTTACGACCAACATGGCTTAGGGCTTGTCGCTTCACGGCATCGTCTTGTATAGTTAGAAATTGTGAAACAGAACCACAATCCTTAGGTACAAAACAAAACTTTTTATCCCCCAATCTTTTTAACTTCGAAACTTTTCATTACTTTTGTATCGATTTATAAGCTATTATTTAAAAACTCAAAACCATGACCAAAGAATCGCGGCACAACACCATCATGGAACTGCTCATGAAGCATGGCTCCATCCAGGTTTCCGACTTGGTGAACCTGCTCAATGTGTCGTCTGTCACAATCCGCAAAGACCTCACCGAGCTCGAAAAGCAGGACAAGCTCTATCGCAGCCACGGAAAAGCCATCCTCATCAATCCCTACATCAACAACCGGGCCGTGAGCGAGAAAGAGAAACTCGCCACCGAGGAAAAACGGGCCATCGGGCGCGTGGCGGCACAGCTCATCAACACCGACGACTCCATCATCATCGCGTCGGGGAGCACCGTGCACGCCCTGGCCAGGAGCATCGTGCCTCTGCACCGGCTCACCGTGGTGAGCGCGTCGCTGCCGGTGAGCGAAATCCTGAGCCAAAATGAGTCGGTCGACATCATCCAGCTCGGAGGCATGCTCAGGCACAGCAGCCTCTCGGTGGTGGGCCAATACAGCGAGTCGATTCTGAAAGACTGCTCGTTCAGCAAACTTTACATGGGCGTGGACGGCATCGACTTCGAATATGGCATCACCACCACCGACATGAGAGAAGCCGAGCTCAACCAGAAGATGATGCAGGCGGCGCAAAAAACCATCGTGCTGGCCGATAGCAGCAAATTCGGGCGACGCGGATTCGCCAAAATTGCCAACATGGAGGACGTGGACACCATCATCACCGACGCCGGCGTGTCGCCCAAGGATGTCATGGCCCTCGAGGAACGGGGCATCGACCTCATCATAGCCAAGTAAAACGCCATGAATCTGTTCAGCTCCAATTCACTGATCATCTTTTCAAAGCTATTTTCCCGGCATGGCTCGGCCAACCTGGCCATCGTCAGTTTAAAAATCATTGCCGTACTGCTTGCAACCTATTTTTTAGGTTATTTTTGGTATCAATCTATTATCATCCACCAGTACGACACGCACATCAAGCCCGAGCCTCTGGCCACCTGCACTCTGTCAAAAAGTGGCTACGACATTGAGGTGGCACGCGATTTTTCCCGATTCCAAATCTTCCCTCCCAAACGCCACAAGTACATCCGCCCCCGGGTCGACCAGTGGGGCGACACCATCGGAAGGCAGCCTGGCCTGTGGCTGAGCCGACACGACACGCTGATGAGCACCACCGCCGACGAGGTGGGCCGCTATCGCCCATTTACCCGACCGGACAAACCCATTCAATTTGATAAGTTGCAGCGCAAAGCCGATTCTCTGTATCACGACCCCTTGATGGCAGGCGGAATCAACATCAGTGACTACAACTCGCTTTTACACACCGAAATAACGATGAGTAATCGTCCGGCTTATGTTCTCAACGCTTACCGAGTTTACAAAAAGGGGCAAATAAACCATTTCCATTTCGACCCGGCAATACCCTCCGACACCATAACAACCACCACCCAGCACGACGACGGGCACACATCTACCACCATCACACTCCAGAAGCCCAGAAACGCAGTAGTCACATTCGCCGAAGGCAACATCAATCCCGACACCATCACGTTATCGTGGGACCAATTGTTTGCTTTCACCGACACCATAGGCAGCTACGAATGTGGCACAGCCTTCATGTCGACGACGGACGCCTTGTCTTTTTTCTCCTTAGGCGACCTGTCACAAATCACGGAACGTTTCCACTTCGAGGGTGACAAGCTGAACAGCCTTCGTTTCTATTACGGGTCGGTGCTGAAGATTGACTATGCCACCATCGAGCCGGACACCATCATTGAAGGAGGTTTTTGCTATAAAAATGCCGCAAAATTGCGCCAGATACGCGACCAAGGGCTTACAGTGCACATTTCATTTCCACAAATGGAGAATGCTCAAAACGCACGCCAGTTCTTGCTCACCACCCTACTCACAGCATTGCTCACCTACCTGGCAAGTTTGGTGTTCAAACTGTTTAAGATTTTGCACCGTTTATGGTTCAGAAACCGAAAGTACGTCACCTACATATTCTTGGGGCTCATCATTGCCGGCCTTGTCCTCGCCATCACATTCACGTTGTATGGTGTGACGTGATTCAATCATTGTTTTGAAAATTAGGCGGCGCCTCGGAAATGCTCAAATAAATTTGGCATTTCACTCGGTTTGCACTAATTTTGCGTTTTGTTTTGAAATTTAAACCATCAATTGTAATGGACACAAGATATATCTTCGTCACCGGCGGCGTTGTGTCGTCGTTGGGAAAAGGCATTATTTCTTCTTCTCTGGCGCGGCTGCTGCTGTCCAGAGGCTTCAGCGTCACCATCCAGAAATTCGACCCCTACATCAACATCGACCCGGGCACGCTCAACCCCTATGAGCACGGCGAGTGTTATGTCACCGTCGACGGGCACGAGGCCGACTTGGACCTGGGACACTACGAGCGATTCACCAACATCAAAACCACACGGGCCAACAACATCACCACCGGCCGGGTATACCAAAGCGTCATCGACAAGGAGCGACGCGGCGACTATTTGGGCAAGACGGTGCAAATCATCCCGCACATCACCGATGAAATCAAACGTAACGTCAAGTTGCTGGGCACCACCGGCAAATACGACCTTGTCATCACCGAGATTGGCGGCACCGTGGGCGACATCGAGTCGCTGCCGTTTCTTGAGGCCGTCAGGCAACTGCGTTGGGAACTGGGCAACAAGTGCATCTGCGTGCACCTCACTTACGTTCCCTACATCCGGGCAGCCAAAGAACTCAAGACCAAACCCACACAGCACAGCGTGAAACTGTTGCAACAGGAGGGTATCCAGCCCGACATCCTGGTGCTGCGCACCGAGAAGGACATCCCCGCCGCCATGCGGCGCAAGGTGGCACAGTTCTGCAACGTGAGCGTGGATGCCGTGATTCAGTCAATCGATGTGCCCAGCATCTACGAGGTGCCACTGATGATGCACCGCCAGGGACTCGACACGCTGGTGCTCACCAAGACCGACATGCCATGCAAGGGCGAGCCCGACCTCACCAAGTGGAATCACTTCCTCGACAAGATGAACAATGCCAGCACCGAAGTGAAAATAGGGCTGGTGGGCAAGTATGTGGAGCTGCAAGACGCCTACAAGAGCATCGACGAGTCGTTGTTCCAGGCATGCACCTACCACGACCGCAAGCTCAACCTCACCTACATCAACAGTGAGCGAATCAACGATGCCAACGTGGAGCAGCTGCTCGCAGGCATGGACGGCATCATCGTGGCACCCGGCTTCGGCCAGCGGGGCACCGAGGGCAAGTTTGCCGCCCTCAAATGGTGTCGCGAGCACGATATGCCCACCTTCGGCATCTGCCTGGGCATGCAGTGCATGGTCATCGAGTTTGCACGCAACGTGCTCCACATGGACGACGCCAACAGCACCGAAATCGACCCCAAGACGCGCCACAACGTCATCGACCTGATGGAAGAGCAGAAGAGTATCACCAACATGGGAGGAACCATGCGACTGGGCGCCTACGCCTGCCACCTGAAGCAGGGCACACGCGTGGCCAAGGCCTACGACACCCTCCACATCGAAGAGCGTCACCGCCACCGCTTTGAGTTCAACGACGAGTTCCGACAGCAATTCGAGGCCGCAGGAATGGTGTGCGCAGGCGAAAACCCCGAAACGCACCTCGTCGAGGCCGTGGAACTGCCCGACCACCGCTGGTACATCGGCGTGCAGTACCACCCCGAGTACCAGAGCACCGTGCTCTCGCCCCACCCCCTGTTCATGGACTTCATCCGCGCCTGCATCAGCAAGTGACACCCGACAACGACCTAAATCGGCCCGGAGCGCACCCAAGCAGCGCCCCGGGCCGATTTTCACCCATTAGTCCTGGTCCATCTGCCTTCATACCGTCAAGCATCTTCACTCTCGAAAATTGGCAAACCTTGTTTGGCATTGTATTTGCATGGCACAATATTTGTCTTTTCGCTCGTTTTTCCGTAACTTTGCATGGCATATTGTGCACATAAATATATATTCGACAAAATAGTACAACAACATATTTAAATGGACAAAAATTCGATTACAGGAATGCTGCTGATGTGTGCGGTGATTTTCGGCTTTATGTGGCTGAACAAACCCTCCGAGGCCCAGCTGGCCGAGCAGCGACGCATTCAGGACTCCATCGCCCAGGTTGAGGCACAAGCCCAGAAGCTCGATGCCACGCAGGGCGATGTGGACACACTCACCACCACCGAGGTGGCTCAACTGAGAGAAATCATGGCGGCCATGCCCGCCGAGTCGCAAAAGATTGAGAACAATGAGGTGAAATTGGCCCTGACCGACGGGCAGCTCACGGGCACCATTGTGGCAGGCGACACCACGGTCAACATTGATGAGGCGACAGCCAACACCAGCGCCAATCCCAAAGCTCACAACCTGGCCGTGGCAGCTGTGAAACGGGCTTTGGAAGTTTATGCCAAGAACGGTTCGTTTGCTGGCGCACTCAGCGGCACCGAGCAAATCATCAAACTCGAAAACGACTCACTGGCCATCGAGCTGAGCACCAAAGGCGGCATCATCAGCCGGGCCTCGCTCAAGGGCTACAAGGCCTTCAACGCCCCGCAGGTCGAGGTATTCACTCCGGGAGAAAATATGTACGGCTTCACGCTGAGCAACAACTCCCAGCGCTTCGACACCCGCAATTTCTTCTTCACCCCGCGCCAAATCAACGACAGCACCGTGCTCATGCAAATCGACCTGGGAAACGGAGCCAGCTGGGGATTGCAGTACACGCTGGTGCCGGGCAGCTACATGGTGCGCATGCAGATGGTGCAGCAAGGCATGACCCAAGTCATTCCGCTCAACATCAACACGGTGGACTTCGACTGGACTCAGAAAATGAGCCGTCACGAGGAGGGCAAGATGTTTGAGGAGCGTAACTCGGCCATCTATTACAAGTATTCCGGTGCGAGCGGCGACGTGGAGTACACCAAGGAAAATGGCGACGACGACAAGGAAATCAAAGACAAGCTGAAATGGATTTCGACCAAAAACCAGTTCTTCAGCGCCGTGCTCATTGCCGACAGCGTGATGTCGGGCGCACAGCTCACCAGCCGCGAAATCCAAAAGGAAACACCCGACTACGAAAAATACTTGAAACAACTCACCATCCACACCACCATGCCCTACGCCAGCGACAAGGCGCAGCCGGCATCGTTCTATTTCTATCTGGGGCCCAACCGCTACAAGGTGCTCTCGAGCTACGACAAGTACTCACCCGCCGAGGACCTGAAACTCACCCGCCTCATCCCGCTGGGATGGAAACTGTTCCGCTGGATCAACACGGGTGTGATTATTCCGGTGTTCAACTGGCTGGGCACATTCCTGAGCAACTATGGCATCATCATCTTGATTCTCACCATCATCATCAAGCTGGTGCTCTCGCCGCTCACCTACAAGACCTACATTTCGCAGGCCAAGATGCGTTTCCTCAAGCCCGACATTGAGGCTATCAATGCCAAATATCCCAATCAGGAGGATGCCATCAAGCGTCAGCAGAAGACCATGGAACTTTACAGCCAGGCAGGCGCCAGCCCGTTTGGAGGATGCCTGCCCATGCTGCTGCAAATGCCCATCCTGATTGCCATGTTCACCTTCTTCCCGTCGTGTATCGAACTGCGAGGCCAGTCGTTCCTTTGGGCGCAAGACCTCTCAGCTCCCGACAAGATTGTGTCGTGGACGGGCCAAATTCCGTTCATCACCAACTACTTCGGCAACCACATCAGCCTGTTCTGCCTGCTCATGACGGCCACCAACATCATCTACACCTGGCTCACCATGCAGTCGCAGCAGTCGTCGCAGCAGATGCCGGGCATGAAGTGGATGATGTACCTCATGCCGCTCATGTTCCTCGTGTTCTTCAACAACTACGCGTCCGGACTGAGTTACTACTACTTCATCTCGCTGCTCATCACCATCGCCCAGACCTACAGCAGCCGGCTGCTCGTGAGCGAGGAAAAAGTGCGCGCCACCATTGCCGCCAACCGCGCCAAGCCCAAGAAAAAGAGCGGTTTCATGGCACGCCTTGAGGAGGCTCAGCGCCAGCAGCAAGAGGCCTTGCGCCAGCAGCAGAAGAAAGGCGGCAAGCGCCGTTGAGAATGATTTGGCACGATTGTTGCAAACTTTGTGATTCGATTATCTAACTTTATAAATTGTTTTGACTATGCTTACTTATCAGTGCCCGCAGTGTGGGCGGCCATTCACCACACAAGATTCGACACCGCGCGCACGCTGCCCCTATTGCGGCAATGTCGTTGACCTCACCTATGCAGGACAGCAGCAACAGCAGCAACCCCAACAGCAGCAGCAACCCCAATACGGCAATCAGCAGCAAGGCTGGCAGCAACAGGGCAATCAACAGCAGGGCTGGCAGCAAAATGCTTATGGACAGCAACCGCAGCAGAATACTGACCTGTTTTCCAACGGCCCGTCGGGAAAAAGCCGCGGCGTGGCCGGACTACTGGCCATCTTGCTGGGCGGGCTGGGCGTTCACTACTTCTACCTGGGCAAGACGGGAGCAGGTGTTCTGTTCCTCATCCTGGGTCTCCTCTCATGCGGATTGCTTGGCATCATCACTCTCATCCAGGGCATCCTGATGCTCGTCATGTCGCAAGAGGACTTCGAAAAGAAGTACGTCTACACCCAATCGTCGATTCCACTGTTCTAACCGTTCAGTGGCGGCAAGAAACGGCAGCAAGCGAAGCAAGGGGCGTCCCGATTACATCAAGTGGATGCTCATTGCAGGGGCAGTGGTTGTGACCGCTGTCCTGCTTGTGCTTGTGGCCAAGCGCCAGCACCTGTTTCACCATCATGTGGACATCGACCGCAAGCACTACCCGGTGGCGGGCATTGATGTGTCGAAGCACAACGGAAACATCGACTTTGAACAGGTGCGCGACCAGGGATTCGAGTTCGTCTTCATCAAGGCATCGGAAGGAGCCACTTTCCACGACCCGAATTTCATAGTCAACCACAAGGCCGCCGTCAAGGCCGGGCTCAAGGTGGGCGCTTATCACTTCTTCAGGAAAAACCGCGAGGGCGACGCCCAAGCCAACAACCTCTTGAAGGCAGTGGCGGGGCGACGACTCGACCTGCCTCTGGTCATCGATGTGGAGGACTGGGACAACGACCACTTCGTCACCGATGCCGACATCAAGCGCCGCCTCACACACATGGCACGCACGCTCGAAAGCAAGGGCTACCAAATCATGATTTACACCAATGGCCACGGCTACGAGAAATACTACAAGCCTAATTTTGCAGGCAAACACCTGTGGCTGTGCTCCTTCACCGACCCGCAGAAACTCGAATCGAACTACCCTGTCACCTTCCAGCAATACAGCCATTGGGGCGAGGTGAAAGGAATCGACGGAGAGGTCGACCTGAATGTGTTTTGCGGCTCTGCAAAGCAATGGAATGACTTTTTAAACAGCAACAAATGACGATGAGCAATTTCCTGAACCGACTATTTGCAGGCATCCTGTGCACAGGCTTGGCAATCGCGGCACACGCCGCCACCTACACCTGGAGCCAGCACAACATCGCCTTTGAAACTCCCGACGACGGATGGGTCACCTACTCATCGGGAACGCATTTCGAGATTCAGTGGGACGACATGGTGATGACCGTCCAACTCTACGCCAAAGAAAAGGGCGACGAGAAAAAAATCTTGAAAAACAACCTGCAGCGCAAAGCGGCCGGCTACAATATGTACGACACCGACGACGCTAAGGTCAAGGTCAAGGGATTCAAGACCTACAGCATCGAGGGCACCATGCCCGACGGCTCGCGATGCGTCATCGCCGACCTGGTTTCCAAGCGTCAGGACCTCATCATCGAAGTCACCGTCAACTACCTTTACGGCAACCGGGAGGTGGTCGACGACATGATTGAGAGTTTCACCGAGGGCAAGAAAACCGAGCCCAAGGAGAAAAAGCAACAACGCATCCAAAGCAAAGAGGATGCCGACAAACAGCGCCAGCAACTGGAACAGCAGAAAAAAGAGCAAGAAAAAGAACGAAAACTGCTGCAAGAGCGCAAAGCCGGCAAGCTGCACGACGCATGACCCCCGACTTTGCCGTGATATCATTACAAACCTCAATTCACCCGCTATGAAGAAATTGTCACTCACACTCATCACTGCCTTGGCAACAGCAAGTTTCTCGACGGCACAAGAGCCACAGCCTCAACAGGCAAGCGCCCTGCTGCTGCCGCTCATCTACGAGAGCCAAACAACCACCGAGCCACAGGCGCTGCAAATGCCCGAGCTGACGATCGACAACCGCCGGCCACTCACGCTCGACACCGACCAGCAATGGCTCGACGATGCCACACAGGAGTCGCAGCGCGTCAACATGCTGCGCTACCGCGCCATGATGGCACGCCCGGCCAGCGTTCACTACAATGTGAACACCCTGCCCGAGCCGCCCAAGCAGTATCTCATCACAGCCAATCCCTCGCAGGGCATGCTCGTCGTGGCACCACCCGAGGTGTCGCAACCCACCGAGGCTCCGGTCGACGACACACCGCTCAAAATCCACAATTGGCTCCACCTGTTCAACGCCTCGCTGCACTTCACGCAGGCCTACATCAGCGGCAACTGGTATCAGGGCGGTGAAAACAACCTCAACATTTTGGCCGACATCAAGTGGGAATGCAACCTCAACCAAAACGTGCATCCCAACTGGCTGTTCAACAACTCGCTGCAGTACAAATTAGGCGTCACCACCGCTCACAACGACTCGCTGCGCAACTACATGATCAACGAGGACAACTTCCTCTTCTCGTCGCAGCTGGGTTACAAAGCGGTGAAAAACTGGTACTACAGCGCCATGCTGCAGTTCCAGACGCAGTTCTTCAACAACTACAAGTCGAACACACGCACCATGAAAGCGTCGTTCCTGTCGCCCGGCGAGCTGAATCTGGGTCTTGGTATGACCTACGAGAGAAAAGACCGTGACGGCAACCGCACTTTCAACCTGGCCATCGCACCGCTGTCCTACAACCTGAAGATTTGCCGCGACATCACGCGCCTCAACCCGGTGAACTTCGGCATCGACGAGGGACATCACACCAAGCACAGTTTCGGTAGCAACCTCGAAGCCAAACTCTCGTGGAAACTGCATCCCAACATCTCATGGACGTCACGCCTCTATGTATTCACCAACTACCGCTATGTGCAGGGCGACTGGGAAAACACCTTCGATTTCTCGGTCACACGCTACCTCAACACCCAAATCTACACCCACCTGCGATTCGACAAGTCGCACCCCTGGGACCCCGACTGGCGCTACTGGCAATTCAAGGAAATCCTGAGCTTCGGGCTCACCTACCGCTTCAGCACCACCTGACACCATGACCCGACGCCTCTCCTCGCTCATCACAACGCTCGTGCTCGCCACCGCGGCATGGGCCGGCACAGTGCCTGCGCAATCCACCTATTTGCCTGGCATTGACGAGGACTCCATGCGTGTGCGCCTCGACGAAACCGACCTGCAGCCGCTCGAAGGCATCTGGAACTACCCCACCGAGCACATGACGCTGGCCATCGAGCGCCAAACCGAGGTGCATGGCGTTGACTATCGCATTATCTATCTGGCGGGCGACGACATTGAGTTGCTGCCGGGAACGGTCATCGGCTATATGGCCCACACAGCGGTGGCCAGCAAGTTGCAGCTGTGGCTCTACAGCCAGCGCGACCGCATCACCCTGCTCAAGCCCATGGAGTGCGTGGCCACACTGAGCGCCGATGCCTCCACCCTCACCTTCGACCCGCCGCACTGGCGCGTCAAGGTCAGGGTGAACCTGGCCCGCTTCCTGCCTTCCATTTTCCGCTCCATCTCGGTTGTTCCCGAAAAGGTGGAAGAGAAAGTCCCCATCGGATTCAATAAAATCTACCCCGAAGGGGGAAACGGAAACCGTTTCAATACCATTCGCTATTTATGAACGCCACAGCACGCTTTGTCACCATCGGTATGGCCGGTGCAGTCGCCCTGAGCATTATCGCATCGGCTCGCACACGCACCACGCAGTCGCAAATCCGCGGCACGGCCCTCATTGTGCAGCCGCTGCAACTGCAGCAGGCCGACAGTACTTGGGTCGACGATGCCGGCGTCGATCAGGCGGCCATCACCATCAGGGGCTTTGCCAAGCGTGCCGGCGACACCAAGGAGTCGTTCATGGTCACCAACAACACCCATCACCCCATCAGCGCCGTGAGGCTCCTGCTGCGTTATAGCAGCACCGGCGGAGCCATTATCCACGAGCGCAAGCTGACACTGCCCGTCACGCTCAAGCCCGGAGGCACGCAGATGGTCGACGTGCGCTCTTTCGACACCCAACGCCTCTACTACTACCACGCCGGTCCCAAGCCACGCAAGCAGGCCACCCCGTTCACAGTGAGCTATTGGCTGCTGGGCTACGACATCCCCGTGGGACAATATTGATGCCAACAAATACAGCCGGCGACGCGGTAGCTTACAATGCTCACCGCGTCGCCGGTATTGATTGTGGACAAGTAATATAACCGGGGTTATTCCTGCTCAAGGAGCAAGTTCACCAGTGAGGTCACATCGGCAACACCCACCTCGCCGTCACCATTCAGGTCGGCCGACGGGAAATCGACGGCATCAATGGGCGACTCATTGGTCAGCACAATGTTCACGAGCGAGGTAATGTCGGCCACGCTCACCTCGTTGTCCAGGTTCACATCGCCGCGCTTGAAGAAGTCCACCGTCCACTCGGCCACGGTCGCGTCATCGGCACGCAAATAGGGACGGCCGAGCTTAATAGGATAAACATCGGTGGGACGGACAAACTTGGCTTGCTCTCGGTCGTAGTAGCATGCGCCATCACTGATATTGCGCAAGTCGGTAAAGCTGTTTAATGCGTAGGCCAACATATTCGTGCCTGGCTGCGAGGCCTCAGTGGTCAGGGGCAGCCAGATGAAATTCTCGGGGTGATTGAGCAACCCTTTAATGAGCACCGGATTGCTGTAATAATCCACTTTCGTGGGGGTCAAATGACCGGCGCCATTGGAGGCAAGGAGGTAGGCATCGAGGCCGGCCGCTTGATAATCCACGGTGTTGAAATGCGTGGTTATCACATCGGTGTCGTAGTCGTGCCTGTTATTATAATAAGGAGCAATCCGGTCCATATATTTGCCGTACGAGTCGGTGTTGCTGCCGAACACCCCCCTAATGTCAAGGCGGTCTTCCCAGGTCATCCAGCAGGTGAATTTGGCGGGGTCATTGCCAGAGAAGAACCCCACCCAATCGTAGGTGCGTTCTTGCGTGGAAGGCGAAACGAAAATTCCGTCAAGATTAGACATGTCGGCAAAAGCCCATGCGCCGATTGATGTGGTTGATTCAGGAATGTAGAGCAAATTGGCGGGAACCTCGTCGTCTTCGGTCACATTGCGAGTGAACGAGGCCTTGCAGTTACGGAATGCTTGATCGCCGATACTCTTCAGTGGCGACCCGGGCTCAAACAAGCCATTGCTGTAAATGAGTTTTGATGTGCAACCGTGAAAAGCATCGTCGGCAATCTTTGTAACCTGGTAACGCTTGGTGCCCCCATATGCGTCATCAGCCACTTCACTGCTGAGTATCAAGTTGGTGGGGCACTTGGCTTTTTCAGGATTATACACCATTTTCACCGTGCCGGCGAGCGAGGTGCCCTCCGGGGGCGTGGTGCTGGTCACCGAATAATGCACATAGGATTTCGAATCGGCCTTTTCGGCAAAATCGTATGAGCCGCGGCTAATGGTGTACGAGCTGCTCTTCCAATCACTTTGACAATATATTAGCTCATGTTCGACGGGCACATATAAATTTTGGAGACTCGTCAACTTTTTCAGAACTTCGGTAGGTGCTTGTTGAAGCGGCTTATTGAAATAGAGATTCTTGAGCATGGTCATGTTGTTAAATATCAACGCATGGTATTCCACACTCGACGGAATCACCAGCTTTTCAATCTTCGAATTGGCGAAAGCGGAATTGCCAATGCTTGTCACACCATAAGGAAGCACCATCTCCTTGACATTGACGCCTTCGAAAGCGTTATCACCGATATAATTCAAATCGGGAGAAAACTGGATGCCCGACAGCGTGCTGTTATAGAAAGCAAATTCGTCGATAGTGGTCACACCTTTAATGAGACAGTCGACAATGCCACTTTCGGCAAAGGCGTGATTTTTGATTCGCTTCACAGTGGTCGGAAGTTCCATACTGAATCGATTGGTGGCTTCGGCAAACGTATACTCATCCACGCTATTCAGGGTATAATTCACTCCCTCAATTTTGACGATTTCCGGAACTCGTACCGTTTGCACCACAGTTCCACCACCCTCGTTCGGACTGGAAGTCGACGCTTGGTCAATACCGCCAATGCCGTAGCCGGGAACCAGTTCCACGGTTTTGGCCGTGGGGTCGGTCACCGTATAGGCAAGCGCAAGGTCGCTGATATTGGTGGTAAAGCCAGCGTAATCATAGGCAGTCTTGCTGTCTTGATTGATAGCGGAGAATCCACTCCACCCTGCAGCTATGTAATTGGCAACCTGACTGCGCGGCACAAAAAGATTGTCGATGGGCGATTTGGCGCCCTGGAAGAATGTGGACGTAACGATGCTGGGCGCCGTCAGCGCGTTGATGGACACAAGGCTCAGCGATGTGCAGTTTTGAAACATATTATTGCCCAGTGTTTTGATGGAGCTGGGAATGTGCACTTGCTCGAGCGATGAGCATCCCTTGAATGCCCCCGTGCCAATCAGCCCTATTCCATAATTGAAAAACACCCGCTTCACGGTCTTGCAGTTTTCAAAGGCATAACTGCCCACATTCTTCAAGGTGCCGGGGAATTCAAAGGTTTGGGTGGTGTGTCCGCACGGCACTCGCAACAAATAAGTCTGTGCCTTGTTGTACAGGACACCGTTTTTCGACGAATAGGCGGTATTGCCGGTCGCCACGTTTATCGCGGTCATGGCCTCACAGTCATCCACAAAATAGCTGTTCACCGAGGTGGCGGTGGAGGGTATGGTGATGGACTTCAGCAGCTTGCAGCCGGCAAAAGCCTGGCTTTCTATCATCTGTATGCCCGCCCGAAGCGTCAACGACGACAGTGCGGAATTACCATAGAATGCTTCTAAGCCTATCTTGGAGCCACCGGTAAGCACAGTCTTTAATTTGGGACATTCGGCAAAGGCTTTTTGACCGATTGTTTGATTCAGCGTGGTCGCTGAGAGGTCCACCTTTGTAAGGGTTGCGTGTTGATAGCATGCGTAGGGAGCCACCGAGCGGGTGTAGTAGTTATAAAGACCGCCGGCCACTGCATGTGGATTGCCATTCTCGGTCAGGGAAGGGGCATTGCTGGCAACTCCCACCAGAGTCAAATCGCCGCTGACACCCTTCTTGGCCGGCTTGGTCACCACATAATATTTCTCGCTGTAACCATCGTCACTGCTACCATACCATCTGAAATCGTATGCCAGCGAGGACTGGTCGATACTGGTGAAATAGGTCGACCAGGAACTGATGGCGGATTTCCACTGGCTCACACCGCTGGTGTTGCCTTTGGCCACATGGAGTTTTGTTTGGGTTGATGCCGAGAATGCCGTCGCGTCCCAATCAAGATCCGAGGGCGGGGTGGTCGATGCTATGTACACGTCGGTCAAGGCGGTGCAGCCGGCAAATGCCTTGCCGGCTATGGTTGTCACAGAACTGGGCATCCGCACACGCACCATTTGTGTGCAGCCCTGAAAAGCATTGGCGGCGATATACTGAACGCCGTATTCCATGGTCACGTCATAGATGTTTGTCGCATAACGGAATGCGGTGGCCGAAACGCCCACGACTTGATATTGCATGTAGGTCTGGGTGTCACCGTCGGGGACATCGATGATGGCCGGGATTTTAAGTGACATCGTGCTTTTGCTCTGGGCCTGTGGCGTCAGGCCCGTCACGGTCACCGTACCGTAGTCCGACGACGTGGGAGCACTGAGCACCCGGTAAATCAAATCACCGTCCCAGTATTCGCTGTCGGCATGCGCCATGGAGAATCCCAGGCACAGCAGCAGGATGATTGTCTGAAGTTTTTTCATTCTTAATTCCTTTAGTTGATGATTTTCAATTCAATTAATGTGATTAGTCAAGCACCTTGGTCACTTCGAACCACGGCAGCAGGTCGGGCTTGCCCAGGGTGTTGATGACGGTGATCAGGCCACGTGCCTTGTCAACCTTCTCAATCTTGCAATTGGGCTTGTAGGTGCTGGTGAACAATGCCCACACCTCGTCGCCGGCCTTCAAATCCTCGTTGACAGGAATCAGACGGCAGTCGGATTTCTTGGCCACAGCGGGCGCATTGGCAAACATCTGCAGGAACAACTTGTCGCCGGCAATGCTGATGATGCGGCCGTTCTTCCACTCGGTGCCTTCTTTCACAGCCACCTGGGCGCCGGGCATCCACTCACCGTCCTTGAGCACATAGAACGAGTTGGCGGGCAGTTGCGTGTCGGCGAAGCGGTTGCCGAAACCGGGCTTTTCGGGGTCGTCGTTCCACATCATGTCCATATAGTTCACTTTGGGCTCGGCTGGGTTGCTGGCGTCGGTCACATAGGCGCGCTGCAAGTCACCGCCACCCTTGATGTTCCAGGTAACAATCAGGTCGCCTTTCTTGGCAGTCTGCCCTTCCGGAATGGGAATGATATAGAGGTTGGGAACCTTGTAGTCACCACGCTTCACTTGGCTGAAATCTTTTCCGACGACGGCCATTTCGGTCTGCAGCAGGCTCATGCCTTGCTTGGAGAGGTCTTTGCCCTCTTTGAGCCTTCTCTCATAATCCCATGCCGCAAGCACGATTTGACCTTCTTTCGCATCGAGAGCCACCTCGCGGGGGAAGTCCCACGGATATGCGGCCTTGTCAACTTCAGCCTCAGCCACAGCCTCGCCTGCTTCCACCACGGCGCTGTCGGCACCGTTAGCATTGTTCTCACTGTTGTTGCCACAACTCATCGTTGTCAGGGCTACCAGGGCAGCCATCAAAAGGGTTTTCTTCATAGTCATGATAATTTTGAATTGTTTGAGATATTCTTTTTTGCAAAATTACCTCAAATCGACAACCCGATAATTATCATTTTTTTGAAAAATCGGGCCACCTGCAAAAATATGTGTGTTAAATTTTATTTATTGCATCGGTTAGAGCAAAAAACTGTACCTTTGCGTGTTCAAAAACGCAGAGGATATGGAAAACGCTTATAAAAAACTGTTGGGCTATATATTGCCTATTG
>JAFUWD010000001.1 GCA_017483645.1 Muribaculaceae bacterium | reverse complement strand
TTTGCCAACTTGTCCGCTTGATACGCCTTAGTATCTGATTTCTGTTCGTCAAGCCACGATTTCGCTATTGCTTCTTCTCTCCCAAGCGTCACCACTTGAAACTTGCAAGTCGCTATAGGGTTCGTCGGTGACTACGCCCCGAGTGGACTTTCACCACAGATGTATAACATGCCCGTCATACAAAAGATGCGACTCAGCATCAGCCGAGCCGCATCATTCAGGTTATGTGCGTGCCTAAAATTATTTCACAACTTTCACAGCCTTCTTGCTGCCGTCCTTCATGGTGGTCACCATGATGTTCACACCATTGAAGGGCTTGCTGCTCACCTGGCCGGCCAGGTTCACATAGTGCACGCCGGCAGCGCGGTCCATGTTGAGGTCGGCAACGGCGGTGACACCATTCTGCAGCACGATGATGCTCAGCTCGCTGTCGGCCGAAATCTTCTTGGGAGCACCATTGCCATTGTCCTCGGCTTCCATCAGCAAGATGGTGAAGTTGCCGGCAGCGGGCAGACGGAAGTTGGCACCCGGGCTCACGACGGTCATGTTCTGGCCGAGCAGTTCCTCGGTCACCAAGCAGAAGTAGTTCTCATACTCATCCACACCGCCGAACCATTTCATGCCCTGGGCGGCCTCCTCGGCCTCGTCGTCGGGCGTGGCAATCTTGAACTCAAGCGATTCGGCCTCGCCTTCGGCATCGAAGGTAGCCGAGAGAACGCCGTCCTCATCAGCCTCAAACTTCACGCCATTGGCCACATTCCATTCGTTGAATGCGCCCACCACGTAGAACTCGGCATCAGCCTCAAGCGTGGTGAATTCAGCACTCTGGCTCCATTCGCCTTCAAGGCTGCCGTCATAGCCCTTGATCTGCAGCTCGTAGTCGGTGGCGGGATCCAAGCCCTCGATGGCGTAAGTGGGCTCGGCGATGTCGTCAATCTGCACCCAATCGTAGATGGTGCCGATGGCCACGTCGTCGAGGTTCAGACGGAACTGGTCGGTGACGTTGAAGTGACGGAATGCCACATAGGCCTCGCCGGCAAAGGCGCTCAAGTCATAGCTGTACTCGGTGGGGGTGCCGGTGGCAACAATCTCTTCACTGACTTGAGTGAAGTTGGCAAGGTCGCTGGGGTCGCCATTGGTGGCATAGACGGCAAAGTGCTCAGCAGACCAGTTGGGATCCTGTGCCCAAGCCTTGAACGACACCTTGTCGCCGGCCTTGATGGTCACGGCGGGCGCAATCAGCCAGTTATCGGGCTCCAGTGGAGTTTCGGTTTCATTGTCATAGCTTGCCGATCCAAGCATGCTGCCGCCGTCCTCATATCGAGTGTATTCCCAGTTGTAACCGTCGCCGTCGGCATCGACTGTTTGCCATCCCTCAAATTGAGCCTGGTCGCTGAAGTCCCAGAACTGGCCATCACCTTTCACACGGTAGCGCAAGCTCCACGAGGTGGCATCGTTGCCCTCCCACAACACGTTGGCGCAGTCGGCTCCGGCTTCCACCTCGATGTTCGTGGCATTGAGGTTCATGGCGGGAGTGAAGGTCAATCCCCAAGCCAAAAATCCTCCGAACGAATTGTTGTCGGTCCATTGACAGCCCAAACCGGTGCCCTCATAATTGGCATAAGTCCCGGTTCCGGGATGGACACCGCCTTCAAGGCTGATAACACCATCTTCATCCACGTTGAATGTAACCGTTGTCACAGTTAAATCGGACGTGAAAACGAGAGAACCATTCGAAACAGCGGTTGTTTCCCAACGAAGATTTACATCGGCAGCATAAGAAATCGAGTAGTAAATCGACTGTTCGGTGGCCACTGTGATTTTCTTGCCATCCTCACTCAGAGCTCCTTTCACCCACGTATCACCGTAATTGTCGCCATTAAGAAGGATATTCTTGAAATAGACAGCACCATTTTCGCCAAACACAATGGTGGTTGCGCCCTCTAAAGGATTTGCGGGCGTGTAATAACCGTTGGATACATATACACCCTGCATCGACACTTCATATTCCATAGCCTCACCGGCCGGCTGGGTGGTGATGGGGGCACGATTGAGGCCCTGTGTTGCGGTGGCTTCAAGGTTGGTGCGCTCTGCCTTGAACAAGGGAACAGTTTTCTTGCCCATCTGGCCTGCTGCAGCGCCCAGTGCTACTGCGGCGGCTGCAAAAAGAAGTAAATACTTTTTCATAATAAAAACATTTTAAAAATTAATTAATGAATGAATATATTTGTATCATCAATTTGGGCATTTTTATCAAAAACCACCTGAAACAATAGTGATTTGACTAAAATTTGTTGCAAATTTAAGCAAAATAACGAATACTTCAAACTTTTTGGCCAAAAAACATTACATTTGTTGATAAATTTATCACAATTGTCACAAATCACCCGTTATCTGGGAGCGTCCTGAAAAAGGCGCGTCAGGGCGCAGGAGCGTGTAATCACCACATCGCCGACCTAATCCCCCCCCAAAAAAAGAGGCCACTGAAAAAGTCATTTATTAACACTTGACTGTTAATATATGTTAATTCATGTTCTGTTGACATACCTCCAGCCCTGTATTTTCGTTAGCCAAAATTAGTTATTTAACATATATAAACATTTTGGTGAAAATTTGGGCACTTTTTCAGCGGCCTCAACTTAGGGGGAGAGCTGTCAATGCTCTGACTATTAAATAGATTTATACCGAGCTCCCCTTAACTTAGAGGGGGTACTCAGCTGCTTCCCCAAGGGAGGGTTCACAACGACGATTTCATCGATTCGCTTCGTTAGAGAACAAAAAAGGGAGAAAACCGCCCTGCTGCATGATGCAACGACGGTTTTCTCCAATCTTGGTTCAATAGTCGCAAACGACCGCTCGTCACTCGGGAATCTCAGGATTCTGACCGGGATTCTGCGGCTGCTGATACTGCTGCGGCTGCTGATACTGCTGCGGCTGCTGATACTGCTGCGGCTGCTGGTACTGCTGCGGCTGCTGGTACTGCTGCGGTTGCTCAGGTGCCTGGAAAGGCTGACCACCCTGAGGACCTTGCGGGCCTTGTGGGCCTTGTGGGCCTTGAGCATCGACGGGGGCGGGCTGCAGCTCAGGCTTCTTGTTCTTGCCACGCATCACAAGCCAGCCAATGAGCGCACCCGCAACGACAAGCAGGATGATTCCCGTGAGCGGACGGTAGAACAGCCATGCGATGCCAATCACGATGAGCGACCAGGCAAGACCCAGCACCCAGCAGATGATGCCCACACCGAAGTTCATGATCGATGCCAGGAACGGCACCACCTTGAGCAGCGTGGTCAGGATGCCGAAGATGCCCTTCAGGCCACCCACCACCAGCAGGATGCCCAGCAGGCGCAGGGCCCACTTGATCATGTCGTTCTCGTCGTGTGCGCTCTGGTACATCTCGTCGGCACTCTTGGTGCCCATCTCCAGGCGCGAGAACTTCTTGCCGTTCTTGGCCACATACTCCGAGAAGGTGTCGCCCTGCACGCGGCCCAGAATCGACACCACAGCGGGGTCAACACGGGTGAAGGTGATGCGCACGTCGCCAATCTGGGTGGCTGTGGGATCGCCATAGTACACCATGTTGCCATCCACCAGGTAGTCCTTGTACTGGATGGGACCACCCAGTTGCTCCGACTCTTGCTGTGCAATGATGCGGCCATCGGATGCGTCCTCGGCCTCGTCGAGTGCCATCTGGTTGGCTGCGCTGTCGACAGCTGCCGTGTCGGCCACCATCGAGTCGTGCACGGTGGCGGTGTTGCCCGGCACTTGCACCATGGCGGGCTTGCTGCCACTGATGCTGCGAATGAAGAAACCGGGGAACTTGTAAGCGCCAAAGTTCACGTTCTCGGCATAGACGGTGTTGTCCTCCACCTCTTTTTTCACCGTGTTACGGCCTTGATAGGCGGGGTCGTGGAAACTTCCCGAGTTCACAGGGCTCGACACCCATTTCTTCTCATAGGTGTAGGTGTGGATGGTCTCTTCACCGCCGCCCAACTTGTCGCGGGTTTCGGTCTTCTCATGCTCCACCCACTGGTAGTATTCTACCGCGCGGCGGATGTTGATAGCCACGCCACCCACGGGATAGTCGGGGTCGCTGATTGAATCGGTGGTCTCGGCCTTGGCGGTGGCATGGATGAGCTTGCCTTCCAGG
Organism: Muribaculaceae bacterium; assembly: GCA_017483645.1. Lineage (GTDB taxonomy): Bacteria > Bacteroidota > Bacteroidia > Bacteroidales > Muribaculaceae > Sodaliphilus. Next base: position 26,115 of record JAFUWD010000001.1, on the reverse strand, counting down.
TCGGGGTTCACTTTAGCCACGCTCTCCACAATCTCAGTGTTGGCTTGAGCCTCGTTGAGCATGTCGTCGGTCTTGACGGTACGGCCTTCGTTCCACCAGAGCAAGCAGGTTCCGGCGATGAACATCAGGAAGCCGGTACCGATGCCTTTGAACGAATCTCCCACCCGCTGGCCATAACTGCGGGTTGTCACTGTTTGATAAGCCATAGATTTAATGAATTGGGTTAATAATTAGATGTATTTCATTTTATAAGTTTCACACAAAGATTTGTCGGCGACGAAGTGGTTTCAATTCGCGCCCCAGTAAAGATATTGGTCGATGACCGATATCATGGATTTTCCCACCTCGCGCCACACGCTGTAGTGGGTGCCCTCCATGCTGTTGTAGCGCACATAGAACTCCAGACCCATCGGGCCGTCCATGATGGCCATGATTTCGGGCAGATGCTCGGCGTACAGGTCGTCGACACTGGCTGCATAATACGTTTCCTCGCCATCCTCGAGATAGCCCTCGTTGATTTTGAACGACGCCACCTCGCCGTCCGACAGGCACACCAGCGCCGAGCACACATTCTCATTGCGGGTGTCGAAGGTCACGAAATAAAACTCGCGCACACCTCCCTCGGTGGGACAGGTGGCCAGCCACTGGCTGCGCGTCACCTGGCGCCCGAAGAAGCGTTGCACCGCCTGACGGCGCTCGGCGTCGATGCGCACGATGGGCTCGGGGCTTTTCCAGCGCGAGTATTGCTGCGGGATGTGGGTGGTGAGGAACTCGTCGGTGACTATCACCGACATGATTTCTTCGTTTTTGTAACCGCGGAACATTTTCTTGGTCACCGAGGGGTCGGTCAACTTGAAGAACAGATAATGGCAATAGGACTGCTCCTCGTCGACGCTCAGCTCCGACTTGACCATCTTCACACGGTTCACATGGGGCTTGAACACCATCTGGGTGTAGCTCGACGGCGGGCAAATGCCATCGTTGGTCTCTCCCTCCACCTTCACGAGGAACTCGTTCTTCTGCACATCGGCCGTCGCCATGAGCGGCACCTGCGAGAGCGTGTAGTCGGGCAACGGAATCACCTCGGTCATGTAGTGAACCGGCATAAAACCCATGTTTTGCTTGATGTTGCCCGCCATCTCGTCGGTCACAACGATGGGAGCCATGTCACGACCCACCGAATAGGCGCGGTGCACGCCTCCGCCGAGCGACTCCAGCACCAAGTCATCCACTTCGTCACCGTCGAGGTCGGTCAGGACGTAACCGGTCATCAGCGGGTCGCCCACATCAATCGGGCTGAGCAAGCCGGGGAGCGCTTCGTAAACCACTCTTTTTTGCTCGTTGGTAAGCGCGCCGGCCGTCAGCCACACCATGAGTGCTGTGGCGGCCATCGCATAACGGAATGATACTCTCATAGCTGTCATCATTTCTTTTTTTTTGCAAAATTAGTGACTTCGTGCACTACCCTGTTAGGATATTTCTTACAAAATTTTGTAAATATCGTGCATTTTCATCACTTGTCGTTTGCCGTTTTGTTACCAAAAATACTTTTTATGCTCTGAAAATCAATTTTTTGCAATGGCAAATTCATCTACAGCCCGTCACGTCAACCGAGCACGGAACTGAGTGGGCGTGATGCCGTGGTGCTGCTTGAACATGCGCGAAAAGTGCGCCATGTCGTAAAATCCGCAGCGCTCGGCCACCTCGCCGATGGGCATCTCGGCGTCTTCCTCGAGCAGGTGCTTGGCCTTGCTCATGCGCACCTGGTTCACATAGGACATCGTGTTCAGGCCGGTGAGGGCCAGCACCTTGCGGCGCAGTTGCGACGTGCTCATGTTCATGCCCGAGGCGATGCGGTCGATGTCGATGCGGTTTCGGCTACTGCCCTCTATTTCGCGATTCACGATGTCGATGAGATGGTCCAGGAACTTGCGGTCACCGCCGGTGAAAGGCTCGTTGGGATTATAGTCGCTGTCGGTGTAGTCTTGCGCAAACATGGAACGCAGCATGCGCCGCTGCTCCAGCAATTTATCGATGCGGATGCGCAATTCATCGGCATTGAACGGCTTGAGCAGATAGGCATCGGCACCGGCTGCGATGCCGGCGATGCGGTCGGCCTCGGTGGCACGGGCGGTGACCACAATGATGGGGATGTGGCACAGCAGGGCGCTGGCACGCACCTGCCGGCACAGTTCGTAGCCGTCCATCTCGGGCATCATCAGGTCGGTGACTATCAGGTCGGGCACGGTGTCGGTGGCTTTGTTCAGCGCCTCGCGGCCGTTTCCGGCAAATTGGATTGTGTACTGGCCGCGCAGTTGCTGACCGATGTAGGAAGCCACGTCGGCATGGTCCTCAACAATCAAAATCAATGGGCGCGAGTCGTCGGCTTTCTCATCTTCGATTGGAGTCGCATCCACTGTTTCATCGAGCGGGGCAGGCGGTGTTGGCAGCTGGTATTGCTCGACATCGACCGCCTTGAGCGTTTCGATGCCATGCTTCATGGGCATGTGCAGCTCGAAAACAGTTCCCTCGCCGGGGCTGCTGTGCACCTCCATGTCGCCGTCCATAGCCATCACCATCTGGCGCACCAGTGACAATCCCACGCCCGAGCCCACGTCGATGCGCGGGGTGCGCTTGCTCTGGTAGAATGTCTCAAACACATGGGGCAAGTCCACCTTGTCAATGCCGGTGCCGGTATCGGCCACAGTGATGTGCAACTTGCCTGCATCGGCACGCATAGTCACATAGATTTGTCCATACGACGGGGTGAACTTCACCGAATTGGATATCAAATTGTTCATCACGCGCTGCACATAGTGCGGCACAAAGTCCATGGTCACCGACGGCTCGCGGGCCGCAAAGGTGATGTCGATGCGTTTGGCGTGGCACATTTCTTGATAGCCGTTCACTATCATGCTCACAAAGGCCACGATGTCGCCGCTTCGCCAGTCGGGAGCACCGACGGCGCTTTGCACCTTGCTGATGTCGAGCAACTGGTTCACCAGGTCGAGCAGATTGCCTCCCTGACGCATGATGCTCTGGGCATGCGAGCGCATTGTCTTAGGGTCGACCACATCGTTGCCATTCAATTCTTGGGCAAGCCCCATGATGATGGTGAGCGGCGTGCGGAACTCGTGGGTGACATTGGTGAAGAAACTGGAGCGGGTTTCCTCCATTTGGGCCATGAGTTGCTGATGCTTCGAGCGCATTCTCAGCGAATAGACAAGGAAAGCGATGGCACCGACGGCCATCAAAAGCAGCAGCAGGCCCACCAGCAGCAGCATGTTTTTGAAGTGGCGCTCCGAGTCGTAGATGCGGTTAATGTTGTCAATTTCTTCCTTGCGGCGGTTTTGCTCATATTTGATGCGCAGGTTATGCAGGTGGTTCACCTTCTGGGAGTTTATCAGGCTGTCCTGAAACTGCCGGCTACGGATGAAATAGTCCAATGCCTGCTGAATGTTGCCCTGCCGGCGTGCAATCTGATAGCTCAAGTCGTTCACAACGGCCAAATGCTCAAGCGAATGGATTTGCGTGGCTATGGAGTCGGCCTGCGTCACATACTGGCGTGCATGCTGCATGTCGCCACGCTTGATGTGCACCTGCGCCAAGGCTTGGCACACTTCCAGCCAGTGCCATTGGTCGTCGGTGTTTCGCATCAGGTTATAGGCGATGTCATATTCAGCCACGGCCATGTCGAGGTCGCCAGCTTTCTCATAGAGGCTGCCGAAATGGGTGTGGCACAACGACTTGCCCAACTCGCTGCCGGCGGCTGTGTTGAGTTCCAAAGATTTTCGATAGTAGAACCACGCCGAATCCATGCGCTCACGACTTTCCATGATAGCACCCAGATTGGCATAGTTGATGGCCTGACCAAGCTCGCTTCCCAGTGATTTCTCGCCCTCAAGTGCCGCGCGCAGCACGCTGTCGGCCGCCGCATAGTTCTCCAGCGTCATGTAGAGGTTTCCCAGGCCATTGAGCGACACCACACGGTTCTTGCGCGCCGCCTCGCTGGTCTTGTCGCTGTACTGCTCGCAACAATTCAGCGCGCGGTAATGGCAGGTGGCCGCCTCGTCGAGGATTCCCAGCCGCCGGTAGTCGGTGCCCAGATTGTTGAGCGCACGCACCGCCTCGATGGTGTCGGCCAGCTCCCAGGCCAGCCGCAGGCTGCTGTTGTGGGCTGTGATGGCTTCGTCGAAACGGGAGTGGTGACGGTAGTTCTTGCCCAAGTAATTATAGGCTATCATGGCTCCCTGCTTGTCGCCGTTGTGCTCATAGTCATGAGCCAGAACAGCCAGCGAATCGGTGTGGCTTATGCCGCGCAACACACTGTCGACACTCGCTTTCCGGGCCTCCACGTCCGACAATGACGACGAACCGTGGCAGGCAGCAAGTGCCACCAGCAGCAGCTCACAAACGAGCAATGGCCACACCCCGCGGCGCAGCCCGAATAATCCGTTATTTGCATGCATCATGCACATGAGCACACAAATTTAGGATTTTTTTTTATTTTTTGCAATAGACTGTGAAAAAATTCCTTCTCGGCTGTCGACCCTCACACATGGAAAGGAATGGGCGTCTCGAAGTCGAGCAATTCGCCGGTGACGGGATGATGGAAGGCCAATTTGAAGGCGTGAAGACACATGCGCCCGCCGGGATTGTCCTGATGACCATATTTTCCATCGCCTACCACAGGATGACCAATGTCGGCCATGTGAACGCGGATTTGATTCTTCCGGCCGGTGAGCAAGCGCAGTTCCAGCATTGAGCGGTCGTTGCCGGCCTGCAGCACACGCCACTCCGTAACCGCGTACTTGCCGCCATTGTCCACAGGGCTGCTCACCACTTTCATGCTGGCTGTGTCCTTGAGCCAGCTCTCCACGCGGCCCTCGCCCTGCTCCATCAGGCCGTGAACAACAGCCACATAGCGACGGTCGGTGACGGTGTGGTGCCAGTCGGCGGTCAGTTGTTGCTGCAAATCAACACTCTTGGCGTAAATCATCAGCCCCGAAGTGCGGCAGTCAAGTCGGTGCACCACATGGGCAGTACACCGCTGCCGCGTCTCGGCAAAATGACGATCGAGCAGCGTTTTCATGTTCAGGCTGCCGGCCCCCACGCCCATCGACAATACGCCGACACGCTTGTCAACCACCACCAGCCAGTCGTCCTCATAGACGATGTTATAGTGCGGGCTGCGTGCCGCGGGGCTTTGCGGTCCTCGCGAAACCTCCACCACCGCCTCGGGGCGCACAACGTATTCGACGTGCGTCTGTCGTTTGCCGTCTACTTTCACACCGCCATGCGAGAGAATCGACTTGGCCTTGTTGCGGCTGATGCCGTCCAGGGCTCTCATCACAAATTCGAGCAGTGGAGCCTCTTCTCGCGCATGGAACACGAGGATTTTATCGGTGGCACGGGGCACCTTGTGGTTGTGGTTGCGTTTCACGGGTCAGAGAATGGGATGGGTAATATCAATCTTTATCAAAAATGTGACGCAGACGGCCGAAAATACGGTCTTTGGTCGATTGTGACGGCGTGACGTTGGCCGACGATTTCAGTGCTTCGAAGGCTTTACGCTCTTCGGAGGTGAGACGTTCGGGAATATAGACCATGACATTGATGAGCAGGTCGCAGGTGCCATAACGCTGCGCATTGGGCAAGCCTTTGCCACGCAGTCGCAGCACGGTGCCGGGTTGGGTGCCCGGCGTGATGGTGACACGGGCGTGCCCGTCGATAGTGGGCACTTCCACCTTACCGCCAAATACGGCGGTGGGGATGTCGAGCATCAAGTTATAAATCAGGTCGTCGCCATCGCGCATGAGCTGCGCGTCGCGCACTTCCTCAATCACAATGTAGAGGTCGCCGGGAACGCCACCGCCGGGAGCCTCGTTGCCACCACCGCTCATGGTGAGCATCATTCCCTCGGCCACACCGGCGGGAATGTTGACGGTCACCACGTCTTCCTTGCGGATGAGTCCCTTGCCTCCGCACTTTGAGCAGCGCTCCTTGATGATTTTGCCGCTGCCGCCGCACACGTGGCACGGGCCCTGTGTCTGCATACGGCCCAGCAACGTCTGCCTGATGGTGGTTTCCACACCTGTGCCGTGACAGTTGGAGCACGTTTCGAGCGCGGTGCCGTTCTTGGCTCCGGTACCTTTGCAGTCGGGGCACGACACCATGCGAGGTATTTTCAGCTTCTTCTCGCAGCCATGCGCCACATCGGCCAGGGTAACCTTGACGCGCACGCGCAAATCACCGCCGCGCTTCACCCGCTGTCCCGAGCGGCCACCGCCACCAAAAAAGTCGGCAAAGCCGCCAAAACCGCCAAATCCTCCCACGCCCTCAAACATGCGCAGGATATCCTCCATCGACATACCGCCACCCGAGAAGCCGCCACCGCCCATCTGCTCGGCGGCAAAGCCGAACTGGTCGTAGCGTGCGCGCTTGTCGGAATCCGATAGCACCTCGTAGGCCTCGGCGGCCTCGCGGAATTTTTCTTCGGCCTGCTTTTTCTCGGCCTCACTCTTATCTTGTTGACGGTCGGGGTGATATTGGATGGCCAACTTGCGGTAGGCCTTCTTCAATTCATCGGCAGTGGCTTTTTTGTCCACTCCCAACACCTCATAATAGTCTCGTTTTTGTGCCATAGTTGATTGCCTTCATTTGTTGCGCAAACGGTCACTGCCCCACCACCACCTTGGCATGGCGAAGCACCTTGTCGTTAATCATATAGCCCTTGGTGGGTGTGTCGATGACTTTGCCGCGCATCGACTCGTCGGGAGCCGGGAACATCGTCACGGCCTCGTGCAGGTCGGCATCAAAGTCTTTTCCTGTCGATTCGATGACAGTGACGTGCTGCTGCTCTAAGTATTTCACAAATTTATTGTATATCAGCGTCACGCCCTCCTTGAGACTGTCAACATCGTCGCTGTGCGCTATCGAATCGAGCGCGCGCTCAAAATCGTCCACCACGGGAAGCAGCTCTCGCATGGCCCCCTCGGCGCCGTTTTTCAGCAAGTCCATCTTCTCCTGACGGGTGCGTTTGCGGAAGTTGTCAAAGTCGGCCATCAGAAACAGATACTCTTTCTTCTCTTTTTCCAGCGCGGCCTCCAGCTCGGCAATTCGCTCCTCGGGCGTGGGCTCGGCCGGGGCCTGCTCGGCTTGTTCGTGCTCCACGGGTTCGGCTTGCGACTCGGGAGCGGCCACAGGCTCCTGCACGGCAGCCTGGCGCTGTTGTTTCATCTCTTTGTTCTTATCTTTTTTGCTCATGATTGCATCGGTTGTTTTTAACTAATTGTTTTCGGGGCAAAAAACGCGCCAATCACAACGGAGTGACAAAAGTGTCACAGCCTTCGAAACACCCCTGCAGCGCTTCTGCCATTTTGACATCATCAAAGATGCCGAACATGGCCGACCCCGACCCCGACATGGCCGCGTAACGAGCCCCGCCGCGCTGCAATTGCAACTTCATGTGTCCCAACTGCGGAAACTCGGCAAACACACTGGCCTCGAAATCATTTTTCACCACACCGTCCCATTGTTGAAGCGGACGCATCACATCCGAGCGCAAATCGCTCGCGGCGGGCGACGGCACCACACGGCTGTAGGCCGTCTTGGTCGACACGCTCACAGGAGGCTTCACCAGCATCAAGGTCATGCCCTTCAGGTCTAACTCGATGGGGGTGAGCACTTCACCGATGCCGGTGGCCAGCATCGGACGGTTATAGACAAAAAACGGGCAGTCGGCACCTAACGTGGCGGCCAGAGCGGCCAGCGTGGCGGCGTCGGCACCGGCCGAGAACATCCGGTTGAGCATGGTCAGCACATGGGCGGCGTCACTCGACCCCCCGCCCAACCCCGCGCCGTCGGGAATGTGCTTGTAGAGATGCATCTCCACGGCAGGCACACAGTCGTAGTGGTGCTGCATGAGGCGGCAGGCGCGCATCACAAGGTTTTTCTCCACCGGGCAGTCCACCGGGCGGCCGTAACACTGCAGTGATGTCGTACCATCGGTCGCCGGCACTATTTCCAGCACATCGGTCAATGGGATGGGATAAAACACGGTTTCAAGATTGTGGTAACCGTCGGCACGGCGCTCCACGATGTTCAGGCCCAAATTGATTTTGGCGTTAGGGAAAGTGATCATGGTGATGGATGGGTTTTATTATCTCACAAAATGGGGGCTATGAGGCGCACCAACGACTCCACTGCCTTGCGCCACAAGCTGCGACGGCGCCAGTGACTCAGAATGATGCGCGTGCTTTGGCGCTGGTCGTCTTCGAACACCTCGCTCATTCGGTGGTTAAACGAAGTACTGTAAACCAGTGCGTTACACTCAAAGTTATGCTCAAAACTACGGAAATCGAAATTGGTCGACCCCGTGGTGGCAAATTCATCGTCAACAAGGAGCAATTTGGAATGAAGCATTGCCGGCTCATAGAAATAGATTTTTATACACGACAACAAGCACTCTTTCACATAAGAGGCCGAGGCGAGTCCCAACAGCCACGAGTCGCAATGCCGCGGCAGCATCAGACGCACATCCACACGCGACAGCGCCGCCGTCTGAAGCACCTTGAGCAATGCGTCGTTGGGCAGGAAATAAGGTGTTTGCACCCACACCCGCTTCTTTGCATTGGAGATGGCGTGGATAAACACCACCGAGATATTGCTCCATTGCCCTGTGGGGCCACTGCCCACTATCTGCATGCCGTCGGATGCCGAATCGTCTTGCTGAACGAGGTGTGTATCCTCCAGCACCAATGGGCGCCCCATAAAGGTCCAGTCAACGGCAAACACATACTGCAACGCAGCCACAGCGTCGCCGGTGATGCGCAGGTGAGTGTCGCGCCAGGGGGCTTGCTTGCCTCCGCTCACATAGCGGTCGGCGATATTCATGCCGCCCACATAGCCGATGGTGCCGTCGATGATGACCAACTTGCGGTGATTGCGCCAGTTCAAGCGGTTGGCCAACTCGGCGAGAGTCACTTTCAGGAAAGGATATGCCTCCACCCCGCCACGCCTCATGCGGGCAAAGAAATGACCGTTGAAAGTGTAACTGCCTAAGTGGTCGTAAATCACGCGCACGGTCACACCCTGCTGAGCCTTGCTCACCAAAATGTCGCAGATGGCGCGGCCAATGTTGTCGTCCTCAAAAATATAGTATTGCAGGTCAATGTAACGGGTGGCAGCCTGCAAATCGGCCATCAGTTGCTCGAATTTCGGCTTCCCCTGCGTGAAAACATCAATATGGTTATGGCTGAAATAATGCGGCTCTGACAGATTGTTGACCAGCTTCACGAGCTGCTTGTTCTGCTCGCTGAGGGGCAATCGGTCGATGTTGACAGGGGCGAAATGATGAACGGCACGCAGCCGCTTGCGGTTGCGGCGGGAAATCATGCGCACCCCCTTGAGCGACCGCCCGAAGAACAGATACAGCACAAAGCCCGCCAGCGGCAACAAAATGAGCACCGTCACCCACGCCAACGACTTGACGGGATTGCGGTTCTCACTCACTATCACCCCAATGGTAACAACAATGGTAATGATATACAACACCGAAAAGACGTTGTACAGCACTTGGGCATAAGGAAATATCTCGATTAAGGGCATCACTTGACCACGACCTTACGCGACCACTGATTTTTATATCGCACTATATAAAAACCTTTGGGCAGGTCCACCGTCACATGGCCATCGGCAGGCACTTTGACGGTCTTCAGCAACTGGCCGGTAATGGAATAGATGTTGAACACGGCCTCGGCCGAGCCCGCGGTCAGCACAATGTGGCCCACACCGCCCTCCACCGAGGGCTGGGTGACCAGTGACTCAAGTCGTGACTGCTGCACACCATTGTCGGGGGTGGCCCATGCCTGGACTCCCCAAACTGCCGCGATGGCAAGCGCTATGTGCAGAAATCTTTTCATTTCAACATGCAAAATTAAACGATTGAGACGAAAAAAACAATTATTTTACACAATTTTTCTCCGTCTCAATCGTTATTATGCAATTTTTGTGCCATTTTATGGCATCATGGGGTTATTGCCCCCTACTCTTGCTCAAGCAGTATGTTGACCAGCACGGTCAGGTCGGCGATATCCACGCCTTCGTCGTCGTTGATGTGGGCACGCTGCATGGCGCCAGCGTCCACCGGCTCATCAAGCAGGATGTTCACAAGCATGGTCAGGTCGGCAATATCCACACTGCCGTCACCATTCACATCGCCACGCTTGTAACCCTCGAGCAGCGTCACAGTCTGCACATTCGACCATTCGCTTTCCGCAGCGGCTTGCTCGTCAACAGGATAGGCCTTCACACGGAAGTCATAGGTGGCTCCGGCTTCCAGACCGGTAACGGTGTACTGCTTCTCGGTGATGCCATTGATGGTGAGCAAGGGCTGGGCATCACTCTGCTGGGTCACATCACCACCGTAGACCTGAACCTGGGTGACGACAGCCGTTTTACGCTTGGCTTTGGTGGCAAAAGAAACCGATTTTGCCACCTCCTTATCAAACACCACCACATACTCAACCTCAGTGTTGCTGGGCAATGTGATTTCGGTCGACTGGGAGCCGTAGGCTACCGTCAAGCCCACGTTGGTGCTCGACCCATTGGCCTTGGCTTTGAATTTGAGCGACACCTTCTCGTGGTTCCCGGCATCAATCACAGGCGACACCAGCGTGCCAGTGTATTGGTTCGACCCCAGTTTCAGGCCGCCCTGAGCCTTAAAGACTTTGCTGCCGGTCCATCCGGCCACATCGGTCACGTTGTCAAGCGAGGATGAGATGTCGGACGTTCCTGCAGCAGTGCACTTGGCAAATGTTTCTTCAAGCAACAATTCCGGTGCAACTAACTGAATCAGTTCCAGCGAATAGGTGCTGCTCACAGCGGCATTGTGCTGCCACTGGGCGGTGAACGAAGTGGATTGCACGTCGGTGGCCTCGGCAAGCACAGGCACTTCAAGCGTGGGAATACCATCGGGCTTCACATACCAGAAACCCACCGTGCCGTCGCTTTTGATGTAGATGTCGGTCACGGGCTTGCCCAGAAGGCCGGCGTTACCGGAAGCCGTGGTGCTGCTCGACATATTGAGAAATGCCGCGGGCGTGCTGTAGTCGGTGAACTCATGGTTGGTCTCTCCAAAGCAGTCGGCATTCTGGGTTTCTGTTGTCAATTCACCATCAGCGGGAACCACGGTCATGAGCTGCACCGACTGGTTATTCACCGTGTTGTTGCTCCATCGGCTGGAAATGTACGACACATGCTCAATGAGCATTCCCTCGTCGGTGATAAAGGCATCCCATCCTTGCTTGCGTCGGTTTTCCAGAATGAAGTATTCATTGCTGGTCTTGGGGCTCACTATCTTGTAGGCCACGTCGGTGTCGGCATTCTTGGAGTTCCATGCGGGCAGGTTATAGTGCTTGCCTGCCACCGGGGTCTTCAGTGTCACCCAGCCCATGAAACTTTTCTCGTAGGCACTGTAGCCGATGGGGGTGTAGCCGTTGTCATTGTAGCAGCCATGATCCATCAGGCTCCAATCACCCATGCCGTAGTAGCCGTATTTATAGGTCGTCTCGTAAAAGTCGGGCAAGCCCAGACAGTGCGAGAACTCATGGCAAAAGGTTCCCACACCGTCGATTTGAGTGCCGTCGTCATCATCGCCGGTCAACTCGTTGAAAACGGCAAAACGGTCAATGGTTTTTCCATTGCGGGTACGTGTTCCTGAGCCGTCGCCGTAGTAGGCTCCGCTCGACAGGCTCCACTGGCATGGCCACACGGCGTCGAGTACGAGGCCATAGGCCTGAGCCTCGCCCACGCCGGCATAGACCACGACGCACACATCGGCCTCGCCGTCGTTGTCGTTGTCGTAGAGCGACCAGTCAATGTCGTTGCCGGCTTTGTCGATGGCTTCGCCCACCATGCGGGCCACGCCCTTGTCGGAACTGTCGGGGTCATAGGGGTCTTCATTGCCACCATAGACCGAGCGGTTGCTGTTCAGGGTATAGATGCCGTAAACATCGTATTGCGGCGTGTACTTGCCATTGCTCTGGTCCTTGAAATAATTGAATGCGCTCTTCTCGCCGCTGGTGTACTGGGTAACAAAATCGGCCTTGGTGTTAGCCATCTTCTTGTCCTGGAATTGCACCAGAATGATGGGAACTCGCGGCGACCCTGTGACGGGCACCTGCGTGCTGCCCACGCGGCGAGGCGGGGACACCCGGCGCGCACGCTGCGCAGTGAGGGCATCATTCTGCGACAGGGCTTCAACGCTCAGTTTGGTATTGTTCACAAAGGCCGTTTCACTGGCGCTGCGGTGCTCCTTGTTGTGGGCAAGCACCGACGTCAGGCCGGCAGCCGTGCGGTAATAATAGTCTCCATCGGCTCCGCGCGCCACGGTCAGGCCTTCGCCGGCTGTGACCGCTGCCCTGAACCACTCATCGCCCACGGGTTCCACTCTCAATGTGGTGCCATCGCTCTGCACATGCGTGCGCACACCCGGTTTTACAGGAACAGCCTGAACCGTCATGCACATGAGGGACCAAGCCATTGCTGCAAATAAAACTTTTTTCAATTCCTGTTTCATTTGTTCGGTTTATGTATTTTCTCTAACTCTATTATTCTTCTGTTTCTGTGTCCTGGTCAAACAATACAGTGATCAGCGCAGTGACGTCGGCAATGCCCACTTCACCATCGCTGTTCATGTCGGCGCGATACAACAGGTCGGCATCGGTCACCACTGTGCCATCGAGCAAGAGTGCCGACAAGGCGGTAATATCGGCAATGCCCACCTCGCCGTCTTTGTTCACATCGCCCTTCAAAGGCACGGCGGCTGCTTGCAGGGTCACTTGCTTGACCGCTGTCCATTCGCTCTCGGTCTCATCGACATAGATTGCCTTCACCTTGAAATTGTAGGTGGCTCCGGCCACCAGGCCTTCTACCGTGTACTGCTTGTCGGTGATGCCGGTGATGATGCGGGTGTGCTCGTCGCCCTCCTCGGCTGCCACACGACGCGGGGCACCGGCAGCGGCTTCCTGCGTGGGATCGCCGGCAAAGACGGTGGCATGGCCCAGCATCACGCGTTTCTTGGCCGCTGTGTTCTCGATGCGCACCCGGCAGTTACCCGAAGCGCCTGTGAACTTGGCCACAAACACCGAGTCGGTCTTGGCCACTTCAAACGTCTCACTGCCCACGGCTGTGCCGGCGGCATTGAGCAGGGTCACCTTCATTTGAACATCGGTGTCGATGGAATAGCTGCGGGCACGCACTTTCACCGTCACCACACCGTCAAAGCCGCCGGCCTGGAATGCGGGGCTGGTCACCGAACCGGTGCCACTGTTGCCGCCCAGGCGCAGATATCCGGCCGTGTTCTCATTGAACGTGCCGCTGGCACTCCGCGTCCATGTGGTGCTGGCCGGAACACTGAAGTCCTCGTCGAGCAACTGCTCGAACAGGGGCACCTCGGGCACATAGCCGTCCTGGTCCACCTGCAGCGTGTAGCTCACCACGTTCTCGGCATCGGTCTCGTCGGTCCACGCCGCGGTGAACGACGTGGTGGTCACCTGCTCGGCATCGGCATCAAGCAGCACCGGGTCGCTGACCTCGATACCACCCTCGCCCTCCATGAAGATGAAGCTCACCGTGCCGTCGGCATTGATTTTAATGTAGGTCACAGGTTTGTTCAGCAGGCCTGCACCTCCTGTGTAGCTTGCCAATGTGCCATTGGCTTTCATGTTCAACTTGGCCGCCGGCGAACTGCTGTTGGTGAATTCATGTTTACTTTCTCCCCAGCAGTCGGCATTCTCGTCATATTCATTCAATTTATTATCGGCCGGCATGATGCTCATCAGTTGCACCGATTTGTCATTGGGTGTATTATCGTCCCAACGTGATTGCACAAAGGTGACGTGCTCTATGAGCATGCCCTCGTCGGCAATCTCCGCGTCCCATCCCTGCTGGCGGCGGTTCGACAAGATGAAGTATTCATTCGGATTAAGGTCGCTCACAATCTTGTAAGCCACATCGGTCTCCTCGCTCTTGGCATTCCAGGTGGGCAGGGTGTAGGTTCGGCCGGGTTGCGGCGTCTTCAGCTCCACCCATCCCATGAATTCTTTCTCATAGGCCGTGTAGCCCACCGGGGTCACACCGCTCACGCCATTGGCATAACCATTGTAGCAGCCACTGCACATCAGGCTCCAGCCGCCCATGCCGTAGTAGCCGGCATAATTAGTGGCATAAAAGTCGGGCAGGCCCAGGCAGTGCGAGAACTCATGGCAGAAAGTGCCGATGCCATCGAGCGTCGTGCCTCGGTCGCTGCTGCCGCCCACCTCGTTGAACACGGCAAAGCGGTCGATGGTCACACCATTGCGCGTGCGCGCGCCTGTGCCGTCGTTCCACTCCGCGCCGCTGCTCAGTTCCCACTGGCAGGGCCACACCGAGTTGCTGACGCTGCTCTGCGCCTCGCCCACGCCGGCATAGACCACGATGCACACATCGGCCTCGCCGTCGCCGTCGTTGTCGTAAAGCGACCAGTCAATATCGTTGCCGGCCTTGTCGATGGCTTCGCCCACCATGCGGGCCACGCCTTTGTCGTTGCCGCCGGAGTTGCCGCCATAGGTGGCTCGGGTGCTGGCCAGCGGGTAGATACCGTACACGTCGAACTGCGGCGTGTACTTGCCGTTACTCTGGTCGCTGAAGTACTGGAAAACGCTTTTTGCGCCACTGGTGTATTGAGCTTTGAAAGCCTCCACCGTGTTGCTCATCTTCTTGTCGGTGTACTCAACCAGAATGATGGGCACGCGCGGCGACCCGGTGACAGGCACTTGCGTGGCGCCCACCTTGCGCGGGGCCGACGCAGCACGGGCGCCGCGCCGCGCGGCTGCCTTGACACGCGGGCTGGCCGCGGCCAGCGCCTCGAACGTCATTTGCGGCGCATGGGCCGAAACAAACGCCTGCTCGCCGGCGGCACGCATGGTCTTGTTATGGGCACGCACAGTGCTCACTCCTGAAGTAGTGCGATAATAAAAATCGCCTTTTTCATCCATCTCCACAGTGATTCCTTCATCGGCTGTGACGAAACTGTGATGCCATTCATCGCCCAGCAGGCGCACCTCGATGACCGATCCGTCGGTCTGAGTAAATCGTTGCACTCCGGGCTTGGCCGGCACGGCATAGGCCACACTCCACGCGCAGACCATTGCCAATGTTGATACTAAATATTTTTTCATATTATGACGTTTGTTTTAGTGTCTAAATCGACAATATCGGGCAAAATTACGCTTTTTTTTCAAACCTTTACACTAAAAATCATTAAAACATTGCATTTTAACCATTATTTGAGCGATTTGGTCACCATTCACCCCCCAAAAAAAGCGCCCGGCGGGTTTCACAACAAGCCGGGCGCATCGGTCACGATTGATTTCTCGATTCTTCAGTGTGTGTTTATCATGGCATTTTTTATCTTATCTTCGATTTCTGCCGCCAGTTCCGGATTGTCGGTCATCACCAGCTTGGCGTTCTCACGGCCTTGCGCCAGGCGGCTCTCGCCATAGGAAAACCAGGAACCGCTTTTCTTGATAATGCCGTACTGCACGCCCAGGTCCACCAATTCGCCGGCACGGCTGATGCCCTGGCCGAACATGATGTCGAACTCGGCTTTTCGGAACGGAGGCGCCACCTTGTTCTTCACCACCTTCACGCGAGTGAGATTGCCCTGCACACGCTCGCCGTCCTTGATGGCACCCAGCCGGCGGATGTCGAGGCGGACGCTGGAATAGAATTTCAGGGCGTTGCCACCGGTGGTGGTCTCAGGGTTGCCGAACATCACGCCCAGTTTCTCACGCAGCTGGTTGATGAAGATGCAGCAGGTGTTGGTCTTACTGATGGTGGCGGTGAGCTTGCGCAGGGCCTGCGACATGAGCCGGGCCTGCAGCCCCATCTGGCTGTCGCCCATCTCACCCTCAATCTCGGCCTTGGGTGTCAAGGCGGCCACGCTGTCAATCACTATCACATCGATGGCCGCCGAGCGAATCAGCTGGTCGGCAATCTCCAGAGCCTGCTCGCCATTGTCGGGCTGGGCAAGCCACAGGTTGTCCACGTCCACACCCAGCGCTTGCGCGTAATAGCGGTCGAAGGCATGCTCGGCATCGATGATGGCGGCAATGCCGCCCTGCCGCTGCGCCTCGGCGATGGCATGGATGGCCAGCGTGGTCTTGCCGCTCGACTCGGGGCCGAAAATCTCCACAATGCGCCCGCGGGGATAGCCACCCACGCCCAGCGCCATGTCCAGCCCGATGGAGCCTGTGGGAATCACACTCACATCGGTCACCGATTCATCACCCATCCGCATGATGGCACAATGCCCGAATGCTTTTTCAATTTTCTCCACAGCGGTTTGCATCACTTTCAACTTCTCGGGAGCGATGGTCACGCCGGTCCGCTCGATTGTACTTGTCATTGCTTCCATTTTATTTCGTTTTTAATGATATTTGGCCATGTTCTCTTTGGTTGACACTGCAAAATTATGGTTTGCGTGTGCCGCAAAATGGCACACGCAAACCAATAAACCTTAAATAAAACGAAGCCGGAAAAATTCAGAGCTCAAAAAGTGCGTAATGGCAGGTCTCGACTGTACATCGATAATGGTGAGCAACCATGAAATCATGCACCGCAATCAGCTTGGCATTGCTGGCAAAAGTGGCATCGACGCCGGGACGGTCGATATTCTTGTAGGGACGGTCGTCCCAATAATCGCCATTGCGGTACTTCTGAACCAAAATCTTCGGACGCCCACCTTGCAGATAATTCCGCAACATGGGCTCATTGAGCAGTCCAGGCCAGGAATTGCCGTGATAAGGAAACGTTGCCGTCAGATAGTTGAGCATGGGGGAGTCGCCCCACACCATCAAGGTGTCACCGGGGCACACATGTCCGCGCAAAGCCCGCAATCCGGCATTGATGGCGGCCGCACGCGCAGGTTGTGTGTGTATGGCCGTCAAGCGCGGCGAATCGACGACGCCACTTTTGCTTAAGAACGTGCCGCCGTCGGTGAACGAGCCGCCCAGCAACATACGCGCCACAAATGCCACCAGGAGCATCGGCAGCACCCACTTGCTTTCGGGCAGCCGTCGAAACCCCATCACACCCAGCGGCGTGGCCACCAGCGCAATGAGAGTACCTTGATTATTGAAAGTGTCGCTGCCCAGCGGGAACACCAGCAACATGAAAAAACCCATCCAAACGAGCAGTTTTCCCACGACATCGGACGATGTGCGCAACAACATCACGCCACCCACCACACTCAAACACCACAGCAGATGCACAGGAAGGGTGCGCCAGACGAGAGCAAAACATCCCACGGCCAGGACAACGGCAAGTGCCCACAGCACGGCAGACCTGTCGAGCCGTCGCTGCGCCGTGCGCCACAGCCACAACATGGCAGCAAACAACAGAAGTCGCTTGCCGACATCGACTATCAGCAATGCCGGAACCCGAAGCAATGAAACAGTGGAATGAGATGCGGTATTGTCAGCCACATTAAAAATGCCGAACAGCTGGGTCATGTTACGCACAAAAGGGGCACTGTGACCCAGCGACACCTGCAGCGCCAACACGCCCAGCACGCCCAGCACCATGCCGGCGACGAATGCAGCAGAGCCCGTCACAACCTGTCGGCGCGACAGCAGGCCATAGCACCCGGCAATCACTATCACAAGCACCAATCCCACCGTGAGCACATTGGGTATGCGCACAAACGCATTCAGCCCGCACACAGCACCGGCCAACGCTAACCAATACCATTTCTTCGAAACGATGCCACGATAAAGCAAGGCGAAAGCCACAGCATAGAACAATGCTGTGCACATGGCGTTGCCCAGCGCATAAGGCCGATTCAGATAGCCCGCAATCACCAGCGCCAATCCTGCAAACAACACCCCTGCGGGCACATGCCTGCGGAGCAACAGCCAGCAAACCCATGCCGCACACATCATCACCAACACTCCGGCCCAGCGCAGGCCCAGCAAGCCCGCCCAGGGTATCAACGCATGGACAGCGCCGCCCAAAAGCCCCGTGAGGTAGTACATATAATTATACTCCACAGCGTCGGGATGATTGAAAACATGGGCATAAAAAGTCATGTAGAAGCCTTCGTCGGAAAAGTCCAAACCGTACAAGGCAAAAAACGCATGATACAGCGTCAGCACCACCAGCAGTACAGCCAGCGCACACTTAGGATGAGTTGAAATCCAGCGTTTTACCGCACTGGTAAAAAGACCAACCGATTCGATGGCATTCATTATTTCTCTTGAGGCACGTTTTTATTGCGGCTCAGCACCAAATCGTGGGCACGCTGCATAAAACGGGTATACTCATTGCGACTGTCGGGGCGCACCAAGTCGTCACGGCCTTCTGGAATAAGCACATAATTCTCCCCACGATACGATGGTTTTTGGACGAAAAACAGCTTGTATCGGGCGCCACGCACCAGTGGTTTGTTGCCACGCATCGACACGCTCACCTTCACCATAGCGCCGCCACGGCTGTCGATATCGCGCTGATTGCTGATGAAATTGCCCAAACTGTAGACCAGCAGCACATCCTTGTCCCACTTGTTGCTGTGCCGCATCTCCATTGGCTCCACCACATGCGGATGACCTCCAATGATGAGATCCACTCCTTGCTCCTCAATCAGCCAGTCGGCCAGCGAGCGCTGGCTTTCCACGGGCTGCAGCTGGTATTCAATGCCCCAATGAAGACACACGCACATCACCTGCGCCCCTGCATGGCGAGCTGTGGCTATATCGGCCGCGATACGGGTGCGGTCTATCAGGTCAACCACCACATTGCCGGTCACAGGAATGCCATTGGTGCCGTAGGTATAGCACAAAAAGGCAAACTTGATACCTTTCAGGTTCACCAGCATGGGAACTTGCCGCTGGCGAGCCTCCTGGTTCACATAGGTGCCCAGGTGGGGAATTCCTAATGAGTCGAGCACCTGAATGGTGCGTTCCACACCCTGGTGACGACGGTCCATGCAGTGATTGTTGGCTGTGAGCAACATATCAAAGCCCGACTTTTGCAACTGCCGCGCATATTCATCGGGGGCGCTGAAAGCCGGATAACCGCTATAAGGGCGGCCACCCAGGGGACACTCTAAGTTGGCCACGGCATAGTCGGCCCATTGAATGTCCTCTTCTATATGGGTGAAGCAACGGCTGTAGTCATAGTGCCCGTTGGCCGTCACGGCAGCGGTGATTTGAGGGGTGTGCTGCATAGCATCACCCACAAACATCAAGTTCACGGCATCATTGCTCTGCAGCAGCGACAGCCACGACAGCAGCATGATGGATAAGAATTGGCTCATGGTCATTCAGTATGATTGTGTGCCGCAAAGGTAGGCATTTTTATTGGTTTACACACAATCCGGGGCACACAATCACATTTTGTCCGCGTCTCAGCGCAGCATATCCTGCACCTCGGGCAGCGACCCGTCGTTGGGGCTGGGCTCCACTCCCAGCAGATGGGCCAGCAGCGGATAGACGCAAACATTGCGGAAATACTGGTCGCGGACATAGCCCTGTTTGAAATCGGGGCCAACGGCCCTGAAGGCCACCAGCATGTCGCTGCATGTGTGGTCAAAGCCGTGCGAGCCCAAAATCGTGGGCGCTTTTTCGGCAAAGGTCCATCCCACATCGGGAAGAACCACCACATCGGCAGTATTCTCGTGCGTGCCATAATGCAGATAGGACGGCAATTCACCACGTTTCCACGCCCGAAGGTGCGGCACCTCCTGCAGCGCGCGCACGATGTCGTCGACATACTTGGGCTTGCGGGCGGTAATCAATGCGGGATAATCGCCGTCGATGCGCTCCACCCACTCATCTTTCAGGTAATAACTGGGGCGAATCAAGCGGTAGCGACTCAGCCACGTCATGCCGTGGTCGCCCGTGACGATGAAATTGACTTGGCTGCCATGAGGCAAGGCCTGAATACGGCGCCACAAGCCCGAGAGCAATGAATCGAGGTGCTCTATCGAGCGACGTGTGGCCCGTGTCACCGGACCGTTATTGTGACCGGCGTGGTCTGGCTCCTCAAAATAGGCCATCACCAGATGGGGACGCTCGGCCTCAGGCAGGCTGAGCAGGCGCACCACCTCGTTCACGCGCTCATCGAAAGTGAGCAACGGTTTGGTCTGATAATTTTTCCAGTAATTGGCATAGCCACCTTTGATGGGCACGTCACTGCCCACCCAATACACGGTGGCGGTTTTCACTCCCTGGCGGCGTGCCGTGAGCCAAATGGGGTCGCCGCCATAATACTGCGGGTCGCTGCGGGTCTCGTTCTTGCTCAGCGAATAAATTTTGCCAGTAGAGCGGATTTTGAACTTATTGGCCAGTATGCCATGATGGTCGGGATAGAGGCCGGTGGCCAGCGTGTAATGGTTGGGGAATGTCTTGGACGGGAACGACGGCATCATCACGGCCTTGACACCATGTTCCACAAAGTATTGCTCAAGAAACGGAGTGTCGAAAGCCTCAGGGTAATCCCAACGGAAGCCGTCGAGCGACACAATCACGGTGTAGTGGTCGTTACCGGAAGCCAGTGCAGCCATGGCCACCATCATGGAGATGAAGAAGGAGAAAAAACGCATCATTCAAAAGATTTTTAAGCATCAAGCCTTGTCGGCGCAATTCTATGTTTATATTAAAAAACTCGCCCGGCATGTTACCAGGCGAGTTTATCAATCGAGTCTTTATCAGAATATCACTTTCACACCAATCTGGGCATGCCAGCGGCTGGCGATGTTGGCCTTGTTAGGCTGGGTGTAACCATTCCAGCGATACACCGGAGTGTATACGCCATTGGTGGTGCTTTTCTTCATGGAGTTGACAGTAAGAGGAGTCACATTGTAGGTTCCGCCCCAGCTGGCACCCCACTTCTTGTTGAGCATGTTGGCAAAGTTCAGCACGTCGAAGGTAATCATCACCTTGCTGCCACGCTCCTTCAGGAAGAAGATGCTCTCGGCCAGGTGCAGGTCAATCTGATGCTCAAAAGGAGCCAGGTTGCTGTTGCGCGGAGCGTACTGGCCACGATGATTCTTGGCATAGCTGTCACCTGCGATGAAGGCTTCCAGCAGCTCGCGCTGAGCATCGGCGCTTTGTGTCACGACGGTTTGGCCATCGACATTACCGGTAACATCAACAAAATCCATCAGAGCCACCTCTTCTTTGGTGGGGATATACATCAGCGAGTTGCCACGGTAGCCGTCACCGTTGAAGTCGGCGCTCTCATTGTAGGTGAGGCTGTAGCGCTGGCCGCTATAGCCGTTGTAGGTCACGGCGATGTTGGTCTGCAGCCATCCGTTGGCATACTTGGGCGTGGTGTAACCAGCGGTCACCAGGATGCGGTGCGGCTGGTCGAATGTCGAGTAGCTCAACTCAGGACGGTTGCTGTCGATGGCATAATTGTACTTCCAGTTCGAATAGGCAACACTGCTGGTTCCGTCGTTCACCGACTTGGAGTGACCGAAGGTGTAGCTGGCAAGCAGATCAAGACCGAAGTTGAAGTTTTTCTCCAGTGTGGCGCTCAGATTGTAGGTGTAGCCCTTGTCGGTGTTGCGGGTCTCAATGATGGAGTAATATTTGTTGTCCACATTGTAGAACGGGGCAGCTGATGCCTCGCTGCCGGGCACGGCATACACGTTCTGGTCGCCGTAAAGAGCCAAATTCTGGAAGAACACTTGGTTATACGTCTTGCTGTAAAGGGCCTCCAAAGTGAGCTTCACGTCGCCGGGCAAACGTTGCTCCAGTGCCAGATTGGCACGCAACACCTGCGGATAGCGGAAGCTCTTGCGCACGGTCACGATGTCGGGACGGAATGCCGAACCCTTCGACAGATAGTCGACCAGCTCCTGGGTGTTGCCGGTTACGGCGGGGATGTCGGCGGCATTGTTGATGGTGGTGCCAATGATTTCCACACCAGTGTTGCTGAACTCGTTGCTCAGCCACACAAAGGGAACACGGCCGGTGAACAAGCCCAAACCACCACGAATCAATGTCTTGTGACTGTCGTTGGTGAACCAGCGGAAGCCGAAACGCGGCGAGAACATCACCTTGGTGCTGGGCATCTCACCCACGCGTGAGTCGATGCGGCGGCCACCGGCAGCTTGGGTCACTTGATAAGCATACTGGTTAAAGGCCACATTCGCTGTGGGATTGGTGAACATCACAGGCAGGTCGAGGCGAAGGCCGTAGGTGAGTTGCAGGTTGTTGGTCACCTCAAATTTATCCTGGGCATACAGACCAAACTGGCCGGCTTTGATAACGGGAGTCCACAGCAGGTTACCCTCGGTAATCGACGGGTCGGTGCAGCGGAACACAAACTGGTTGGGCTGGTCGTTCATGAAGGCATCGAGACTGTTGTAGACCCACTCGCCGGTAACGGCCTGAATGAACAGGTTGCGCATTTTGTAGATTTCGTTGTGCGTACCCACTGTGAAAGTGTGGCGGCCACGATAGAACGACAAGTTGTCCTCAAACGAGTAGATGTCCTGGTCCAGGCTGTTGGCGCCCGATGAATACTCAGTGCCAATGTTCACTGCAATGTTTGAGCGGCTCTCATCCTTGGTACCCACGTTCTTGATCCAGAACAGCGGGCCTTGATAGGGCACGTCGCGGTGGTCGCGAACGCGAGTATAGCTGGCACGAAGCTCGTTGTAAGCGCTTGTGCCAAAGTTGCTGTTCAACTCGGCCACAAACGAATTGGTCACGTTATTGAACCGGTAGCTGGAGTTGTTGAAGTAGTAGCTCGTATAGCCTGCACTCCACTTGTCATCGTAGGAATCGCCATGCTGATAGCGAAGAGCCAGCTTGTTGTTGTCGTTGATGTTCCAGTCAAGGCGGGCCAGCAGGTCGAGCGAATTGCGGTCCACATTACGGCGGCTATAGGCCTCGTCGATGCCGGTGATGGCTTTGTATTTGTCGGCAATGGATTTCGCCGTGGCCTCGCTCAGGTAGTTTTCGTTGTAGCCGGGATAGT
Source organism: Muribaculaceae bacterium (assembly GCA_017483645.1). Classification (GTDB taxonomy): domain Bacteria; phylum Bacteroidota; class Bacteroidia; order Bacteroidales; family Muribaculaceae; genus Sodaliphilus. The sequence continues at coordinate 3,084 of JAFUWD010000001.1, read as the reverse complement.
AACTGGCGGGATAGCTCTCGTTATGGTTTTCCACGTTCACAAAGAAGAAGAGCTTGTCCTTCACGATGGGGCCGCTGATGTTACCGCCGATGGTGGTGTAATGCTGCTTGGTGAGCTTGTCCTTGACATAATCGTTCACAGCATTGTAGCGACCATAGAAATTCTGATTGTTATAATAGGTGAAGAATGTGGCATGGAAATCGTTCGTTCCTTGCTTGGTCACAGCGTTGATACCACCGCCGGTGAATCCGCTCTGACGCACATCGAAGGGCGCCACCACCACCTGAATCTCCTGGATAGCGTCCATTGAGATGGGGTTGGCCGATGCCTGTCCGCCATTGGTGCCGCTGCTTGCCAAGCCAAACACATCGTTACTCACCGTTCCGTCAATCTGGAAACTGTTGTAGCGGTTGTTGGTTCCCGCAAACGAGATGCCGCCTATCTTCGAGCGGTTGGCCATGGGCATATTTTTCACCACATCGTAAATGTTGCGGTCGATAGTGGCCACATTGGCTATCGCGGCTGTCGAGAAGTTGCGCGACGCACCAGCTTGTTGTTGCCCTGCGACACCCGAGACCACCAACTCCGACAGCTCGTTGGCCAGCGGGCTCAAGTGAACGCTCAGATTGTAGGTGTTACCCAGCTGCAGCATCACGCCTTCCACACGGCGCTGCTGATAACCCACATAGGTCACTTCCACCTCATAGGGACCGCCGGTGCGAAGACCTTGCATATAGGCTCGGCCATCAAGGTTCGACACAGCATTGTACTTCGTGCCCGAGGGCATGTGAATCGCTTTCACCGTGGCGCCAATCAATGGCTCCTCAGCATCATCGGTCACAAGCACCTGCATCGACGACGTGGTCACTTGACCCGTCACTCCGAATGCCATCGAAAGCATCACGGTCAATGCAAAAAATTTAATCCATTTTACCATAATTTGAAACTTTGCTTAAAAAATTAAACACTATATTTTAAACCTATTATCACAAGAAAAATAACCCAATATAAACCACATACGCTGCATTGGTGCCTAAAGGCGACTAATGCAGCGCATTGCAGTTTCTTATACTTCGCACAAAAAAGCGGGGCTAATCTATGCTTCACACGAACAAACGCATGAAGCAACGGAAATTCTATGTACGGCAATCGCATCACGGTGAAATTGCTTTCATTGATATTTCGAGTGCAAATTTACAACTTTTTTCAATGAGAGACAAAAACGCATGTCGCCTTTTAACGGTTTTAACTTTCATTCCTTAAAATTGCTAATTATGCAACCGATGTGACTTTCCCTATACCCCATTTTCCAAAAAATGAACCATTATCTTGTGTGATTACTCTTTTTTGTGCTAATTTTGCAAGAACAAACTCCTGATACGATGAGCAACGACCGACTTTTCATAGTGGTGCCCTGCTACAATGAGCAGCAGGTGCTGGACACAACCGACGAGCGACTGCGCAACTTGCTGCGCATCATGGTCGACGAGAACTTCGTGGCACCCGACAGCCGAATACTCTATGTGAACGACGGATCGACCGACAACACTTGGAGCATCATCGAGCGCCTAACCGCTGAACATGAATGTGTGTGTGGACTGAAACTTGCTGCCAACGTGGGGCATCAGTGCGCACTGCTGGCAGGACTGGAGCAGGCCGCACAAGTGGCCGACATCACTGTGAGCATCGATGCCGACCTGCAAGACGACATCAACGTCATTCCCGAGATGGTGGCCAAGTGGAGGAGCGGCGCCGACGTGGTCTACGGCGTGCGGCGCCGGCGCGACACCGACTCGTGGTTCAAGCGCAACACTGCATTGGCGTTCTATCGCCTGATGCAGCGATTAGGAGTGCGCTCGGTCTACAACCACGCCGACTTCAGGCTCATGAGCCGCAGAGCAGTGGAGCAGTTGTGCCGTTTTCGCGAACGTAACCTGTTCTTGCGAGGCATGGTGCCATTGGTGGGATACAGATCCGACACGGTGGTCTACGACCGCTCGGCACGCACGGCAGGAGAAAGCAAATATCCGCTCAGCAAAATGATCAATTTTGCCGCCGACGGCATCACTTCGTTTTCCATCAAGCCGGTGCGGCTGGTGCTGTGGATGGGGCTAATATTCACCCTTGTGGCGCTGGCCATCCTGGCCTATGTGTTCATCGCCTATTTCACCGGGCGCACCGTCAGCGGATGGGCATCGCTTATGCTCTCCATCTGGTTTGTGGGCGGTTTTGTGCTCATCGGCCTGGGCATCGTGGGTGAATACATCGGCAAGATTTACATCGAAGTCAAAGACCGGCCTCGCTACAACGTGGAGCAAGCCATCATCAAGTGACCTTCCCCCTATGGATCAAACGCTGAAGAAATACGACCTCATCATCATGGGCATTGACCCGGGCACCAATGTCATGGGTTATGCCATGCTGGGAATCATCGGAAAAACACCCGAGCTCATCACCATGGGCGTTCTCAAATTGGCAAAATTCGACGACCATTACATGCGGCTGCACCGCATCTACGAGCGTGTCACCGGCCTGGTCGAGCAGTATCTGCCCGATGAGCTGGCCATCGAAGCGCCGTTTTTCGGCAAAAATGTGCAGTCCATGCTCAAACTGGGGCGGGCGCAAGGGGTTGCCATTGCCGCCGCACTGAGCCGCCAAGTGCCCATTGCCGAATACGAGCCACGAAAAATCAAAATGGCCATCACCGGCAACGGCGCGGCAAGCAAGGAGCAAGTGGCCACCATGCTGCAACGCATCCTGAAATTCGGCGACGACCAGCTGCCCGACTTCCTCGACGCCACCGACGCTCTGGCGGCGGCGCTATGCCATCATTACGAGCGGTTGAAGCCTGCCACCGGGCACGGCGCCAAGTCATGGAAATCATTCATCGCGTCGCATCCCGACCGCGTGAAACGCTGAACAAAGCGCCCTACCCTATCACAGCCAATCGGGTAGGTCGGGGAGCGAGAGTTTTGGTTTTCGCTCCCTTTCCTCCCACACCACCGTACGTGCCGTTCGGCATACGGCGGTTTGGCTTGCTTTCAGGGCATTTCAGCCCCCATCTTCCTTTAACTTCTGCTGCCG
>JAFUWD010000007.1 GCA_017483645.1 Muribaculaceae bacterium | reverse complement strand
TGGTCTTCGGGCAGTCCGCAGTACTCGTCCATGTTGAATGTCACCACGTTTTGGAATGACACCTTTCCGGCCTTGTTCAACTCAATCAGGCGCTTGTACATGCCCAGCGGCGAGCTGCCTGTGGGGCATCCCAGCACAAAGGGTTTTTCGGGGGTGGGGTGTGCGTCGTTGATGCGTTGCGCCACATATTGTGCCGCCCACTCCGACACTTTGTCGTAATCCGGTTCGATAATGAGTCTCATGATAGGTAGTAGTTTGTTCTAACAAAGATTTAATTTTCTTATCCACTCACAAAGGTACATAAAAATCTTGTGACGGTGTGCATGGTTGCTCATACTTTTTTTGTATTTTTGCGGATAAGTAAAAAATGTCTACCAAGATGCAGACCGATAGTATGATGTGCGGTATGGAGTCCGCTGTGAATTTGCAATATCTTCCATGTGTAAACTATTCACTGGTGCTCAACGGCATCGAAGTGCTCAATTCGATGGTGTTGACCAACAACACCGACTCGGCGTGGACCGACGTGGTGCTCACGGTGAGCGGGCAGCACATCGCGTCGTCGCGTGTGGCGGTGGCGCAGGTGCCTGCCGGGCAGTCGGTGCATGTGAGCGGCCTGAGGATTGCTCCACAGCCCGATGCGTTGCTGAGCCTCACCGAAGCCGTCGACACCGCGTTCACCTTGACGGTGGAGCGGGCCGGCTGTGAGCCGTGGAGCCATGACTACGCCATCAGTCTGCTGGCCCATGACCAATGGACCGGCATCCGCGTGATGCCACATCTGCTGGCATCGTTTGTGGTGCCCAACAGTCCCCTGCTGGCGAAGGTGAGCGCACAGGCGGCCGCTTTGCTCCAAGTGTGGACCGGCAGCGGCGCGCTCGACGGCTATCAGGCGCAGAACCGTCAACGCGTGCGCCTGCAGGTGGCCGCATTCTACGAGGCGCTGCGTGCCGAAGGCATCATCTACTGCGAGCCCCCGGCACACTTTGAGGCGCATGGACAGCGCATCCGCCTGGCCGACAAGGTGCTCACCGAGAAATTGGGCACTTGCATCGATACGAGCCTGCTCATGGCGTCGTGCCTGGAGTCGGTGGGGTTGCATCCCATCTTGGTGCTGCTGCGCGGCCATGCCATGGTGGGTGCCTGGTTGCAACCGGGCATACACTCCGAGATGGTGTGTGACGACCCGTCGCTGCTGCTCAAGGAGAGCGCCGACGGCAACAACAACCTGGTGGTGCTGGAATCGACCGCCCTCACCGAAAGCGGCGAGGTGCCTTTCGACACCGCCGTGGCTCGAGGCATGCATGCCCTGCGCGACGACCGCCGCTTTGAGTGTTTCATCGATGTGCATCGCTGCCGTCTGGGCAATGTGCGGCCCATGCCCCAGCAGGGGCAGATGCAGGCTGTGCAGGGGCTGGAGCATGCTCCGAGCACCGACCGTGTGGCCGAATTGACCCATTACGACGAGTTGCAGCTCGTTCCCACCGACGGCGTGTCGCTCACCAAGCAACAGCTGTGGGAGCGCAAGTTGCTCGACTTCTCGCTGCGCAACAATCTGCTCAACATGCGGCTGGGCCGGCGGGTGGTGCCATTCATCTCTTTCGGCATCGACACGCTCGAGGACCACATGCAGGAAGGCGAGGACTACAGTATCGCCCCCTGCCCCGGAAAGAAAATTGAGCCGGGTGAGCATGGAATCTACGACTCGCAGCATCTGGCATTGGAGCATCAGCAATTGGTCACCGAGCTTATAGGCAGCAACAAGCTTCTATCCTATCTCACCGAGGCCGAGCTGACCGGCGCGCTGAAATTCTTGTACCGCAGTTCGCGCACGGCGCTTGAGGAAAATGGCGCCAACAGTCTGTTTCTGGCCCTGGGAGTGCTCAAGTGGTATGAGACCGAGCGCAGCGAGATGCCCCGATTCGCGCCCATCCTGCTCCTTCCCGTCGACATCATCCGCCGTGCCGGAAACAAATATGTGGTGCGCAAGCGCGACGAGGACATCATCTTCAACATCACGCTCGTGGAGTTGCTCAAGCAAAATTTCAACATCAACCTCGACCCCCTCTTGAACTTGCCCTCCGACCGCAGCGGCGTGGATGTGAAGCTCATTTTCACCCATGTGCGCCGGGCCGTCATGAACCAGCGGCGCTGGGACGTGGTGGAGGAGTCGATGCTGGGGTTGTTCTCGTTCAATAAATTCGTGATGTGGAACGACCTGCACTCCAATGCCGCGCGGCTGCATGAGAACACCGTGGTGGCTTCGCTCATCAACGGTGTGAACCACCTGCCGCCGGCCGAGGAGCCCGTCGATGCCCGCGACATCGATCGCACCGTCCCGCCACGCGATTTCGCCATCCCCCTCGATGTGGATTCCTCACAGATGGAGGCGGTGGTGAAGTCGGGTCGGGGCCAGTCGTTCATCCTTCACGGCCCTCCCGGCACCGGCAAGAGCCAGACGATTACCAACATGATAGCCAATGCCCTTTATCACGGTCGTCGCGTGCTTTTCGTGGCCGAGAAAATGGCGGCTTTGGAAGTGGTGCAGCACCGCCTGGCCAGCATCGGGCTGGATGCTTTTTGCCTGGAGTTACATTCCAACAAAGTGACCAAGTCGCACTTCTTGGGACAGATGGAGAAAGCGCTCAACGTGACGCACGCGCAGTCGCCCCAAGACTATGAGCGGCAATCGCAAGAGCTGTTTGCCAAGCGGCAAGAGCTCATTGCCTATATGGAGGCGCTGCACCGGCGCGGTGACAGCGGGCTAAGCCTCTATGACTGCATCACACGCTATTTGGCGATTGACTGCCCAGAAGCTGTTGACGACCTGCCGCCAGTGGAAACCATTGACGCCGCTTTTGTGGAGCATCTGGAGCAGCAAGAGGCTCCGTTGCAGGCAGTGGTGAGCCTCACCGGTGCCCCGAGTGCCCATCCGCTACTTGGGTTGGAGCCAGTGAGCAACGATGTGGCCACCATGAGCGCACTTCAACAAAAACTGGCGCAGTTTGTGGCTACATGCAACGACCATGCCACCCACTGTGCCGCCCTCAATGCCGTGGCACCTCTGCCTGTGACAACCGACGACCAGATGCCGTGGGCCGAGCAACTCGAGCCTGTGCTGACACAGCTGCCTGTGCTTAATCGGCAACTCGTCGCCCCCGATACCGCCGAAGCCTCGCAGGCCGCTCTGCACGCCTATCACTATGCCGGTGTGGAATGCGAGAAAGCATGGCAGGAACTCACCGGTCGCTTTGACGCTCGTATCGCCACACAGTGCGACGGTGCGTCACTGCGTCGGCGTTGGCAGGGGATTGAGCAGCAGTGGTTCTTGCCGCGGTTCTTTGCCCGCCGCAAGTTTGTCAACGAGCTTCGTGCCTACGGGCCGGTGGAGGGTCATCACGAGGTGGACGAAATATTGGCAATGCTCGAGAATTATCAGTCGCGCCGTGCCGCTCTCGACCAGCAGTCGGCGCCCATGGCACAGTTGGTCGGCTCGCTGGCAACCCTGCGGCAAGAGCGGTGGGACGACATCGGGCAGTTGCTGCAAGGAGCACCTGCGCTCAACCGCTTGCTGGCCGATTATGCCGTCGCCTCGGGTGAGCGGGTTCCTGTGGTCGCCGATCGCGTGTGCCAGGCCGCTCAGGGCCAATGGCCATCGCTGCGTGACCGGTGGCTTGCGGCTCTGTGCACCATGTTGGACTCGTGGCGACAGATGAATACCCTTGCTCAAGAAATCGCGTCTTTGGCGCAGCTGCCCCTGGACAAGCCATTGGCTCTGTTGCAGGCTTCGGCCTCTCGCTGGAATGCCGGTATGGCAGCGGGGCGCGACTGGTATCATTGGGTTGATGCCAAGCGCCGATTGCAAAACGAAGGTCTTGGCGCGGTGGCCCGGCAAATCGAGAACGAGGCCCGCACACCGGCCGAGGCCGTGCAGGCCGTGCTCAAGGCTATCTATCATCGGATGATTGACCGGATGATTGATTCCGACCCGCAGTTGCGGATGTTCAACGGCATGTTGTTTCACCAGAAGATTGAGGCTTACCGCCAGCAGACCGCTCTGTTCCAGGAACTGAGCAAGCATGAGCTGTATTGCTCGCTTGCCGCTCGGGTGCCGTCGCAAGTCACCGCATCGGCGGCCTCGTCCGAGGTGAGCGTGCTCAAGCGTTACATCACCAACGGTGGCCGCGGTACTTCCATCCGCACCATCATTGACAGCATTCCCACATTGCTGCCCCGCCTGTGTCCATGCATGCTTATGAGTCCCATCTCGGCGGCGCAATATATTGATTTGAGTGCCGAAAAATTCGATTTGGTGATTTTCGACGAAGCCTCCCAGATGCCTACCAGTGAGGCTGTTGGCGCCATTGCCCGTGGCAAGGCATTGGTGGTGGTGGGTGACAGCAAGCAGATGCCTCCCACCAGTTTCTTCTCGGCATCGCAAGTGGATGATGACGAGGCCGACATCGACGATATGGAGAGCATTCTCGATGACTGCAAAATACTTTCGATGGACGAGTGCCATCTCACTTGGCACTACCGTAGTAAGCATGAGAGCCTGATAGCCTTCTCCAATGCCCAATATTACGACAATCGGCTGCTCACCTTCCCGTCGGTCGACGACCGTGAGAGGAAGGTGCGTCTGGTGCCCATCGAGGGAATCTACGACAAAGGTCGCACACGCAGCAACCCTTCCGAGGCCAAAGCGATTGTCGACGAAGTGGTGCGGCGTTTGTCCGACCCGCAGCTGAGCCAGCGTAGCCTGGGTGTGGTGTCGTTCAGTAAGGTGCAGCAAAACCTGATAGAGGACATCCTCACCGACGAACTCGACCGTCGTCCCGACCTGAAAGCGGCAGCCTACGACGTGAAAGAGCCTATTTTCATCAAGAATCTGGAGAATGTGCAAGGCGATGAGCGTGATGTGATTCTGTTCTCGGTGGGCTATGGCCCCGATGTGAATGGCCGCGTGTCGCTCAACTTTGGTCCACTGAACAATGTGGGTGGCGAGCGCCGCCTCAACGTGGCGGTGTCGAGGGCACGCTATGAGATGGTGGTTTACTCCACACTCAAGCCCGAGCAAATCGACCTCAACCGCAGCCATGCGCTGGGTGTTGAGGGCCTGAAGGCGTTCTTGGAATATGCGCAAACGGGACGTCTGGCTGTGCCGGCTGCCGACGAGAAAGAAACGTCACAAAACGTGATTGTGGACCAGGTGGCTCAAGCGCTGCAACAGCGTGGTTACCTTACCAGCACCCATGTGGGGCGTTCAAGCTTTAAAATCGACATAGCGGTGGCGGCACCATCGGCCCCCGACCGCTATCTGCTGGGCATCTTGTGCGACGGCAAGAATTATTTTGCCACACGCACCACCCGCGACCGTGAGATAGTGCAGCCGTCGATATTGGGCATGCTTCACTGGCACATCATGCGCATTTACAGCATCGACTGGTATATGAACGCCGACCGCGAGATAGAGCGGGTGGTGGCAGCCTTGGAGAAAATAGAGCGCAACCCCGATGACGAGTTGCTTGCCCGGCCGTCCTCGCCGGAGCCGTCGTATACCTTCAATCCCGACACCCTGCCCGCTGTGCCACGGGTGCTGCGGCGGGAGCGTAACGCGGGTTGCAGACCCTATGACGAACTCACGGCTCTTTCTTTCGTGCCCCCTGCCCGCGCCGACTATAATCCGCAGGCCAGCTACAACAAGCAGGCCGTGCGTGAGGTACTGCAACGGGAACAGCCGGTGACATTGGGCTATTTGTGCAAGCATGTGGCTCGTCTGTTGGGTTTTGGCCACGTGGGCAACATCATCATGGGTGCGGTGACCAATAGCGCCAACGCGTTTTATCGTGCCCCCATGGAGTTTGATTCCGAACCCACTTATTGGCTTGATGAGGCCAGTGCCCGCAATTTCAAAGGCTACCGGGCGCCCTCGCCTCGTGCCATTACCGAAGTTCCCGCTGTGGAGTTGGCCCAGGTGGTTCAGGAAGTAGTGGAAGAGGAATTCTCGTTGCAGCGTGAACAAATTGCCGGGCTGGTGGCCCGCAAGCTGGGATTTGGCAGCACAGGCAGCAAAATCAATGCTGTGGTGAATGCTGTGATTGATAATATGATATCCTCCGGCAGATTGCAGCAAAACGGTAATGCCGTCACCATCGGCGGCAGCATATCATGATGCTGTGGTGTGGGGGGCTCGGAAAAAATTTAATCGAGCTTGATGTTTTTCGCTCGGTTTGCACTAATTTTGCAGTAAAAATCAGTATCGACTTAGAGAAATGACGACAAATACCCCTCGACCCCTGATTCTCATCAGCAACGATGACGGATACACTTATGCCGGCATCCAAACCTTGATTGAAGTGGCCCGCCAGTTGGCCGATGTGATAGTTGTGGCGCCAGCCCTGCACCAGAGTGGCATGGCCAGTGCCATCACTACCAGCGCGCCTGTGATGGCAAGCAAAATCAGCGAAGAGCCCGGTCTTACCGTGTGGGCTGTGAAAGGCACACCGGCCGATTGTGTGAAGCTGGCATGTGACCAGTTGCTGGAAGGGCTGACGCCCCAGCTGGTGCTTTCGGGCATCAATCATGGCTACAATGCGGGCCTGAGCACAATCTACAGCGGCACGATGGGTGCGGCTTTCGAAGGGCTTGCCCACGGCTTGCCGAGCATAGCCTTTTCGCTGGGCGACTATGCCCTTGATGCCGATTTCAAGCCCTGCCGGCCTTATATTGCCCGCATCATCGGGCAGGCGCTGGCCCATGGCATCCCTGCCGGGGTGTGCCTGAACGTGAATTTTCCCACGGGCGAGATTCAAGGCCTCAAAGTGACCACCACGGCCATGGGCAGGTGGATTAAAGAATATGACCACCGCGTGAATCCTTTCGGTAACGATTATTACTGGATTCAAGGCGATTATGTGTGCGATGACCCTGCCGACACCTCCACCGATATGTACTGGCTGGAGCGCGGTTGGGGCACCGTCACCCCTTGTCGGCTCGACCAGACCGCTCATTCCGCCTTGCCGGCAGTGGCACACTTGTTACAACTTTGAAGTGGCTCCGATGGCCCTTAAAACACCGCCGGGCGTAATAATTGGGTGAATTGTGGTTGCAATTCAAGAGTATTTTGTAACTTTGCCGAATAAATTAAGAAACCCTTACCGAAAACCTAAGAATTTCCTAAAATGATGGAAAGAAGAGTCAGAGTACGCTTTGCGCCTTCACCCACCGGACCGCTGCATATTGGTGGTGTGCGAACGGCGCTGTATAACTATTTGTTTGCCCGTCAGCAGGGCGGCGACATGATATTGCGCATTGAGGACACCGACAGCACACGTTTCGTGCCCGGAGCCGAAGAGTACATCAACGAGGCATTGGCCTGGTTGGGAATAGGCATTGACGAGGGCGTGCGTGAGGGCGGTCAGTACGGCCCGTACAAGCAGAGCGAACGCCGTGACATCTACAGGCAACATGTGAGGCAACTGCTCGATGCCGGCAAGGCGTATATTGCCTTCGACACCCCCGAAGAACTGGACGCGCGCCGGAAAGAAATAGCCAATTTTCAGTACGATGCCTCCACACGCGGTATGATGCGCAACTCGCTCACCATGCCCGCCGATGAAGTTCAGGATCTCATCGACCGTGGCGAGAAATATGTGGTGCGCTTCAAAATTGAGCCTAATAACGATGTCACCGTGCATGATTTAATCCGTGGCGATGTCACCATCAACTCGTCGATTCTCGACGATAAAGTTCTCTACAAGAGCGCCGATGACCTGCCCACCTATCATTTGGCCAACATTGTCGACGACCATTTGATGGAGGTGAGCCATGTCATCAGAGGCGAGGAGTGGCTCCCCAGCGCACCGTTGCATGTGCTGCTCTATGAGGCTTTCGGCTGGGCCGACACCATGCCGCAGTTTGTGCATCTGCCCCTGCTGCTCAAGCCCGACGGAAAAGGCAAACTCTCCAAGCGCGACGGCGACCGGCTGGGCTTCCCCGTCTTCCCGCTCGACTGGACCGACCCCACCAGCGGCGACCGGTCCAGTGGTTATCGTGAGGCGGGCTATCTGCCTCAGGCCGTGGTCAATTTCCTTGCTTTGCTGGGCTGGAACCCGGGCGACGACCGTGAAATTCTGTCGATGGACGACCTGATTAAGGATTTCTCCTTTGAACATTGCTCGAAAAAGGGCGCCAAATTTGATTATGAGAAGGGAAAGTGGTTCAACCATGAGTATCTGCTCGCCCTCGACGATGCTGAGCTGGCAAGGCTGTTCCGCCCCATCTTGGCTGCCCAAGTCGACAATGCCGAGGCCTTTACCGACGACTATGTGACGCATGCTGTGGGGCTGGTGAAAAGTCGCATCAATTTTGTGAAAGACCTGTGGGAACAAGCGCGCTTTTTCTTTGTGCGCCCCGACACTTATAGCGAGAAGGACATTCGCAAGCGCTGGAAGCCGGAGACTCCCGCCATATTGCGTCAGCTCATTGATGTGCTGCGTGGTGTCGACAACTTCACGTCGGCTCGCACCGAAGAAGTGGTGCTGGGATGGATCAAAGATAACGACTTCCACATGGGCAATGTGATGAATGCTTTCAGACTGACGGTGGTGGGCGAGTGTAAAGGCCCCCACATGTTCGACATCAGCGAACTGCTGGGCAGGGAAGAAACGATTGCACGCATCGAATTGGGATTGCAACGCATTGCCGTGGCCGATGAGTAACCACCGTTGTGGCATATTGTTGATGCTGCTGCTGTCGCTGGGCGCAACCGGCACGGCGCAGGAACTGGTGTGGAATGTGGATGCCGATGTGGTGTTCAATAACCGCGAGGGCGGTGACGAGCAAACTCCCGACCAGACGTTCCTTTTCACACGTCTCACACCCGAGTTGGGGGTGGCCCTGGATGAGGGATGTCACACGTTCAAGGGCGGTGTGACGTGGTACCAGCCTATCAACGACCGCGGTGAGGGTTACAAAGTGCAGCCCATTGTTTATTATCAATTTCGTCATCACAAATGGCAACTGGCCGTGGGAGCAATGCCGCGCCGGTTGCTGCGTGCCGAGATGCCGCGATATATGTGGAGCGACTCACTGCGCTATTGCCAGCCGCGTTTGCGCGGGGCGCTGGTGCAGTATGGCGACGCGCAGAACTATGTGGAGCTGGCGCTCGACTGGAGGCAGATGCAGAGCCGAAACCAGCGTGAGGCATTCGCAGTGGTCATCAATGCCGATTGGAATCTGGGTGCAGGCGTCATGGCCGGCGGGCACATTCAGTACAACCACCTTGCCAAGCGCAAAAATGCCCCTCCCGATGAGGGCGTGAACGATGATGTGACCATAAACCCCATGCTTGGTTTTGATGCCACACGATACACGTCGCTCGACTTGTTGCGCATTGACCTGGGTGCCGTGGTGCAGATGCAGCGTTGCCGCGCAATGGAGGACGGGTGGCTCACTCCGGCGGGATTTGTGGCCGACATGAGGCTGCGCCGTGGATGGATTGAGGCCCGTGAGTCGCTCTTTGCAGGCAAGGATTTGTTCCCCCTCTATCCCCAGTTTGGCAGCGAGCTCAACCTGGGCGACCCATACTATCGCAGCAAGTTCTACAGCCGCACCGAACTCACCGCTCATGTGGTGAACACGCGTTTTGTCGACCTGACCGCGTCGCTCAGTTTCCATGCCACCAACCGTGTCACCGGCTTCTGGCAGCAGATTGCTTGCCGTTTTTATATCGACAATAATATTTGGCATCATCGCCGCGACAAGGATTACCTGCGTGGCGAGCGCCTTTGTTCCACTTTTTGATTTTCCACAACCCACATGGATTTCCTCTACAACTCAGGCATAATGGCTTATCGCGCGTTGGTGCGCTTGGCATCGGTGCGTAACCGCAAGGCTCGGCTCATGCTGCGCGGGCAGGCACTCACCATGCGGCGCCTCAAGTCACATCTCGACCCCGATGCCAGCTACATCTGGATTCATGCTTCGTCGCTCGGAGAGTTTGAGCAAGGCCGGCCGCTTATTGAGAAAATCAAGCGGGAAACCCCCGACGCCCACATTGTGCTCACATTCTTCTCCCCGTCGGGATTTGAAGTGCGCAAAAACTATGACAAGGTGGACTTGGTGTGCTACTTGCCCTTCGACCTAAGTCATAATGTGACACAGTTTTTGGACCTGGTGCGCCCCACGAAGGCTATCTTTGTCAAGTACGAGTTCTGGGGGAACTACTTGATGGAACTTCGCCGTCGCAACATTCCGGCTTATGTGATTTCGGCCATTTTCAGGCCCGGGCAGATTTTTTTCAAGCCTTGGGGAGGAATGTTCCGCAAGATTCTCAAATGCTTCACTACGCTCTTTGTGCAGAATGAGCAGTCGGCCCAGCTGTTGCACTCCATCGGTATCGACCAGGTGGTGGTGTGTGGTGACACCCGCTTCGACCGGGTGGCCGATGTGTGTGCCGCTGCTCGGGAGTTTCCCATAGTGGCTCGTTTTGTTGAGAATGCTCCGTTCACGCTGGTGATGGGCAGCTCGTGGCAGCCCGATGAAGAAATAGTGATTCCCTATTTCAATGAGCACCCCCAGATGAAAATCATCATCGCTCCCCATGAGTTCGACCGTGAGCGACTGCACAACATCCTGTCGATGGTGCGGCGTCCAGCTGGTTTTTATTCTGAAACCTCGGTGGCGCAGGCCGGCAAACTCGATTGCCTGGTGATTGACAGTTTTGGCATCTTGTCGTCGCTTTACCGCTACGGCCAGGCCGCTTATGTGGGAGGTGGCTTCGGTTCGGGCATTCACAACGTGAACGAGGCAGCCGTCTATGGTGTGCCGGTGCTTTTCGGCCCCAAGCACGGAAAGTTTCAAGAGGCTGGCGACCTGATAGCCTGCGGAGGCGCTTATAGCATCAACGGTCAGGAAGACTTTGCCCGGGTGATGGACACATTGCTCACCGATGCGCAGTCCCTTGCCACCAGCGGCCAGCAAGCCGCAGAATACATTCAGTCGCATTTGGGTGCCACACAAGTGGTTTATGACCAAATATTTGGAAATGAGAAATGTTGAAGCCAGCAGAAACTGAATAAAAATACTCATTCCTATACATTTTTTTGGTCAACAAGCCAAAAAAATGTATCTTTGCAAAGAAAACCAGAACAATAAGAATTACTATTACGAAACTACATTTAAGCATGAAGAACAAGCGTAACAGATTGCAAGTGGTACTTGAAATACTCCAGCACCACCAAGTAAGTAGTCAACAAGAATTAGTGAATTTGCTTGCTGAACAGGATATCCATGTGACTCAAGCGACTTTGTCGCGCGACTTGCGTTCGCTGCGTGTGACAAAAATTGCTACCGACAATGGTTCATTCATGTATATCATACCCAATAACAACGACTTGCACGACTCATTGCTCATGAGTGGCCAGTCTGTTCCCAAGACAGCGCACCAGTACGGTTTTGTGTCGATTGATTTCTCGGAGAACATAGCTGTAATCAAGACACGTAACGGTTATGCCACGGGGCTGGCTTATGACATCGACATGAGCAAGCTCCCGGAGATTCTGGGCACCATAGCCGGAGCCGACACGGTGTTCGCCATTTTGCGTGAAGGCGTCACACATGAGGCCGCAAGGCAAGCGCTGCACCGATTCATAGAGATAAATCCCATAGATGCATGATAAAGACAGGAATTATAGGTAAAGAGTCGGCCACGCTGGCCCAGCTCATCAAATTGTTGTTGCTGCACCCCGACATGAAACTCAGTTGGGTTGCCGACGCCCAGGGACAGCTCACAGGCAAACAGGTGGCGCAGGTGTTTCCTCAGTTTGTTGGCGACACGGCATTGGCTTTTGTCAGTGTCCCTCCGCTTGATGCCACCGATTTGGTTTTTCTGTGCTGTGACGACGGGTTGTCGCTTCTATCGCAGGAATTGCCCGCATCGTTGCGCATCATTGACATGAGTCCCAGCCGTTTGTGCCCCGATGGTTATACCTATGGCTTGTGTGAGATGAACCGCAAGTTCATGGTGCACGATTGCTATCGCGTGGCGTGCCCGTCGGGCAGTGCCATGGGGGTGCTGCTGGGCTTGTTGCCGCTGGCTCGCCGTGCATTGCTCACCACCGATGTGGAAGTGTTCTCGACTATCAGTTGTGTGCCCGGCAGCAGTGTGTATCCGATGCCGGAATCGAATGCCGATTCCGAGAGTTTGGAATATGTGCTGGAAGTGTTGCAGCCGGGGTTTGACAAGCATTTGCAGTTGCGCAGCACCCAACAGTTGCCACAGGACTGTGTGGAAGGTGTGTCAACCCATTTGGAATTGGGCTGTGCATTGCCGCTCGATGAAATCAAGCGAATGTTTGTTGATTATTTCGACGACCATAATTTTGTCTTTGTCACCGACCACCGGTTGCCGCTCAAGGCTGTGGCCGACACCAACAAGTGCTACGTCTATCTGGAAAAGAACGGTGACCGCTTGCTCATCGACACCATTATCGACACCCGTTTCAAAGGTACTGCCGGCAATGCCGTGCATGTGATGAATCTGCTTTTTGGGCTTCATGAGCGTGTGGGCTTGGCCCCGCTGCTTTCTTGAGCGAATGAACAAATAATCAATCAATAAAAACACCGATATCGCTATGGCAGTAAACAAAGTCATTCTTCTGGGCCGCGTGGGCAAGGATCCTGATGTCCGTTATGTGGCGCAAAACCAGCCCATTGTTTCTTTCACTTTGGCCACCACCGACCATGCCTACACCCGTCAGGATGGAACATCCGTGCCTGAACGTACCGAGTGGCACAATATAGTGATGTGGGGAAAGAATGCCGAGGTGGCCGAGAAATACGTCCGCCGAGGCACGCAACTCTACATCGAGGGGAAATTGCGCACTCGCTCGTGGGAGGACCGCAATCAAATCAAGCGCTATGTCACCGAGATTATGGTCGACACGTTTGAACTGCTGGCGCGCCCGCGCGAGTCGGAACAGCCCATGGCCAATCCGCCTGCGGCCCTGCCCTGAACGTGCAGTGTGTAGCACAATAATATAATCACCCCCGTCATGGAAAGCCATGGCGGGGGTGAATTGTGTGTGTGGAGAAGGGTGGCCGGCATCAGCGCAGCTCACGGGCCACTTCTTGTGCTTTCAGATGCAGCTGGTTGGCCATGTCGATGTTGCTGGCTCCCAGATTGGGTACTGCCAGAATGTTGCCTACGGCAGCGGGGATGTCATTGGTGCCGATTTCGCCGGTGTTGATTTCACCCAGCATATAAGTGAACAGATTGTTCAGGTCTTGCTCGCTCACATTGTAGTTCCAAGCGGCTGCCTCCTCCATCGTGACGCGGCGCACGCCCAGATTTCCCGAGCAGTCTACCGGTATGATGGTGACATCGGGGTAAGCGGCCTGCAACTGTTGCATTTTGTTGCTGTTGTCGCGGAAGGCCTGGATGAGCTTGTCGGCTCCAGTGTAGCGGTAGCTGGTCTTGCCACGGGTCACATCGTTCTTGTGGCATGTGAGCAGGTCGTTGTAGACCATCACCACCGTGATTTTCTTCATTCCTTCAGCCCGTGCGCGGTCAATGACGCGTTCCAGCTGGTTGGGGCCGGTGAGCGCAGCATCGTAGACCAAGCCGGCTTTGTTCAGCTTGAGCTGGCGCACAGCGGTGCTCTTGCCACTGGCCGGTGGGCCGGTGACGACCACCAGGTCGGTCTTTCCTTGGCGCAGTGCACGATGCAGCATCACGTTGTAAATACTGTCTACCACCATCTGCTCGGCGGCCTCGTAGTCGGCAGCGTTCGAGCCTATGTAGCCGATGGGACGCAGCATGGCGCGTACCTCGTCGGGGTCAATTTTGTTTCCTGCACTACCCAGATATTTATCCACGAGTTGGCCCAAGCGCGGTTTTGCCCATGCCACGGCGCCCTCACCGATGAGCTGCGGCTGTGGTGCCTCGATGGTAAGGTCGGTGGGGTAGCGGTTGATGCGGTTGTGCCTTCTGATGTCCATCAGCTTCTGCTGATTGAAATAAGAGTCGCCGGGCTGTTGGTATCGTGCGTTGCCTGCCGGGTCGGGGGTGAAGAGCATGAGGGAGTTCTCACCTTTGTCGACAAATTTCACCCATCCGCGTTGCGACAAGTGATATTCGCTGTCGCCCATCACAGCGTTCACCAGGCAGTTGGTGTCCCACATGCGTTGGCCGGTGTCGCAGGTGTAGTTGGTGTAAACGGCCTTGATGGGGTTAAGCTTGGTGTCGGACAGATCGACCAGCACATCGCGGGGCACGTAATCCATGGCGTCGCCGATGTTGCTGGGCGACATGATGAGCTCCACATTCTTGGGAAGGCGGTTGTAGAATACGGCCGATTGTTTGGAAGCCGCGCGCATGTTGTAGCCGCACAGGCTGTCGCCGGCCTCAAAGCGTCCCGACTGGATGTAGATGGCTTTTACCTTGCGGCTCATCAGCTCCTCACCGCTGAGCGTGGAATACTGGTCGGCGCCGCTTTCCAGCAGTTGGGCCAGCGTGGTGGCGAACCCGATGGCCACAATCACCACCGAGTGGTCCTGTGCCTGCGACAGCAGCTGGCGATAGAGCTTGTAGCCATCGGGCAGCGTGCTGGTGTCGAGCGAGCGCTTGAACAGGGGGTTGCCCTGCGCGTCGGTCAGGTCGCAGATGCCGTTGTAGGGGATGAAGCAGCGGGGGTTTTTCACGCCGTTGCGCTCCAGGCCCACGGGTATGTCGGGGTGTCCGTAGTAGGTGTTGAAGATGTCGACCACGCCGGCATTTTTCTCACCTTCGCGGTCCACGATGATACCTTTCAAGTCCACCAGCCCGTCGTCAATATAGTGATTGAGCATCATCAGGGCGAACAAGTCGTCGGTGGAACTGCCGAAGTCCGAGTCAAGAATCATCTGCACGGGCTGCGGCTTGGCGGTGGGGTAGACGGCGGCTTGCTGAGCTGCGCCGGCGGTGCGGCAGGCGTTCAGGCCCCAGAGCAGGAGCAGTGCAGTGATTGCTGTGAGCACATGGCTGTCGACGAAGCGGTTTCTGTTGTAGTTTCTGTTCATAATAATTATTGTTTGGTTTGTTTTTTTCGAGGTGTGGCTTTCTTTCGGGCTGTGGGTTTCAAGCACAGGATTTGTACCGAGCGGGCGGGGATGTAGAGCTTGAGCCATCCCAGATGGGCAGGAGCGTAGAGCGGATCGGGCTGGGTGAGGTGTTTCACGCCCTCGTCGATGTTTCCATATCCGCCGTAGCGGGCATTGTCGCTGTCCATCACGCCTTCGTACTCGCCTTCTGGCGCCAGAATGCCATAGTCGGTGAACGACTGCACGGGGTTGAAGTTGAACACAAACACCAGGTTGCCTCGCTTGTAGGCCAGCACTTGGTCGTCGTCCTTATCCCATAATTTCTGGATGGGAAGCGCTTGGAAGTTGTGCGTTTCGCCTATCAGGTGCATGATGTCGCGGTCCCAGTTGTTCAGATATTGGTACTTGAGGTCATCGCGGTCCACCAGGCTCCACTGGCGGCGTGCGTACTTGTGGCTCCAGCCATTGCCCTCGCGCGGGAAGTCAATCCATTCGGGATGTCCCCATTCGTTGCCCATAAAGTTCAGGTAGCCGCCGTTGATGGTGGATGCCGTCACCAGTCTTATCATCTTGTGCAGTGCCATACCGCGGTCCACCACGCCGTCGTGGTCGCCCACCATCATGTGCCAGTACATCTCTTTGTCGATGAGCCTGAAGATGATGGTTTTGTCGCCCACCAGCGCTTGGTCGTGACTCTCGGCGTAGCTGATGGTCTTCTCGTCGGCGCGGCGGTTGGTCAGTTCCCAGAATATCGACGTGGGCTTCCAGTCCTCGTCCTTTTTCTCCTTGATGGTCTTAATCCAGTAGTCGGGTATTCCCATGGCCATGCGGTAGTCGAAACCGATGCCTCCATCTTCATAAGTGCGTGCCAGACCGGGCATGCCGCTCATTTCCTCGGCGATGGTGATGGCGTGTGGGTTCACCTGGTGAATGAGCACGTTGGCCAGCGTCAGGTAGGTGATGGCGTTGGTGTCCTCGCCGCCGTTGTAATAGTCATCGTAGCTGCCGAAGGCTTGTCCCAGACCATGACTGTAGTAGAGCATCGACGTCACACCGTCGAAACGGAATCCGTCGAAGCGGTATTCCTCAAGCCAGAACTTGCAGTTCGACAGCAGGAAGTTAAGCACGGCGTTTTTGCCATAGTCGAAGCACAACGAGTCCCATGCGGGATGCTCCCTGCGGCCGTCGCCGTAGAAGTACTGGTCGTAGCTGCCGTCAAACCGTCCCAGGCCCTCCACCTCATTTTTCACCGCGTGAGAGTGCACGATGTCCATGATGACTGCCACGCCGGCAGCGTGAGCGTCGTCAATGAGCTGCTTCAGCTCGTCGGGGGTGCCGAATCTGCTCGATGCGGCGTAAAAACTCGAAACATGATAACCGAACGACCCGTAATAGGGGTGCTCCTGGATGGCCATGATTTGAATGGCGTTGTAGCCGCCGGCCACTACGCGGGGCAGCACATTGCGGCGAAATTCGTCGTAGGTGCCCACAGCTTCTTTGTCTTGTCCCATGCCGATATGGCACTCGTAGATGAGCAACGGCGCTACGTTGGGAACAAAGTCTTTCACCTTGAACTCGTAGGGCTGGGCGGGTGCCCATACCTGAGCCGAGAAAATCTTGGTGACATCGTCCTGCACCACGCGGGTGGCGTAGGCCGGAATGCGTTCGCCCTCGCCGTCCTGCCAGTGAACGCGCAGTTTGAACAAGTCGCCATGCTTCATGGCGCGCTCAGGAAGCAGCAGTTCCCAGTTGCCGTCGTTCAGGCGCTTCATGCGGTATGGCGCACATTCGCGCCAGTCGTTGAACTGGCCTATCACATAAATGTCGGTGGCGTTGGGCGCCCACTCGCGCAGAACCCATCCCCGGTCATCGGTGCGGTGCAGGCCGTAATAGTGGTGTGCGTTGGCGAAATCGCACAACTGGCATTTGCCGCCGGTGAGTTCGGCGATTTTGTTCACTGCGTCCTGGTGGCGTCCTTCGATGGCCTGTGCATAAGGTTCAAGCCACGGGTCATCCTTGATGATGGCCAGTGTGGGTTGTTTTTTCTCGGGTTTCTTGGCTGAACTTGTCTTTCTCATAGCAGGTTTTTGTTCGGTTTATATGGCAAAGATACAAATAAATTGGCAATTATTGAGCGATTTGCGTTATTAAGTGTCACAAATCTCCATGCTGGCGAGCATCGTTTCTTTCAAATCGTGGAAATGTGCCGAAAAAATGCGGAAAATAGGCAGAAAACAATTTTTTTTGGATATTTTTTGTTGTGAGTTCAAAAAATTGTATTACCTTTGCAGTCGCAAATCAAAAATGATGTGCATGACTCCGTAGCTCAGCTGGTAGAGCAATTGACTCTTAATCAATGGGTCGTGGGTTCGAGTCCCACCGGGGTCACCAGCAGAGGGCCGCTTGTTGAGAGCGGCTCTTTGTGTTTTAGCGGGGTTGCAACCATCACCGCCACCATTTAGTGTTGGGTTTATTTTTCGCTTGACGAGCCGTTAACCTTCACCGGGGTTTAATGTGGTGTGTAGTGTTTCAAGGCTTCTTTCCACCACTGGCGGGCTTTCTTGTCGTTCAGGCGCTTGATGGCTTGGTGAAGCAAGTTGGGAAGTGACTCGTCGTTGTCGGTCGAGGAAATGAATTTGGCCAGATTGTATTCTTTGCCATACAGCAAGGCCATTGCATCGATGATGGGGCCGCTGCCGAAATGCTGATAAAACCACACCATTTTTCGGCCGTCGCCTTGTGTGAGCATGCGTCCTGTGTTGTTTGCGTAGTAGCTGATGCTCCATGAGTCGCTTTCGGGCACACCCGTCATGTTGAGCCGTCGACTGAAATCATCGCCTAACTTCATCCATTCTTCCATGGCCTCTTCGGCCTTTGAGATGGGACTGTGCAACAAGTGCATCACTTGTGCCGACAGCGCATTGTGGCTCGGTTGTGCCTTTTTTTGCGAGCTGGGGGGCAGCTCTTGCAGGTTTTCATCGAGCATGCCGTCGATTCTGTAATCCTCGAAGGTCATGGGCAATTGTCTGAACGTGCCGTCGGCATTGATGACATAAGGACTGGTGGCTGTGCAGCAATAGCGGGTGTAGCTGTGCCCCAGTGGTTTCATTTCCAGGTTGTAACGACGGGTGACGAGCACGCTGTCGGGGAAGATGGAGCATTGCGCTTCGCCTTGAGGAGCGAACCACACAAACTCGTTGTCGGGCTCGGCGCGCAGTCGCCTCACATCGGCTTCAGTGGCCACGAGCATGCCGTCGATAAGTCGGTCGTCGGTGCCGTACGAGGCGACATAGGTGGCGGCCGGCATGCCCTGTGCTTTCACCAGAAACGCTCTCACGGTGATGCCCCCGGGAAGGGCCTTATGATGGACGACGCTCACCTGTGCGCTGTTGAGCGTGCCACGACTTCCCATCACGATATTGTCGAGCAGGGTGTGTGCTTGCTTGGAATTCAAGGCTTGGCCCTGGACGGTAATGGTGACGAGAAGTAGCGCAAAGGTGACTGTTAACCAATGTTTCATTTTGGGATATTATTAGTTTTCAATGCACGTTAGGTGCGGTGTGTCACAACTTCACACCGTGCTGGCGCGCCTCGGTGCGGATGCGTTCCACCAGCTTGTCGATTTGTACACCTATCTCAGGGGTATAGTAGGCACCGGCTTGATAGATGTTTTTTACCATCTGGATGCCATCAATCATGTCGTTCACCGCCTGTGGGTTACGGTAGAAGAAGTCCTCACTGTCGTATTGCCAATTGGGCGCCAAATCTTTTAGGTTGTTCATCAGCTCGCCGGGTTCTTGGTTGGCGATGGTCAGAGCCGTCTCGTTGATGTACTGCTGGGCCAGGTCGCGCTCGCTGCCCTGAAGGCCATAATCGTCGTTGTTGAGCCAGGTCACATCGTCAATCATCCATTCGTTGTCCACAAACAACAGATGCACCTTGTAGCGAATGCTGTAGCACCCGGGGTCGAAGTAAGTCATCTCCACATTGGCATGGGTTGCATCGGGGACTTTAACATCGACGATTCGCACCTTGGCCTTCTCGGGGTCGCACACGTCGAGCACTTTTCCGCACCAGTCGAAGCCAGAGTATCCCTCCATGAAGTCGGGCAGGATGGCGGCACGGTGCTCCACCTCATAGAACTCGGGCGAGAAGATGAGCCGCGTGTCGTAGATGCCCTGCATCTTTGTCACCCGCTGGCGGATGTAGGATTCACTATGCTTGTCGGCAGTGGCAGTTGTGGCAGTTGTGGCGGTGTTGCTGCCGGTATTGCCTCCCGAGCATGCGGTTGCCATCAGTGCGAGGCTCGAAAAGAGAAGGAAAAAGACTTTTTTCATCGTTTTGAGGGGTTTTGGGGTGAGTAATATAGCCCAAAGATACTAATTTATTTTAAAGAAGGTCGAAATGTGGAAAAATTTCATTATTTTTGGAAAATAATCAACGTCTGAAGTTATGGCAAAAAAGGATAAACTGAAATCGTTTCAGCAAGAGCGTCGTGAATTTCACGACCGAGTCATCAATTTTTTTAACAATGCCGACAACGCTCCCTACAACTACAAGCAGGTGAGTGCGGCCGTGGGGGCTAACACCCCCAAGCGCCGGGCCCTCATCGTCGAGATTCTGGAGCAACTGTCGGTCGCCGGCTTTGTGGCCGAGGTGGAAACGGGCCGTTTCTGCGCCATCAACCGCTCCACCATGGCCGAAGGGGTGTTCATCCGCCGGAGCAACGGCAAGAACAGCGTCGACATCGGCACCCCCGACGGCGAGCCCATTGCCGTGGCCGAGCGCAACTCCATGCATGCCCTGAACGGCGACAAGGTGCTGGTGCACATCAGCGCGGCACGCCAAGGCATGAAGCCCGAAGCCGAGGTGGTGAAAATCCTGGAACGGAAGGAGCAGCAATTTGTGGGCACGCTGGAGGTGAAGAAATACTTTGCACGCCTGGTGACCGACAGCAAGTTCTTGGCTACCGACATCTTTATTCCGCTCGACAAACTCAAAGGCGGCACCACCGGCGACAAGGTGGTGGTGCGCATCACCGACTGGCCCGAGGAAGCCAGCAGCCCCGTGGGCGAGGTGGACGACGTGCTGGGCCGAGCAGGAGAGAACAATGCCGAAATCCACGCCATCCTGGCCGAGTTCGGACTGCCCTACAAATATCCCGAGAATGTGGAGCGCGCCGCCAACAAAATCGAGCCCGGCATCACCGATGAGGAAGTGGCCCGCCGCGTCGACATGCGGCAGGTGACCACCTTCACCATCGACCCTGCCGACGCCAAGGACTTCGACGACGCGCTGTCGCTGCGGCAGCTGCCCGGCGGCAACTGGGAGGTGGGCGTGCACATTGCCGATGTAACGCATTATGTGAAGCCCGGCAGCGTCATCGACAAGGAAGGCTATGAGCGGGCCACGAGCGTTTATCTGGTGGACCGCACCGTGCCCATGCTGCCCGAGCGGTTGTGCAATTTCATCTGCTCACTGCGCCCCCATGAGGACAAGCTCACTCACTCGGTCATCTTTGAGATGGATGCCGAGGCTCGGGTGAAGCGTTACAAAATTTGCCACACGGTCATCAACAGCGACCGCCGTTTCTCCTATGAGGAGGCGCAGGCCATCCTGGAGAGCGGGCAGGGCGACCTTGCCGCCGAGTTGGCCACGCTCAACGGGCTGGCCAAGCAGCTGAGGCAGCGCCGCTTCGAGGATGGCGGGTCGGTGTCATTTGAGCGTGAGGAAATCAAGTTCGAGATTGACGACACGGGCCGACCCATCGCCGTGCATGTGCATGAGGCGCAGGATGCCAACAAGCTCATCGAGGAGTTCATGCTGCTGGCCAACCGCACCGTGGCGGCCCATGTGGGCAAGGTGGCGCCGGGCAAAACGGCCAAAGCCTTCGTCTACCGCATCCACGATGTGCCCGACTATGACCGCCTTGTGAATTTGGCCGATATCGCGGCCCACTTCGGCTACAAGATTAAAATCAAGGGCAGTGCCCGCGTGGTGAACAAGTCCATCAACCAGATGATTGAGAAGTCGAAGGGCAAGCCCGAGGAGCAGTTGCTGTCGATGCTTGCCATCCGCGCCATGTCCAAGGCCATTTATTCGCCCGACAACGTGGGCCACTACGGGCTGGGATTTGACTACTACACTCACTTCACATCGCCCATCCGCCGCTACCCCGACATGATGGTGCACCGCTTGCTCGACCGTTATGCGGCCCGCGGCAGCCGCAGCGTGGCGGCCGATGCGCTCGACGACCAGTGCAAGCACGTGAGCGCGCAGGAGCAGCTTGCCGCCAGCGCCGAGCGTGCCAGCATCAAGTACAAAGAGGTGGAGTACATGGGCGAGCGGCTGGGAAAGGTCTACGACGGACACATCAGCGGCGTCACCGAGTGGGGCATCTATGTGGAAATCGACGAGACACACTGCGAGGGCATGGTGTCGCTGCGCGACATGGACGACGACTTCTACGAGTTCGACGAGAAAAACTACTGCGTCATCGGCCGCCGCCGCGGGCACCGTTATCAGCTGGGCGACCCCATCCGGGTGCAGGTGGCCCGTGCCGACCTGATTAAGAAGCAACTGGACTATGTGGTCATCGACGACAAGCACCCTGCCGGCTGGCATCGTGTGGATCGCGCCCCCATCACCCAGCAGAACAGCGGCGTGGTGGCGAAGGCCGGAAAAGACGACCAGCGCCGGGCACAATATGAGGGCGGCCATGCGTCGCGCCGGCAAAAACGTGGCAAGCGTGGTGACTCCTCACGCCGTGGCGCGGCTTCCAAAGGCCGTGGCAACGGCAAGCGCCGCCGCTAATGGTGTAAAGGCAAAGCATTGAAGACGGATGCCGGTGGCCCGGGCTACTCTGCCCAGCCACCGGCATGAGTTTCAGCAAAAGCAAAACAAATTTGTGAATGTGTTCGGTTTGCCTTATCTTTGCAGTGATTATTGGTGAAGTAACTAATTGAACCTACAAAAATAACTTCAAAAACATGATTTATCCTATTCTTACGCCTGAAGAGGCTGCCGAATTTGTACAAAACGGTCACACCATCGGTGTGTCGGGATTCACCATTCCCGGCAACCCTAAAAAAGTGCCTGTGGCTATCGCCGCAAAAGCTCGTCGAGAGCATGAGGCGGGCCGGGAATTCAAGATTAACCTGTTCAGCGGTGCGTCGACCAACGACTACACCGACGGTGAGCTGTCGCGTGCCCATGCGCTCAATTTCCGCGCGCCCTATCAGTCGCTGCCCGAGTTGCGCAAGCACATCAACGCCGGCGAGTTGCACTACAACGACCGTCACCTGAGTGAGATGGCACAGGAGTTCCGTTATGGCTATTATGGCAAGATGGACATCGCCATCATCGAGGTGCAGAGTATCACCGACGAGGGCGACTTGATTCTCGGAACAGCTGTGGGCAACAGCCCCACATGGCTGAAAGTGGCCGACAAGGTGATTATCGAGATGAACGACCAGATTCCCGAGAGCATCCGCGGGCTGCACGACATCTATCTGCCGCTCGACCCGCCCAATCGCCGTGAGATTCCCATCTATTCCGCTCACGACCGTGCCGGAACAGTGACCGCCCATGTCGATCCCAAGAAGGTGATAGGTGTGGTGCCCACGTCCATGCCATTGGGCAAGGAAGAGGCCTTTACCCCTGTCGATGACACCACACGCCGCATCGGCGAGAACGTGTGCGCTTTCCTCATCAACGAGATGAAGCAGGGCCGTATGCCCAAGACGTTCCTCCCCATCCAGAGCGGTGTGGGTAATATCGCCAACGCTGTGCTCGACGCACTGGAGTCAAGCACTGAAATTCCGCCGTTCGAGATGTACACCGAGGTGGTGCAGGACAGCGTGCTCAAGCTGCTGGAGAGCGGACGATGCAAATTCGCGTCGACGTGCTCCATGACGTTCTCGCACGAGGCTATGATGGAATTCTTTGCCAATGTTGACAAGCTGCACGACAAGCTGTTGATGCGTCCCAGCGAGATTTCGAATAACCCCGAGGTGATTCGCCGCATTGGCGTCATCTCGATGAACACTGCCATCGAGGCCGACTTGTTCGGTAACATCAACTCGTCGCATGTGGGCGGCACCCGCCTGATGAACGGTATCGGCGGCTCGGGCGACTTCACCCGTAATGCCTATACTTCCATCTTCATGTGCCCCAGCATCAAGAAGGACGATTGCATCAGTACCATCGTGCCCATGGTCACTCATGTGGACCACACCGTGCACTCGGTGGATGTCATTGTCACCGACCAGGGCGTGGCCGATTTGCGCTTCAAGGATCCCATCCAGTGCGCGCATGAAATCATTGAGAAGGCCGCGCACCCCGTCTACCGGCCGCTGCTGCGCGAGTATCTGCATCTGTGCGAGAAGCGGGGCGGGCATGTGCTCATGGATCCCGACATCGCACTGGCCTTCCACAGCGCTCTCGTTAAAGAAGGCGATATGCGCAAGGTGAACTTCGGTAAATAATGTTTCTCCCAGGGCATGCTCAAGGCATGCCCTGCGGTTTTTTTCTTAATCATCCTAAACACACAACTAATTATTACGCTTGACTTATGAAATACTACATTGCAGAAAATGGCCAGCCCGCAGGCCCCTTCGAGGTGAATGAACTGCTGGCGCACGGCATGACCGTCAACTCGCAGGTGTGGTGCGAAACGATGGAGAACTGGACTGCCGCCGGGCAAGTGCCCGAGTTGATGCCGCTGCTGGGCATCGAGCCCCAGCCGGCGGTGCTGCCCGAGCAACCGGCTTACCAACCCGAGCAGCAAGCCTATCAACCCGAGCAACCGGCCTATGAGCCCCAGCAGCAGGCCTACCAGCCCCAGCAGCAGGCCTACCAGCCCCAGCA
>JAFUWD010000065.1 GCA_017483645.1 Muribaculaceae bacterium | reverse complement strand
GCGAATAGTATCAAGGAGTGCCCTATCGGGCAGAAATCTCACAAATCAATTCAAATCTTTATATTTTTCGACATATAAATTTGTTTGATTTGGTTAGATTTGAATGATTTCTCGCCGCAGGCGACTCAAAAAGATGAATCGTTGAATAGAGTTACAATGATGCGCGTGTGACGAAAATCTTCACAAAAATAGTGAATATCCAATATTTTTGTTTATCTTTGTCGGGCAATGCATTTATGAGTAGTTATGATAGTTGAATATGACAAAGATTATCTGCTTGAATTGTACGAGAATGGAAGCTGCAAGAACAAGCGTTACCGATTTCAGCCACAGGTGGTGAGAAAATACCAGCGTCGTATTGATACCCTGATGGCTGCTACCCGCCTGGAGGATTTATATGTGTTCAACTCATTAAATTTTGAAGCGTTGCAGGGTTGTGACATGTATTCGGTGCGTATCGACAAGCAGTATCGTCTCGAGTTTAAAGTGATGAATGGCCAAAACGACCCGGTTGTGACCATTTGTCGAGTGATAGATATTACAAACCACTACCAATAAATGAATATGGAATCAATGAAACATCTGCCCACCCATCCCGGCGAGGTGCTGAAAGAAGAGCTTGAAAGCCGGGGAATCTCTCAAAAAAGGTTTTCGGAGTTGATAGGGGTGCCCTATACGATGCTGAATGAGATTTTGAATGCTAAGCGAGGTATGAGCACCGATTTTGTGTTGCTGGTTGAGGCTGCTTTGGGCATCAACCCGCAGATGCTGATCAATATGCAAAATCGCTATAATTTGGCTGTTGCCATGCGCAAGACATCCATGCTGAGCCGTTTGGAAAAAATCCGTCAAGTTTGTGCTGCCGTTTTGTGACCTGATTAAGAGATGGATTTTGAAATGACAATTATGAGTGACGTAAGACCAATAGGACGTAATAGAAAAACAGGGCCTGTTGCTCTTGTCCGGCCTGTTATGGTGCTGGCGTGCCTGCTGGCCGTGGTGCTGCAGGTGAGCGCCGCAGGGAAAAAAGAACTTGTGGTGGAGCCGTCTTATGCCTGGACAGTGAGCGAGCCGCTGGGCCTGCGTTATCCGTCGACCATCGACACGCTGTTCGAAGGTTATCACCGCATCGCCATCCCTTGGCTGCCGAGCACGGCCTGGGCCACGACAGGCAACTATGGCGCGCCGGGACAAAACCAGGTGTTCATGGAGCGTCAGCCCATGAGCGCGTTCTACATGGAGGATGCCATCGCTCCCTGGCTGCACACCACGCAGACGCACCGCTTCTACAACACTCGCCTGCCCATGACACTGCTCAGCCACACCACCGGAGGCAACAAATACAGCAACCAGGACCGCACGCAGGCGGTGTTCTCGGGCAACGTGAACCGGCGTTTGCAAGTGGGAGGCAAGATTGACTACATCTATTCCAAAGGCTCCTACGACGCGCAGGCCGACAAGGATTTCACTTGGGGACTCAATGGCTCCTACACCGGCGACCGCTACGAGTTGCAGACGTTTTTTGACCACTATAGCTACACCACCAAGGAGAGCGGCGGCATCACCGACGACCGCTACATCACCCATCCGGCCGAGGTGCAAGGCGGCGACACCCGTGTGGACAACAAGACGATTCCCGTGCAGCTCAGCGCCGCGCAGAACTCGCTCGAAGGCACGCATTTTTATATGAACCACCGCTACAAGGTGGGATTTTACCGTTATCGTCGCGACTCGGTGACCGACACCATCACTGGCCGGTACTATGTGCCGGTGACCAGTTTCATCTGGACAATGGACTACAAAAACAACCGTCACCGCTTCCGCAACACCAGCGCCACCGACGATGTGATCTACTTCGACCACACATATCTGGGGCTGGGCGGCACCGATGAGACCACGTGCATGTGGCGGTTGCGCAACACCGTGGGCGTGTCGATGCTCGAGGGGTTCAACCGTTATGCCAAGTTCGGATTCTCGCTCTATGGCACGCATGAGGTGAGGCGCTACACCCTGGTGCCCGACACCGTGACGGGCGTCACCGAAGTACTGGATGGACTGAATCCGGTGCCGGCCGTGGTGGGAACCGGCAAGACGCAGAACCTGCTGTGGGTGGGCGGTCAGCTCACCAAGCAGCAAGGCTCGCTTCTGCGCTACAATGCCACGGCACAATTCGGCGTACTGGGCGACGCTGCCGGCGAAGTCGATGTGACGGGTGATGTGGCCACCCGCTTCAAACTGGGTCGCGACACGGCGTGGGTGAAGGCCTATGGCTATTTCAAGAACCTGACCGCCCCGTGGCTGATGAACAATTATGTGTCGAACCATTTTATCTGGAAGAACGACTTTGGCAAGACGCAACGCCTGCGCTTGGGTGGCGAGGTGAACGTGCCGCTGTCGTGGACACGGGTGAACGTGGCCTACGAAACACTGAAAAACTACATCTATTTCGGCAACGAAGCACTGCCTGTGCAGCACAGCGACGCCATCCATGTGTTCAGTGTGACTGTGAACCAGGATTTGCACTTCAAGGCCTTTAACTGGGAGAACCGTCTCACCTTCCAAACGTCGAGCAACGAGGCTGTGCTGCCACTGCCCAAGCTGAGCTTTTACACCAATCTCTACTTGCAGTTCCGCATAGCGCGCGTGCTGCATGTGCAAATCGGGGCTGACTGTAACTACTACACCAAGTATCACGCTCCGTCCTACAATCCGTCGAACATGACGTTCTACACGCAAAACACCACCGAGTGTGGCGGTTTCGCCATGATGGACCTTTACGCCAACTTCAAGCTGAAGCGTGCGCGCTTTTTTGTGTCGTGGAACCACTTCAACCAAAAACTGTTCGGCGGCGACAACTATTTTGCCATCGCGCACTATCCGCTCAATCCACGGCGCTTCCAGGTGGGCGTGAGTGTGGATTTTGCCAACTGATGCCTTTGGTTGCCAAAATGCAAAAAAATAGTGGAAACAGCATCGCTTTTTCCACTATTTTTCTTAACTTTGGGGTGACTAAAACAACAAAACCTTTAAAACTAATAGAACAATGATTATTGGAGTTCCCAAAGAGATTAAAAACAACGAGAGCCGCGTGGGCTTGACGCCCGCAGGGGTCGCCGAGTTGGTTAAACACGGACACACGGTGTACGTTCAGCACACCGCAGGTGAGAACAGCGGATTTGATGATGCCCAGTATGAGGCTGTGGGTGGCAAGATTCTGCCCACCATCGAGGACGTTTATGCCACGGCCGAGATGATTGTCAAAGTCAAGGAACCCATCGCTCCCGAGTATCCGCTCGTGCGCAAAGGGCAACTGGTCTACACCTATTTCCACTTTGCCAGTGATGAAGAACTCACCCAAGCCATGATTAAGAGCGGGGCCGTGTGCCTGGCTTACGAGACGGTGCAGACACCCGACCGGCGCTTGCCGTTGCTCGTGCCCATGAGCGAGGTGGCCGGCCGTATGGCTGCCATCAACGGTGCCTACTACCTGCAGAAGACCAAGGGCGGCAAGGGCAAGCTCATTGGCGGCGTGCCCGGCGTGAAGCCTGCCAAGGTGCTGGTGCTGGGCGGCGGTGTTGTGGGCGAGGCCGCAGCACGCTACGCAGCCGGTATGGGTGCCGAGGTGATTATCACCGATGTTTCGCTGCCGCGTCTGCGCCAGCTCGACCTGGAAACCCCGGCCAATATCCACACGCTTTATTCCAGTGAACACAATATCCGCATGGAACTGCCCGATGTGGACATCGTCATCGGTTCGGTGCTCATCCCTGGTGCCAAGACGCCTTACCTCATCACGCGCGATATGCTCAAGCTGATGCAGCCCGGCACTGTGATGGTGGACGTGGCCATCGATCAGGGCGGATGCTTTGAGACGTCGCATCCCACCACCCACAGCGACCCCGTGTACGAGGTGGACGGCATCCTGCATTATGCCGTGGCCAATATTCCCGGTGCAGTGCCCAACACATCGACCATGGCGCTCACCAACGCCACGCTGCGCTATGCTGTGGCCCTTGCCGACAAGGGTTGGAAGCAAGCCTGCAAGGACGACCCGGCACTTTACAAAGGCCTGAACGTGGTGGAGGGCAAGGTTACCTTCAAGGGGGTGGCCGATGCCTGGAACCTGCCCTACGAGCCGCTGGAACTTTAAAACGCGAATCAATCACACAAGAGCACGAGCGCGCATCAGCCACACTCGTGCTCTTATTTTAAATAAAGTTCCCCCTCTAAGTTAGAGGGGGTGGCCCATAGGGCCAGGGGCGTGTGTTCACACAGCGATGCTGGGGTTACACACTCCTCCGCCCTGACGGGCACCTCCCCTAACTTAGGGGAGGAGTTGAGAACCCCATGCAGGGGTTACACACTCCTCTGTGACGGAGTGACTGAGTTCCTATCTTAGGGGTGGCTGATGCTTTGAAACATGGGCACTAATTTTATTTTGTTTTTAATAGGAAGATGATACGACGACAACAACCCAAACAAGGGCAAATGCTCCTTTATGCCCTGCTGCTTGCGGCCGTGGTGGGGTGCATGGTGGCGCTGAGCATGTGTGACAAGCTGCGTGGCTCGCAAGCTTCGGCCGCCGACAAAGCCAGTGGTGGCGACACCATTGATGTGGCCATTGAGTATTCTCCCGCCACCTATTACACTTATGACGACACATTAGGGGGCTATAACTACGACCTGCTGCGCGCAGTGTCGGCCGTTGCCGGGCGCCCCTTCAAATTCCATCCTATTGTGAGCCTCGACAAGGGGCTGGCAGGCATTGAGGAGGGCGTTTACGATGTGCTGGTGGCACAGTTCCCGCTCACGACGCGCAACCGTGAGCGTTACGCATTCACGCAGCCCATCTACATCGACCAGCAAGTGCTCGTTCAGCGTGCCGTGGGAGCCGTGCATTCGCAGCTCGACCTGGCCGGCGACACGCTGGTGGTGGTGAAAGGATCGCCCATGGTGGAGCGCATCCACAGCCTGAGCCGCGAGATTGGCGACACCATTTACATTCGTGTTGACGACACCTACGGCCCCGAGCAACTCATGATGCGGGTGGCCGCCGGTGAGATTCGCTACGCTGTGGTCAACAAAAGTATCGCCCGTTACCTCGACAAGCGTTTGCCTGGGGTGGATGTGAGTGTGGATATCAGCATGTCGCAGTTCCAGTCGTGGCTGCTCAGGAAGGACAATACAGCCCTTCGCGACAGCCTCGACGCATGGCATGCCGCCGTGAAAAGCGACCACAAGGCCTACTACGACAATCTGCAGCGCCGCTATTTTCGTTAAATGAACGTGAGTTCGGTATAAAAATCAAAGCGATTTGTTTCATAATGTCCTGTGTTTCAGCTTCTCCCATAAAAATGGGGAATTCAACTCCTCCCCTAAGCTAGGGGAGGTGCCCTTTAGGGCGGAGGAGTGTGTAATCCCACCATCACTGGCAGCGTCGCCGGTTGACACACTCCCTCGGCCTTCGGCCACTCCCCCTAACTTAGGGGGAGAGCTGTCAGCGTCGCTGCTTGACACACTCCCTCGGCCTTCGGCCACTCCCCCTAACTTAGCCCAACTTCAACGGTGAAAAGTTTTTTCGGCGTTTTTTGTGGTGGTTTTTGGTAGGTAAATTCTCGTAAATGTCTGGTTTTCAATGGTGGCGTTTTTGCCGGAGCGTTTTGTAATACCCACGGCGCATGTTTTTTT
>JAFUWD010000006.1 GCA_017483645.1 Muribaculaceae bacterium | reverse complement strand
CAGGAACTCATTGGCAGGCACATTCTCGGGCAGCTGATAGCCGCCGTGAGCCATGAGCATGGCTGGGAAGATAAGGCAATGAAACACAATATTGTCCTTGCCGATGAAGTGGATGATGCGCGTGTCGGGGTCCTTCCAATATCTCTCCCATTTGTCGGGAAGCAGCTCCTTGGTGTTGCTGATGTAGCCGATGGGGGCATCGAACCACACATAGAGCACCTTGCCATCGGCACCCTCGATGGGAACAGGAATGCCCCAGTTCAAGTCGCGCGTCACGGCACGCGGTTGCAGGCCACCGTCGAGCCACGACTTGCACTGGCCGTAGACGTTGGGCTTCCACTCCTTGTGGTCCTCGAGAATCCACTTGCGCAGGGCCGGCTCCCATTTGTCGAGTGGCATATACCAGTGCTTGGTTTCTTTGAGCACGGGCACATTGCCGGTGATGGTGCTGTGCGGATTGATCAGGTCGGTGGCGTTGAGGTCGCGGCCACAGGCCTCGCACTGGTCGCCATAGGCGCGCTCGTTGCCGCAGTGGGGACAGGTACCCATGATATAACGGTCGGCCAGCCACTGGTCGGCCTCCTCGTCGTAGAATTGCTGCGTGGTGCGCTCAATAAATTCCCCCTTCTCATAAAGGGTTTTGAAAAATTCGGTGGCCGTCTGGCGATGGATGTCGCTGGTTGTGCGTGAGTATACATCGAAAGAAATGCCCAGTCCTGCCATCGACTCCTTGATGATGTTGTGGTAACGGTCCACAATATCTTGTGGCGTAACGCCCTCTTTTTGGGCCTTGATGGTGATGGGCACACCGTGCTCGTCGCTGCCGCCCACCATAATCACGTCCTCGCCCTTGAGGCGCAGATAGCGTGTGTAGATATCAGCCGGCACATACACTCCGGCCAAGTGACCGATATGAACCGGTCCGTTGGCATAGGGCAACGCTGTGGTGACCAGCGTGCGGCGGAATTTTTTCTCTTTTTCCATGATGTAAATTGAATTTTTTGCAAAATTACAAAATTCCCTCTTAACGGCAAAGCGCCGGTCAAAGTGGCCCGTCGTAGGCCTCCATTGCCTGGCGCCAATCGGCCGGAACGGGAGCTGGCTGCCCGGCATCGAGGTCAATGTAGACCATCACCACCTGACACGAGCACTTCACCCGGCCCGTGGTGGTGTCGACCAACTGCTGAACCAGCGTGAAACTCTTGTTTCCCATGTGCGACAGGCGGGTGCGCACGGCCACAGGCTCGCCAGCAAGCGTAGGCTCCAAAAAGTCGCAGTTCACATTGGCAATGATTACCGGCACATGGTTCCACGGCATGTGCTCGCCGCGCACGCGGTCGAAGTAGTCGCTCTTGGCAAGGTCAAAGAGTTGAAAATAGACCGAGTTGTTGAGGTGTCCCAGCGTGTCGAAGTCGTTGAAACGCAGCTGGACGGGTGTGATGCAGTTGAATGTTTCCATTGAACGGATTATGAAGGGTTGATTCACTTAAACACAATTTCTTTGATGATGTCGCGACCCAGGGCCTGGTTGATGAGCGCCACAATGCGTCCGCGGTTCATCATCAGTTCGTTGCGCAACGGTGCGCTCGTCAACCGCACAGTCATCACGCCGTCGCGCACGCTGCGACTGATGGTGTAGCGGTTGATACCCGCGCCCACAATTTCGGGCCACAGTGCACAGGCACGGTGCTCGTCGAGCGGCACATCCAGATGCTCCTGCACCAGCAGGCGGTTCACTATTTGGCCCACGGTTTGCGCATTGGTGCGTTTCATGCCTCGGCTCCTCCTTTCGGGTCGGCGGTCACCACGCCGTGGTCCACGGTCATCATGCGGTAGTCGCCTGCCTGCCGCTGAATGATTTGGTCCAGATGGGTTCGGTTGGTGTCGGTGATAAAAATCTGACCGAAGCGGTCGCCCGACACCACGTCGACAATACGCTCCACACGCAGGGCGTCGAGGCGGTCGAAGATGTCGTCGAGCAGCAGAATGGGTGTGGTGGGATTCACGGCCTTGATGAAATCGAACTGTGCCAGGCGCAGCGCGATGGTGTAGGTCTTGCACTGACCCTGCGAGCCCGTGCGCCGCATCGAGTGGCCGGCAAGCTGCAGCTCCAGGTCGTCGCGGTGAACGCCGCGGGTGGTGTGGCCGATAATCATGTCGCGCTCGCGGTTGTCGTGCAGCACTTGCTCCATGGTCACCCCGCCGTTCAGATGGCTCTCGTAGCGCATGGCCACCACCTCGTCGGCACCGGCCACGGCCCGGTAATATTCCATAAAAATGGGAGTAAACTGCTCCACCCACTGCCGGCGCATGCGGTGAATCAGCTCGGCGGCCACACACATCTGCTGCTCCACCGTCTCGTAGAGCAAGGGGTCGCGCATCTCATGGCGAATCATGGAGTTGCGCTGCTCCAATCCCTTGTTGTAACGAATGAGCGCGTCGAGATATTGCTTGTCGGCCTGCGAGATGATAACATCCATCAGCCGTCGCCGCTCCTCTCCGCCGCCGCGAATCAAGTCCAAGTCCATGGGCGACACCATGACGATGGGCAACATGCCGATGTGCTGGCTCAGGCGCTGGTACTCCTTACCTCCGCGCCTCACCACCTTGCGCTTGCCGCGCTGCAGGGCCACGCTGATTTCCTCGTCCACGCCGCGGCGGCTGTAGCGCCCCTGCAGCATCATGAACGGCGCTTCGTGGGTAATGACGCTGGCATCGGGCAGGTGGATGCTGCTCTTGCACATGCTCAGGTAATAGATGGCGTCGAGCACATTGGTCTTGCCCATGCCGTTGTTGCCTATCAGGCAGTTCACCTTGGGCGAGAAGTCGAGTGCGGCCTCGGCGATGTTCTTGTAATTGAGGATGTGCAGATTGTTCAGTATCATGACGATTGCGGGATGCCTTTAAAAGGACTACAAATTTAGCGGTTTTTGCACAATGTTCAAAATAAAACGTCACAAGCCCAGGCTTCAGCCCTTCGGGCCATCGCTTCATAGAGGGAGAAATACAACTCACGGAGACAACGCAGAACAAGCGGAATATTTTTCATAATCTATCTCCGTTGTCGGCGAAATCTCCGTGAAACAGGACAACCTGCTCACGCAGACGGCGCAGAACCCCGCCTACCAGCCATTGCATGGAGCCGCCGGGCGAGGATTTCTATTTCCCATTTTCCATTTTTCCACTGCGCGTGTGTGTCGGCGAGTGGGGGCACGCCCACACACATGGTCACGACACCCTCGGCCGGGGGGGTATACCTCGAAGAGGTTGGGCGGGTCTCCGACCCGCCTTTGTTCGAAGGACCAAGCAAGAGAGTCTAAGACCCTCTTGCTTGGTCCTTATGGGCTAAGACACAGGTGCCTCGAAGAGGAACTTCAACACACAAGTCTGCCCCTGTAACGATGAAGTTCGTCTACGACGCACTTGCCGGGTTGATGGTTTGGACCAAGCTGCGTGCATCTGCGATGCACTTGCATGGTCTTTCAAACAAAGTCGGGTCTTCGACGCAATCTGTCTTTGTGCGTGACGCATCCGTCGCCTGCCAGCGCAGTTCTCCCCCTGAATTAGGGAGAGAGTTGGGCCAGGTGGTCATTCGGCGGCTGTGCCGTGCATGGCGGCCATGATTTTGGCCTCGATTTCATCGGCCAGCTCAGGGTTGTCGGCCACCAGTTGCTTGGCGGCGTCGCGTCCCTGTCCCAGCTTGGTGCCTTCGTAAGAGAACCAGGCACCGCTCTTCTTCACGATGCCGTACTGCACACCCAGGTCGATGATTTCACCCAGCTTGCTGATGCCTTGACCGAAAAGAATCTCGAACTCGGCTTTGCGGAAAGGAGGCGCCACCTTGTTTTTCACCACTTTCACGCGGGTGAGGTTGCCCTGCACCTGGTCGCCGTCCTTGATTTGGCCGATGCGGCGGATGTCGATGCGCACGCTGGCATAGAATTTCAGGGCGTTGCCGCCGGTGGTGGTCTCGGGGTTGCCGAACATCACGCCCAACTTCTCACGCAACTGATTGATGAAGATGCAGCAAGTGTTGGTCTTGCTGATGGTGGCCGTGAGCTTGCGCAGTGCCTGCGACATGAGTCGTGCCTGCAAGCCCATCTTGCTCTCACCCATCTCGCCCTCAATTTCGGCCTTGGGGGTGAGTGCAGCCACGCTATCGATGACAATCACGTCGATGGCGCTGGAGCGAATCAGCTGGTCGGCAATCTCCAGAGCCTGCTCGCCGTTGTCGGGCTGTGCAATCCACAGATTGTCGATGTCCACGCCCAGCGACTGGGCATAGTAGCGGTCGAAGGCGTGCTCGGCGTCGATGATGGCAGCGATGCCGCCCAATTTCTGCGCCTCGGCGATGGCATGGATGGCCAGCGTGGTCTTGCCGCTCGACTCAGGACCGTAAATCTCCACGATGCGCCCGCGTGGATAGCCTCCCACGCCCAGCGCATAGTTCAGCCCGATGGAGCCGGTGGGAATCACCTCGATGTCCTCAATGTTCTCGTCGCCCATCTTCATGATGGAGCCGCGGCCAAAGGTCTTGTCGATTTTGTCCATGGCCACTTGAAGCGCCTTGAGTTTCTCGGCCGAAATGGCCGGGCGCGCCGCTTGCTTACCCTCTTGGGGATTGATATTCTCGTTTTCTGCCATTTTTCATTCAAATATTCGAGAAAAAAGGGTCAAGTGAAGCCCTGTGCGGACACGTTCACTCAACCCTTTTCTCATTGTGGGTTATTATTTGCCTTCCTCGTTCAGGTCCTCAGGCATCATCACCACCTCCACGTGGTTGCCCGGTGCCAAAATCACACCCTTCACAAAGCTGGCAATCTTGCCGGCCGTCAGGCCGTTCACGATGTTCTTGTAGTTGCTGTAGATGTCGATGCCGCGCGTGTCGTAATTGTTGAGCACACTCACCCAGTACTCGTTCTCCTTCACTCGGGTGTCGTGGCGCTTGAGAAGCAGCTCTTTGATCTCGTTGAGCGTGCCTTCGTCCACGTTGTTGCTCACGTTCACCACCTCGTCGCGCATGATTTGCAGAGCCACGTCGGCCTTCTCGGGCTTCATGGGCACCACACCCACCAGACCGGTGAAGGTCTTGTCGCCCACACGCTGCACGCTGCCGGCTGCGCTGGCCGAATAGGCTGCGCTGGCGTCCTCACGAATCTTCTGCAGGTAGATCTTGTCGAGCACCTGTCCGGCCACATCGGCCATGATGGCGTTCTCCTGGCTGTAGGGAGCCAGCGTGTTGTACCAGTACATGCGGGCCATGGCCTTCGGGGTTTCCATGGCGCGGGTGAAGTGGTTCAGCACCGTGCCGGTGGCGCGCTCGGCCACGTTCACATAGTTCTCCTTCTTGCCCTTGGCAGGCAGGGTGGCGATGTATTGGCACAGATACTTGCGGATGCTGTCGTTGTCGAACGAGCCCACGATGTAGAACGTGAAGTCGGCGGCGTTGGCGGTGCGCTCCTTGGCGATTTGCAGCACGCGGTCATAGTCCACCTTGGCCAGGTCTTCCACATTGAAGGGCTTGTCGCGCCACGAGTGGTTGTTCAGCGTCACGCTCACCGAGTCGCTGAAGACGCTCTCGGGACGCAGGTCTTTGTTCTTGAGCACAGTCTCAAGCTGGCTCATCAGGTTCTTGTACGACTTCTCATCCTTGCGGATGTTGGTGAAGTTGAGGTAAGCCAGCTGGAACATGGTTTCCAGATCCTTGATGGTCGAGTGACCCTCCAGACGCTCGTAGCTGGTGGTCAGCGACAGGTTGGCGCTGGCCTGCTTGCCGGCCATGGCCTTTTGCAGCTCGGTGTTGTCGAACTCGCCCAGTCCGCTCATCATCAGCACGGCGTCGAAGAGCTCAGTGTTGGCCCAGTCTTTCTCGCCATAGAGCGAGCTGCCGCCCTTCGACTCGGCCTCCATGATAATCTCATCGGCCTTGAAGTCGGTCTTCTTGAGCAGCACGCGCACGCCGTTGCTCAGCAGCAGTTCGTCGTAACCCAGCAGGTCGTTGTGCGTTTCTTTCTTGATTTTGCCGGGCTTGGGAAGCTGAGTGATGAGCGGCTCGTTCTTCACGTTGTCCACATAGGCCTCGATGTCCTGTGCGCGGGCGGCGTCGATGGCGCCACGCAGTCCCTCGACGGTGGGATAAACTGCACCTTCCTTCTCTTGGTTGTAGTTCAGCACCACCATGTTGTGCTCGGTCTGCGGAATCAGCTCAGGCATGGCTTGGTTGATGAGGTCAACCGGGATGTTGGGAGCCAGCATGTTCATGAGTTGATACAGCGTTTCCATCGACATGTAGGGGTCGCCGTCGATGTAGTTGCTGACATATTCGCGTCCGTAGGTTTCGTTCTCAATCTTGTCGCGGTTGTTGTAACGGTCCTCCAGACGGCTCAGATACTCGGCCTTGGTGCGCTCATACTCGGTGGCCGTGAAGCCAAACTTGGAAGCGCGCAGAGCCTCGACCATGATGGCTTGCAAGGCGGCATCGGTCTGTCCCTCTTTGGGCAGGGCAAAGATGGTGAACGCCTCCTTGTTGTTGGTCATGATAAAGTCACGGTAGAAGCTGCCGGCCTGGATAAACGGGCAGTCGGGCTCCTGGGCCTTCTCGCTCATGCGCTGGTTGAGCATCATGGTAATCATGTCCATCATGTAGTCCTGCAGCAGATAGGCCATAGTGCCTTTCATCTCGCGGGGCATGGGGTCGTCCTTGAACATCAGTTGGATGATGCTGTAGGGTTGCTCCTTGTCCTTGTCGGTGACGATGATGGCAGTTTCGTTGTCGGGCACAGTCTCGGGCACCACGCTTGCGGCGTTGGCATGCTTCTTGATGGGGCCGAAGAGCTTCTTGATTTTCTCCACGGTGGCGGCGGCGTCGATGTCACCCACCACGATGATGGCTTGGTTCTCGGGATGATACCACTTGTGATAATAGTCGCGCAGCTCATTGTATTTGAAGCCGTCGACCACGCTCATCAAGCCGATGGGCATGCGCTGGCCGTACTTCGAGCCCGGGAACAGGGTTTCCAGGTTGCGCTCCAGGATGCGCTGCGAAGCGCTGCGGCGCAGGCGCCACTCCTCGTGGATGACACCGCGCTCTTTGTCGATTTCCTCGTCCTCAAGCAGCAGGCCGCACGACCAGTCGCGCAGAATGAGCAAGCACGAGTCGAGCGCGCTCTCACGCGTCGACGGCACGTCGTTGATGTTATACACTGTTTCGTCGGTGCTGGTGTAAGCATTCAGGTCACCACCGAATTCCACACCCAGCGTGCGGGTGTAGTCAATCACGCCTTTTCCCTCGCCGTGGAAGTTCTCGGTGCCGTTAAAGGCCATGTGCTCCAGGAAGTGGGCCAAACCGCGCTGCGATTCCTCCTCCTGCACCGAGCCCACACGCTGTGCAATGTAGAAATTGACACGGTGCTCGGGATAATCGTTGTGGCGCACATAATATGTGAGCCCGTTGTCGAGCTTGCCCGTCAGCACAGCCTCATCGGCAGGGATGGGGGGCATCTCTTGAGCATTCACCATTGCCACTGCGGCAAGCAGGGCCATAGTCAGGAAATGTTTGATTCTCATAAAAATACCAATTTATAATTTAGAGTTAAGTATTTTCTTTGGGTATATTATGCAAATTTACTTCTTTAGACGCTTTTATCATTGCAAAAAACACACCAATCAACCATGTTTTATCATTTTTTAACAAAATCGTGCAAATTGGTAACTCTTACCTTTGCCGCGGATTGATGCACATGATTACCATATGTTCTGCTCCATTCGTGGTCACAAACTCACGCCCCACCAATTGCTCCCCTTAGCGAAACGACGGAGGAGTATGCCGGCCGGTACGGTTGTGCCTCTTCGAGGAACGATTGATTGACGGGCCGCGTTTATCCCCATGTTTGACGCCTGCGTGCCGAAACAAGGGGCTCTGTCAGATGGTTCATCTTCGATGAACGACCTCGGTGGCCAGCGCCATGAGGACATGGTCTCAGTGGTGATGCGTCGGAAACGCACAATATGCCAAAGCCCCATGTTTGCCGCTACCGCGCCGAAACATGGGGTTGATGACGACGATTTCACCGATTGTTCCTCGGAGGCACAATCAATTCCATCCTCGCAGGCTGACTGAGAGGGAGTTAAGCTGCTCTCCTAAGTTAGGGGAGGTGGCGCGAAGCGACGGAGGAGTGTGTAATCCCTGAGTGGGTGCCCACCATCGCTGCATGGACACACTCCCTCGGCCCTGCGGGCCACTCCCCCTAACTTAGGGGGAGAACTGGCAGCGGCGCCGTGTGGACTCCCCTGACCTTCGGCTACTCGCTCTATCTTAGGGGGAGCCGAGTGTGCACTTTTTTGATGTGGTGGCCGGGGTGGCGACGGGGTAATTTTGCAGCGTCTTTTCAAAATTATCAATCGCATGAAACAAGAACCCACCCCAACCCGGCCGGCAGTGAACGACGACAACCCGCCGGCCACCACACAACAACCCTGTGTTCCCGCTCCCGAAGAGGAGCCTTGCGCACCCGGCTGCGACGACGAAAACATCGACAACGACTACGATGACGACGTGCTGCAGCCACCGTTTCCCGTCTATGCCCGCCGCTCCATCTGGGATTGCTGACCTTTCATCATTTTTTCTTTATTTCCCAACCCCTAAAAAACACACATCATGAATCTGAAAAACATGAAAAACACCATCCGATGGGTGCGCCGCAACCGCAAGCTCATCATGTATCTCACCGTTATCGGCCTGGTCGCCATCCTGGCATCGTGCCTGGAAACCGGACAGACGGCACTGCTCGCGGCCGCGGCAACGATTATCCCCGGCCGAGCCGGGGGCATGCATGTGGTGGACGGGCCACTCACCACCGACCTCACGCGCGAGGCGTCGCCGTCGCTGCTGCTCAACGAGATTGACCAGCAAATCACCAAAATCCGCCCCATGTCGACGCCCATCGACCAAATCTCGCGCTTTGCCGGAGCCAAGCATGCCGGCAGCATGATTGTGGACTACTACAATGTGGACACCAAGCCCACCATGACCACGCTGGCGCAGGACTACGACGAGGTGGCGCCCGAAGCCGGGGCGGCGCCCAAGGCCCGCATCAAGACCCACAACAACGACATCTTCGACGAGAGCGACACCATCCTGGTGCAGGGCGTGAGCGGGTACGCCCCCGACGGCGTCACCGAGACGGCCGACGAACTGGTGCTCTACGTCACCGCACGCGATGACGACGGTGTGGTGGTGATGGCCATCAACGGCAAGACCCTGGGCGGCGTGCAGGGCTGCGTGCCTTCCATCCCCGAGGACACCACCCTCATCCGCATGGGCCGCGCGGCCAGCGAGCTCGACGTGCAGTCGCCGCAATTCGAGGCTCTGCCGCAAAAGGCGCAGAACTATTGCCAAATCTTCAAGATGCAGGTGGAGCAGAGCACCCTGCAAAAGCTTGCCAACAAGGAAGTGAACTGGACCATGACCGACCAAGAGGAGGCCGCCATCTACGACATGCGCCTGGGCATGGAGAAGTCGTTCCTCTTCGGCGTGAAGAACCGCCTCTGGAACCCCGACAAGAAGGAGAATATCCTGTTCACGGGCGGCATCTGGCACCAGGCGGGAAAAACGTTCCCCTACAGCCCCGACAGCTTCAACGGCGACACCGTGGTCGACATCATGCGCGAGGCTTTCACCGGCAACGCCGGCAGCAAGCGCAAGATTCTGCTGGGCGGCAGCCGCCTGATAGGGCTGTTCAGCCGCCTGGACTACACCCGCGTGATTTCGGCCGGCGAGAGCGTGAGCAAGTCGGGCATCGACTTCACCGAGCTGCGCAGCAAGTTTGGCACGCTCTACCTGCTGCTCAGCGAAATCTTCGACGAGTGCGGCATGCCCGACAACGGCTTGGTCATCGACCCGGAGTACATCCAGAAGTACAGCCACATCCCCTTCAGCGCCGAGTCGCTCAACCTCAAGGCCAGCGGCATGCGCAACACCGACGCGCTGGTGATGAGCGAGGCCAGCTGCCTGGTGCTGCGCTACCCCAAGGCCCACATGCGCATCGTGGTGCGATAACGCGCCCGTCCTCCATTGGGCCATCGGGCTTGCCGTGCCCGTCAAGACGCAAAAAGGCGGAGCTCCGCAATGGAGCCCCGCCTTTTTAGCGGTTTATTCCGAGTGAAGTTTTATTTCACCAGAACTTTCTTGCCGTTGAAGATGTAGATGCCGGGCTGCAGGCCAGCCACGCCGGTGGCGTTCTTGCGCACCAGGCGGCCGTCGATGCTGTAGACGTTGCCGGCCTGCACGGTGGCAGCCTTCACATCCTCCACAGCGGTGGGCAGCTCGGGATTGAGGGTCACCGGGTCGAGGGCCAGGTTATCGTCGTTCATCAACACATCTTCCAGCGTGACGCTCTCAAAGCCGGCTTTGCTGAAGTTCACACTGAAGTTCTTGTCGGCTTGGATGATGGCAATGTCGTACTCACCGTTCTCGTTGGTGGTGCCGGTGTAGACCACATCGCCCGAGGCAGCCTTGCGCGGGCCACCCTGGGCATCGTCGACGATGGGCTTGCCGGTGGCGGTCACCGTGACACCCTCCAGCGGATTGCCCTCGGCATCCTGAACCACACCGGTGAGGTGCAGCGGCTCTTTCTCCACGCCAAACTTGGTCACGGGGAAGTAACTGCCGGCCGATGACAACGAAGTAATCGCCGAAGACGACTGGCTATCGCTGCGACCATAATAAAGCTCGCCGCCCAGGCTTGCGTCAGCAAGGAACTGGGTGCGTGTGTCGCTACCGCTCACGCGGTCGCTGGCCACCACAATACGCAGACTCTTGCCATCCCACACGATGGGCTGGGCGAGTTCCACCTTGAACAGGTCGACAGGAGCGTCGCTGGAACCCATCACGGTGAACTTGTATTCCTCGTTGGCCCACACAGGAGTAAGCTCCGTAACGTCGGTCTTGGCAAAGGGTGCCATCGTCTCTTCCTCGGTGCTGAGGATGTAGACCTTGATGTTGTCGGTCACCTCGGCGGGGTTGTAGCCCATGTAGGTGACGCTGGTAATCTTGTTGCCCTCGGTCATGCCGGCGGCTTCGAGCATAGCGGGTGTGTAGAGCGCCTCACTCCAACCGTTGCGGTAATA
Organism: Muribaculaceae bacterium; assembly: GCA_017483645.1. Classification (GTDB taxonomy): domain Bacteria; phylum Bacteroidota; class Bacteroidia; order Bacteroidales; family Muribaculaceae; genus Sodaliphilus. The sequence continues at coordinate 6,023 of JAFUWD010000006.1, read as the reverse complement.
GTTGGTGATGGGGTTGGCGTAACTGTACGACGATGTCAATGCTCCGTCGGGGTCACCCACGATAATGGCGGCCTCGCCGCTTTCCTCGGCCACGGTCACCTCCACTGCATCGGTGGCCACCAGATAGCCTTCACCAAAGTCAAACTCGGCATAGGCGGGGAAGGTGCCCGGCTCGTTGGGAGTGAACGTGAATTCGAACGAAGCGGAGCCCTGAGCCGGAATTTCCTTAGCCTCGGCTTCGGCAACCACCTCACCGTTGAAATAGAACTTAGCGGTGTAGCCATCGGCGGCCTCGGCCTCGCCCAGAACGTTCTTCAGCGTCACCGTGGCGGTGTAGTCGTTATTGGCCATGGCCGAAGCGGGAATCTTGCTCGAGTCGACAATCACGTCGTGGGCCACGGGCACCAGCTCGAAGCCGTAGAGGTTGTCGATGTAGACATAACCGGCCTCGAATGCGATATAGACCTCGCCGGCGGGCACACCCTCAAGCACCACTGTCTTGGGCAGATACTGACGGCTGTAGCCCGAGTTCTTGGTCGAGGGCAGGTCGGCCGAAGGCACGGTGGTGAGCAGCGTCCAGTTCACGCGGTCGACGCTGTAGTACACATTCAGCAGGATATCCTCGCTGGCGTAGCTGGTAAGGCGGCCCACATCGAAGGTCATCTTCTCGCCCTCGGTCACTTTGAGCAGCGGGGTGATGAACTTGTGCAGATTGCGGGCCTGGCTCTCCAGGTAACGCTTGTTGTCGTCGCTGATGGTATAGGAGTTGGTGTTAACCTTCCACGAGTTCTCCTCGACGATGCAGCCGGCGGGGATGGCCTGGTCCTCAAAGTTGACGAACCACTTGCTCTGGTCGAGCACCGTTCCGCTCAGGGCGATGGTGAGGCTCTCCACGATGGCATCATCAATCAGGATGGGACCGGCAATCACCATGTCACCACTCTTGATGCCGGCGCTGCTGGCATCGATGGTGATGGTGGCCTGCACAGTCTCACCGGCGGGAACCGTCAGGGCGGCCGGCTCGGCGATAAAGCCCTCGGGCACGGTGATGGTCACCTCGCCGGGAGCGGCACCCGTGTTGCGCAGGTTCAAGGTCTTGCTCACATTGCTGTTCACCATGCCAAAGGCACCGAATGCCGAGGCATAGCTGGGATATTCACCCATGTCGTTGTTATCGGCATCGCGCACTTGAATCTTGGCCACATAAGGAATGGGCTCAACCCACGGGGTCACGGTCAAAGAAGTTCCGGTCATGCATTCCACGGCGTCGAAACGTGTACGCGAACCGTATTGAGCATAATTCAGATTGGCGGTCACCTCAACAGTAGCCGACTCGCCCATGGCCAAGGCCTGACCGATGGGAGCGGTAGCCACAGGGCTACCCAGGTTCTGATACTGGGCAATGCCCACCATCATGCCCCCGTCGTCGGCGGCAAGGTCACACTCGCCGGTGTTCTTCACCGTGATGGTGTAGGTGAACGAGTAGTTGCCCTCAGCGTCGCAATTGACCGAGCCACTGGTCAGGCTCGACGTGGCGGCGGTCACAGTGAGTGCCTTCTCGAGCACGATGTCGACCTGGTCGGCGGCAAAGTTGTCGATGTTCATGTAGTTGAGGGCGATACCGATGCGCTTGCCCTCGATGCCGGAGAACGACAGGGTCACATACTCGCTGGTGCTCAGCGTGGCCTCATAGGTGAGCTCGTCGCCCACGGTGAGTGCACCACTCTCGTCCTCGTCAATCAGGTAGAAGAAGATGCTGCCTGAGTTGGAGTCTTTCTTCACTTCGAGGCTGAACGCGCCGGTCACGGCCGGGGTCACCAGCATGTCCATGTTGTCCTTGTTGGTGGTGCCGTTGGGCTGGCTGCCCGCATACAGGCCGCCCGTGTTGTCCACGCCCACCGTCGTCAGGTAGTTGTAGACCTGATAGGTGTTGTTCCAGCTGGAACGATACTTCACGATGTGCTTCCATCCGGGAGCCACCTTGAAAGCATGGTCACTGGTGCTGATGGTGGTGTTGAAATCTACCGTGTAGTCGGTCACCGTCTCAGCACTCGCTGTCTTGAAGCCCAGCAGCACGACGGCCACCAGGCACAAAAAATAGTGTAATTGCTTCATGACATTTTAGATTAGTTAATAAATAGATATTGGTTATCTCGTTATTTTTTCAAAATTATCAATGGAAGGGAGTCACATGGTTAAAGCTCCCCCTCCGTTCAGAGGGGAAGCTGATAAACATGTTTCCTTTTTCACCGAACCCATTTGCCGGCTTACTCTTGCTCCATCACCAGGCTCACGAGCGCGGTCACGTCGGCAATGCTGACCTCACCGTCGCCGTTCACGTCGGCATTGTTCATCCATTCCTCGGGAACATCTTCATCGAGGAGGATGGAAACCAGCGCGGTAATGTCGGCCACGCTCACCTCGCCGTCGCAGTTCACGTCGCCGCGCAGGCCCAGATACACAAACTCAAAATTGTCGTAGAATGCGCCGATGCAGTTGTCGGCTTGAGCCTTGAGCGCCACATAGACGGTCTGGCCGGCATACTGGCTCAGGTCATAGCTCAGGTGATCCCAAGCCACTTCGTTGAAGAGTTCGGGCTTGAACGTGTCGCCCACCTGGGTGAACGAGTTGCGGTCGGTGGCGCTGGTGGTGCTCACGAGCACGGTCACGGTGGGGGTGCTGGCCGGCAGAATACTGTTGACCGACTCCCAGTTGCGCATGTCAAACTCAAACTTGGTGTTTTGGCCTACCTGGATTTTGTCGCTCACAATCCAGTCCTCGAAGGTGCCGTTGCTGTTGCAGCGGGTCATCAGCGACTGGTGGCCGTGAGGCTCCTTCAGGCTGTTGTAGCACTGGCTGTCGTTCAGCACGAAGAACGAGAGGGGCGCGCCGTTGTTGGGGAAGTTCCAGAAGGTGAGCGGCGACGTCGACTGACGGTCCACGTCAATCACGGTGAACCCTGCCGGGCCTTCACCGGTGGCATCGTGCTCGAAGCCGTAATACTTGATGTCGGAGGCAAGTGCCAAGCCACTCACGGGCAGCGACACGGTGTTGCCGTCGCTCAACTTCACGGTCATGGCATCGACGATGGCCACCGAATCCTTCGGCGCGCTCGTCATGGCGTTGAATGTCACGGTGAACTGGGTCGAAGCGGCAGGCTCGATAACGGTGCCCTCGGCAAGGGTGGTGCTGAAGTTAGGTTTCTCGAACGACACGCTCTGCACAGTCACTGCCGAGCCACCCAGGTTGCTCAGAGCCAATGTGCCGCTGGTCTCGGACTGGCGTGCGTTCACCTTATAAGCATTCCAGCCATCGACGCTGAACGACAGTTCGGCACCGGCGCCCTCAAGTTTCACATTGTCGAGCGAGGCACCGCGCGAGCGGCCGTAGTTGTGCGAGATATAGCGCCAGCGGAAGGCCACCGTCTTGCCGGCATACTGGCTCAGGTCATGGCTCTCGTAAGCCCAATAGCGGATGGGCTCGCCATCCTCGTCCACGCCCTCGCTGTTGTTGCTGATGAGCGACAGCTGCTTCCACTGTCCGTCGACAAAGATGTCGAAGAACACGGCATCGATACCGTCCTCGGCAGTGCTATGGTTCACATGCACCTGCTCGCTGTCCTTGGTCAGGCTCACCGGGCGGTCGTTGCCCCACCAGAAGCTGATGTGGTTCTCCGAGCCGGCCGGCAGCACCACGTCGGGTGTGGTGAGTGAGGCTGTTTTCTCGGTCTCGTTGCTGTAGGCCATCATGCTGTACTTGCCATCCATGGGATAATAGTCGCTTCGCGACCACTTGGTGTACTGCGAATACTCATGGAACCAGCCCAGCGGAATGGCCTGGTCGCCCTCGAAGTCCTCGCTCCACGGCAGCGAGGCCACCGTGTAGTCGGCCTGAGTAGTGAACACCCATTCGGGCACTTCCTCGGCATCGCCCACGCTGTTGTAAGGCACCACCTTCCAGTGATACTCGGTGGCGTTGTCGGCCGTGGCCAGGGTGTAGCTAAGTACATTGCCCAGGTCCTCACCGTTAATCACGTCGTAGGTGTTCTCAGCCTTGCCCAGATAGAGCTTGTAGCCTTCGGCAAACTGAGCCTCACTCCACGACAGGGTGATATTCTTGTTGTAGACATTGACTGCGCTGTCGGCCGGAGCCACGAGGGTGGCTGCCATGGGCACACCGTCGGCACCGTACAGGTTGGGCAACAACACACGGTCGATGATGTACTGCGCATCGGGGTCCATGCCGTATTCCTCGTCGTAGTAGCACTCGGTGTTGTTGAAGCGCAGCACCAGATTGTCGGTCGTGTAGCTCGACAGGTCGATGCTCACGTTAATCAAAGTGTCCATCTTGGTGTAGTCGCTCGTCCAGATGGCACGGAACGGGCCACCATCCTCGCTGGCCATCACCTGCAGGTCGTTGGCTGGATATTCTTCATCGCCGTTGATGTTGGCATAGTAGGTGAACATGAACTGGTGGGGAGCGTCGGGGTTGCTCATGTCGAGACGCGGCAGGTCGATGTGGTTTGCCTCGATGAAGCCCGACGTGCTCAAACTGTAGTCGCCCTCCAAAGCATAAGGTGTGCGGCGGAACTGGTTGATGCCGCCACCGTCGACCCATCCTGCCGGCGGGAACTGGTCGCCCTCAAAGAGTTCCAGATAGTAGCCCTCGGGGACGGCCTCTTTGCTCACCGTCACATGGATGGTGACGTCGCCGCCGTTGGTCTTGATGGTGACATCGGCCTCGGTGGGGCTGGTGAGCGTGGCTTTGTAATAGAGTTGGAAATGGGCGGTCTCGTTCACACCCAGGCTCATGCCCACGGTGTCCATGGCCAGGCCGATGCAGTCGGGAGCCTCGAAGCCGGTCACCTTCAGACCTTTCAAGCCCACGTTCTTCAGGGTCATCTGCTCGCTGTAGAATTTCTCACCGATGTAGGTGGTGGGGAACTCGTACGACGTCTGCGCCAGCTCGGCGATGGGGCCGGTCTCGGGACGATGCTGCTTGATGCTGATGTTGTCCAGATAGAGGATGTTACCCGTCTGCTTGAGCAGGTTGTAGATAAAGGCCACCTTCACTTTCTTGCCCTGCCAGGGGCTGAGGTCGAGTTTCGAGGTCTGAATGGCCCAGTTGGTCCACATGTAGGAACCGTAGATGTCGGCCGGCACGCCGCTGTCGCGCACCTGTTCCTCATTGGTGATGTCGAAAATCACCTCCTCGTTGTCGCCCTCCAGGATGGCCACCTGCAAGGTGTAGAGGCCCTGGGTGAGCACGCCGTAGGCGGCTGCCTCCCAGTCGAACTGAAGCTGATAAGTATCGTTCAGGTCAAGCTCGGGGGTAATCAGATACTCCTTGCGCGGGCCGTAGGCGGCCGTCACGCCGTTGGCATAGGTGGGTGCGTCGCACGTGGCATAGTAAAAGCCGCTCATCGAGCTTCCGGCTGTGGCATTGTGGTGAATGGCCCACTTGTAGTTCAGGTTGTCGCCAGTGTAGGCATCACGGCGGCTCCAGCCGTCGGGCAGCTCGGTGGTGGTGACTGTGCCGCGGGTGTTCTCAAAACCCTCATCAATCAGGGTCTGAGCCGAAACACCCATTGCGGTGAGCGCCATGAGCGCTGTCAATAACATGTAAATCTTTTTCATCTCTAAATGTATTTATTGTTTATTTCCATTTAATTACAATATCGCCGTGTGCCGTCAACCATCCCATTCGGGTAGAGCCGTCATTTTGCTATGTTAGCTTGCAAATTTATTGATTTTTTTTGAAAAATCGAAACAAATCTCCCTATTTTTCAGCAAATCTCTTTACATTTTCAACCATTTCGCCTTTCTGCCCGCCATCACAAGCCCAGCCTCACGACGAAAAAGCCCGCTTTCAACGTAACTATCCAGCGATTCATCTTTTTGAGTCGCCTGCGGCGAGAAATCATTCAAATCTAACCAAATCAAACAAATTTATATGTCGAAAAATATAAAGATTTGAATTGATTTGTGAGATTTCTGCCCGATAGGGCACTCCTTGATACTATT
>JAFUWD010000055.1 GCA_017483645.1 Muribaculaceae bacterium | reverse complement strand
GCAGTGCTTGAGACCCTTGCTGGACAGGACGTTATGAAACAGAAAAAAGGAACTGCAAGCTGTTGCTGCAATTCCTTCTTCTTGAGCATCTTGTCGGATTCGAACCAACGACCCCGAGATTACAAATCACGTGCTCTGGCCAACTGAGCTAAAGAGGCGTGGTGAGAACTGGTCGGTGTCTCAAGCGGGTGCAAAGTTACGTACTTTTTCCGAACTGGCAAACTTTTTTGAACTTTTTTTCAAAAAAAATTGATTTTCTTTTTTTGAATCCATTGCATCACAGCGTTTGGCAGCCATTGTCGATGAACCGTAAAACACTGCGGGCCACCAGATGGCGGCCCGCAGGATGGCATCATGCCGCATTTGTCACTTGTCCTTCTTGGACTTCTCGAGCTGACGCTTCAGCGCATCAACGCAAAGGTCAACGGCCTCCTCGAAGGTGTCGGCCACCTTCGACGCAAACACGTCCTCGCGTTGCGGAACTATGAGTTTTACTGCCGCCTCTTTGTTCATGGCAGTTTCAGGTTTTACCACTTTGAGGTTGACCTCGGCCACGCTGATTTCCTCGTGGTGCTTGCACAGTTTGTCCACTTTCTTGTTGATGAAGTCGTGCAATTTTTCCGTTGCATCGAAATGGATGGCTTTGATTTTGATTTCCATATTACCCTCCTTTTTTAATGGCCCTGGGGTGGGCGAGTTTGTAATTATGTTTTAGTTCACTCAAGGTCACATGGGTATAGACCTGTGTCGCTGCAAGCGACTCGTGACCCAGCAATTCTTTCACACTGTTGATGCCCGCACCATCGGCCAGCAACGCGCTGGCAAACGAGTGGCGCAGCACATGCGGGCTATACTGCCCCGCGCCACCCACAGCCGCCAGACGGCTATGTACCACATGGTAAACGAGCGAGGGATAGAGCGGCCCGCCGCCGGCTGTGACAAAGAAATTCTCCACGGTGCCCACACGCTCGTCACGCAAGGAGCGATAACGCTCTATCCAGACGCGCAGTTCGTCACCGAATGGAACCACGCGCTCCTTGTCACGCTTGCCGTGCACCTTGATTTCGCAGGAGCCGGTGTTCACATTGCGGTCGAGCAGACCAATGAGTTCGGCACGCCTGATGCCCGTCGCGTAAAGCATCATCACAACCAGATGGTCGCGGACCTCGGTGAAGTCGTCGGCATCGACCTCCACATCGAGCACGGCATCCATGCCGCGCGGACGCATCACATGTGGCAAGCGCTGGGGCACCTTGGCCAATTCCACATCGGCGGCAGGATTGGCGGTGGCCTGCCCACGCTGCATGAGATACTTGTAGAACGCCCTGACCGCCTGCACTCGCCTGCGCAGCGTGCGCGCGCCGTCGCCATGCGCCGACCGGTTCACCAGCCAAGCACGCACATCGGCACTGGTCACCGACGCCGCTTCGAAGTCGCCGGCGGACGCCAGGAAGCGCTCAAAGAGTTCCAAATCACCCTTGTAAGCAGCCACGGTGAGCTGCGAGTGATTGAGTTCCAAGCGCAAATGCTGCAAAAAACGTTCTGTTTCGTTGGTCATGATAGTCGGGCACTCCCTTTATGGGACACCTGCGAAGCGAATTTAGCAAATAAAATCGTGAAAAGCAAATTTTGGCGCACATTTTTCAGTACACCTTATATATATGACTGCAGCTCACAAATTATCATATTCGGCATCCATGCGAGCCAGCTTGTCCTGATAATAGGCTTTGAGGTCGGCCCAGCGGCAATAAGGATGAGGAATGCCGGCACTCTGCACCGGCAAACCGGCCTCATGCTCGTTGAGAAGCACTTTCACCAGCACGTCATCACTGATGCCTCCTTTCGCCGGCCTATAAAACACCATCTGGATGTTTCCGGCCATGGGGAACACCTCGAAGTTGTGCCACAACTCAGGCACTTGCGACAGGTCGTCGATACTGACGGCAAGATTGTCGAGCTCCATGAGCACCGCCAGCGGCATGAGCACAGTGTCGTGGCCAAAGCGGAGGTCGGCAGCGCGGTGACCGTCGGAAAGTGCGGCATCGGCGCAGGCGATGAGGTCGCGAAGCAGGAAGCACTGCTGATAAGGGCTCATGTGGCGGGTCTGCGGCGCGTTGGCATAGGTGATGTAGTTGCGCACATCGTTGGCCGCCCACAGGTTATAGAGGTCATCGGCGGTAAACAGGTCGAGCAGGTCGAAATGTGCCTGATGGTGGTTTTGAAGCGACACTCCCAGGTTCCACAGCGCGCCCATAAGCGACCTGCGCTCACTGGCCGTCAGCACTTGCCGTGCCGTATCCATGAGCTGGCAACTGAAGCGGCCCTCGTCGGCACGATAGCTGCCGATGGGCGACGACTCACGGGCTGCTTTCTGCAGGGGGCGCAACTTGGCGTTGAATTCCTCTGAGTTGGCCAATGTCTTCATGTCGGCCCGGCTGGCATCGGTCACGACATTCAGCCGCGGGTTCACCGCTTGAAGTACCATCACCTCGTTGAGCATCGACAACACGCATCGCACGGCAATCGACGAGCGTGCCGCCACGGTTTTCCCTTCTCCTGAATAAATCTGCGGAAAGTTCTCGGCCATGCGCCGGGCGATGCCTTGATGCTGCTCGGCACCCACATCGGTGAGTTCGCCAAGGCGGTCTTTCGAGGCAAGACGCCACTGCCTGATTTGTGTCAGCACCGTTTTTCCGCGCGCGGTCAGCGCTTCGGCACTGTCCAGTCGCTCCAGCATTTCCACGGGGCGGTCATAGTCCGATTGCGAGATAAGCCAACGGCTGCCATGACGGCCGTAATGGTCGATATAAAACGGCACATAGCCTTTGGGAGCCGGCGTGAGAGCCGGCGGCTTGATGTCGCCGGGGATAGGATAAGCATACATGTAGCTGCCACTCTTGCGCGGGTTGTCGCGCAGCTCGTCAACGACCGACGCACACAGCAGCATCGGCACCAGCGCGAGCATGAAGATGATTTGTCGTTTCATGGTTCTCGGAGTGTTGGTTGATTCTTTATTTCACCTCAAAAATAGCAAATTTTATCGACTGAGCCAAAAACGCCATAAAAAAACACGCCTCGGTGCCGGTCGGGCGGAAGCGTGTCGATGGGTTTGAGAGCCGTTGGCTCGTTCAAGGCCCTGTGAAGAATCGTTATTAGTCTTCGAGGGTGCGCAGGTGCTGCACGTAGACAGCCTTCATCATCTTCTTGCGGTTGGTCACCGAGGGTTTTTGGAAGGCCTGGCGAGCGCGAAGCTCCTTGACGATACCGGTTTTCTCATATTTACGTTTGAATTTCTTCAGCGCGCGTTCGATGTTATCACCATCTTTTACGGGTACAATAATCATAGTAGTTTTGTTATTAAATTTTGGTTGTTATTAAAATTTCTGATTGTTTGCCGGCATGATTTGGCACAAGCGCCCCGCCTTGTTCACGGCGTGGCCACTTGCTGTGGGGCTGCTTCGGCGTACCCCTGTTCCAAGTGTGGACGATATGTTTTCTCAAGTGCTTTCTAAGGCGTTGGTTAACAAACCTCCTTTCGATTTAACTTTAGCGGGTGCAAAATTAGCAAAAAATTCTTAACCTGCAATCGCCCCGCCCATTTTTTTATTATTTTTGTGCCAAGTCATTATGTCGGAAACATGATGAAACACCTATTTTCTTTCCTCATCACATTCACATGGTTGTGGTGCACCGGGCAGGAAACGGCACCGCAAGGGCCTGGTTTTTCATTCCCAGAATTGCCGCCGCTGGTGCAACCGGCACTTCCGGCCACAGTGAGCCCGGGTGCTGCCGTGAGGCACACGCAGCCCTCTCCGGCAATCGACCTAAGCACCCGTCCTTTGGCCGACAGTCTGCAAATTTACGCCAATGGCTACACCGGGGCGTGGCAACCGAATTCACTCGACAACCGCATGCTGAACCCATTCGGTAGCGACCACGCACTGAGTGGCGCCATCACGCGCATCGGCGACGGATACCTGAGCGGCAGCAGCAGTTTTACCACACGTCCCGCATTGGGCAACGTGGCCAGTGCCACCTTGTCACTCACCCAAACCGTGGATGAGCGGCTGTCGTTCAGAGTGGGATTAAGCGGAAATAAATACCACATGGGGCGTGATGCATGGAACGACTATGGCGTTTTCGCACGCGCCTCCTATCAGATTACCGACCGCCTGACATTCAACGCATTCGGGCAGCATTATTTTCATCCCACATTCCACTCGGTGGGGGCAATGCCTTTTGTGAACACCAGCGCCTATGGCGGCACTCTGGGCTACAAAATCAGTGACCGTGTAAGCCTCGACGTCGGGGCGCAACGCTATTACGACCCCTATACGGGGCGCTGGAAGACCTTGCCCATCGTGGCGCCGACCATCCAACTGGCCGGCACACCCATTTCAGTCGATGTGGGTGGTTTTCTTTACCAAATCCTCCACGCAGCATTCGGAAACAAGCGGGATTACTACACCCCAGGCAACCGGAACTTGCCGCCCCGTCCCATCGGCGACCCGGGTTTCAACCCGAACAGCCCTGTGCGGATTCCCGACTGTTTTCGCCGTTGATTTCCTTTCACAAATCGGTTTTCGGGAGGTCTTGGCCGGCCGTGAAACTCTCGATTTGGTTGATGATGTCCTGATATTGCCGCTGGGTCTTGAAATGAATCTTCAAGCCAATGAGCGCACCCACAACGGCCCCCACCCCGCCGCCAATCAGCAAGGTTTTCAACTCTTCGGCGCCGCTGTTTCTGTAAATCTCGAAGGCAAAGCACCCGAGCCAAGCAATCAGCATCGGGATGCCGAACAGCAACCAGCGGTTTTCGAAGCGCTTGGCGCGCGCCATCTTTTTACGGGTCACCAGCAAATCGTCAATCATGAGGCTGGAATCACGCACGTCCTTGCCGTTGTAGTAGGTGGCTGCGGCGCACACCAGCATAAAGACAGCCGTAACAATCCAGAACCACAACGAGTAGCCCGACATTTCTACAAACACCCAATAACTGTAAGGAATCATGAACAGCGCCAGGGCAATGAGTATCGTGTAGCGTCGGTTGATGTTCGACATATCTTTTTTCACCGCATAGCGGATGAGGCGGTCATTCAATATCTGTTGGCCTTGCAGCATGTCCTTGAGTGTGGACATCTGCCGCTGCATTTGCTGCAATTCTAATTCTAAGTCGTTCATAATGGGTAGTGTTTTAATCGTTCGACATGCTTTTGAGTTGTTCCTTGATTCGGTAGAGGCGCACCCCTACGTTCTTGGCCGAGATGCCCACAATCTGTCCGATTTCTTCGTACGACAGGCTCTCAAGCCACAGCAGCACAATGGCCCGGTCAAAAGGTTGCAGCCGGGCGATGCGTCGGTGCAGCATGGCCACCTGCCGGGTGTTGTCGTCGTTGTCCTCAAACAGATTGATGTCCATCGACAGTTTCACGCTGGCCGGTGTCCGGCGTTTCTTTCTGTCGGCCGAGATGCAGGTGTTCAAGGCCACGCGATAAATCCACGTCCTGGCCGAGCTGCGTTGCTCAAAGCCCTCAAATCCCCTCCACAAGTTGATGAGCACTTCCTGAAAGAGGTCCTCGACTTCGTCGGCGTCGTTCGAGAACATGTAGCACACGGTGTAGACGGTGCTTTTATGCTCGGCGACGGTTCGCGCAAATCGTTGTTCTAACTCATTCATCGCTTCAATGAAATTACTTTATTGATGATGTTTTGCCCATTAGACGCAACAAAGATACAAAAAACTACACTGTTCGCCCGTTTTTAAAAAAATTTGGCACAGATGCATCAAAACCATCGCGGGGACAGCGCTCTTGTGAGCACCGTCCCCGCTACGATTTTCATTTTTCAGCAGGTAGCTTATTCGGCGGCAGTGTCGCCGTCCTCGCAGTCGTACCAAGTGGAATACATCAGGTAGTTTTTCGCGATTTTCACATTGATTTCACTGGCTTGCGACGGGTCCACCATTTTTTTGAACTTGGCGGGACTGCCGGCCCACAGCTCATGCGGCCCTATCTTGGTGCCTCCCAGCACCACACTGCCAGCCGCCACAATGGCGCCCTCGCCCACCTCGGCGTGGTCAAGCACAATGCTTCCCATGCCGATAAGCGCCATGTCGCCAATCTTGGCTCCGTGAATAACGACGTTATGGCCTATCGAAACATCGTTTCCAATTTCGGTGACCGACTTTTGATACAACGTGTGAATCACCGCATTGTCTTGAATGTTGACTCGATTGCCAATGGTGATGGTGTTCACATCGCCACGCAGCACGGCTCCAAACCAGATACTGCATTCATCGCCCATGGTCACATCACCCACCAGCACGGCGTTGTCGGCAAGGAAGCAGCCCTTGCCCATGCGAGGCTCAAAGCCCCTGACTTTCTTTATTATTGCCATTTTTCAAAATTTTTAGGATATATTTTTTACAAATCGCGGCATTTGTTGCGCAGCCACGTCTGCTCGTCAGCAGTGAGGTACGGTGTCAAGCGCTCCACCACCATCTTGTGATAAGCATTGATTTGGGCCACCTCCTCGGCCGTGAGCATGCTCATGTCGATAAGGCGATGGTCGTAAGGGAAGAGCGTGAGTGTCTCGAAGCGCAGGAAATCGCCGAAATCGTCGGTACGCATTCCCTCCACACACAGCAGCAGATTCTCGATACGGATGCCATATTGTCCCGTCTTATACACGCCTGGCTCGTCACTGGTCACCATACCCGGCTGCAAAGCGGTGGCGTTAAGGTCGGTGCGGATGCTGTGAGGCCCCTCGTGGCAACCTAAAAAATGTCCCACGCCGTGCCCGGTGCCATGCCAGAAGGCCATGCCTTCCTGCCACAGCGGCATGCGGGCCAGCGCATCGAGCTGCACACCGCGAGTGCCCACCGGGAACTGCGCACGGGCCAGCGCCAAGTGGCCACGCAGCACCAGCGTATAATCGTGACGCTCTTGCTCGGTGACGTTGCCCAGGGTGATGGTGCGCGTGATGTCGGTGGTGCCGTCGAGATATTGCGCACCTGTATCAATGAGCAACAAGCCATCGGGCGCGAGCGTGGAGGCACTCTCTTCATCGGCTTGGTAATGCACAATGGCGCCATGCTCCTTGTAGCCGGCTATCATGGCAAAGCTGTCGTCGCGATAGAGGTCGCTTTTGGCGCGCTCCAGCTTGGCACGCTCCCACACGTCCATCTCGTTGATGTGCTCGCCGCTGCCCACCGCCTGCTCCAGCCACATGAATGTTCTGACCAGCGCGGCACCGTCGCGCTCCATTGCACTGCGGAACCCCGCTATTTGCACCTCGTTCTTCACAGCCTTGATGGCTGCGATGGGCGAATGGGCATAGATTTTCTGCGACGGCATGGCATTGGCCAGCGTGTCGCTCACGCGATTGGGGTCGACGAGCACCACCTCGTGCTCGCTGCGGCGTTCCAGGAAGCGCACCACGTCGTCGTAGTCGCGCACGCGCACATTCACCGCCTTGAGGTGGCGGCGCACCTCGTCGGTGACTTTGTCTTCGTCGATAAAAATGCTCCGCTCGCGCTCCGACAGGTAGGCATAGGCAATGACCACCGGAGTGAAGGGCACATCGGTGCCACGCAGATTGAATGTCCACGCTATCTCGTCGAGGGCGGTGATGAGTATCGACTCGGCACCCGCTTGCTGCACGGCGTCGAGCACCCGCCCGATTTTACTTTCCACATCTTCGCCGGCAAATTCCTCGCCATGCACATAGGCCGGTCCCGCGGGACGCGCGGGACGGTCGGGCCAGATGCTGTCGGCCGGACTGAAGTCGGTGGCAAGCATGAATCCGTTTTCACCGCAAAAGCGCTCGTACTGGCTCACATCGACCACCGAGAACAGCCTTCCATCGAGCGCCAGCACCGCATCCTCGGGCAGCACTTGCACCAGCCATTCGGTGATGGATGGCTCACCGGGCACATTTTCCTTGAAAAGCGTCACACCGCTGTCTTCCAGCTGCTGTTCGGCCTGCAAAAAATAGCGGCTGTCGGTCCACAGCCCGGCCTGCTCCATCGTGACGACGGCTGTTCCATTACTTCCTGTGAAACCGGTAATCCAGTCGCGGAATTTCCAATACTCGGCGGGATATTCACTCTGGTGAGGGTCGGTGCCGGGGATAATCACCGCATCGACGTTGACCCTGCTCATTGCCTGGCGCAAGGCCTCCAGATGCTCAAAATTCTGTTTACTCATTTGATTGATTGGTAATAGATGTTTTTATCGTTTGATTGATTGGTCGGTAATTTCGGTCACCGGGCGCCCGATGCAGCCATTGGGTGCCTGGATGTGCAGCAGGGCACAAACGGTGGGTGCGATGTCGGTCATGGCCACCTGGCGGCTGGTGGCACCGTGGGGTACGCCCCACCCCATCATTACAAAGGGGATGTGCGAATCGCTCTGGCTCCATGTGCCATGATTGGCGCCTGCGTCGGGCCGATAACGGGCATACACTCCGACGGTCGGGATAATGAACAGCTCGCCGCTGCGGTCTTGCTTGTAACCCTTCACAAGTCGCTCGCGCAAATCAGCCGGCAGCACATAGCGGTCGAGGTGGGCAAAGTCCACCACCCACTGCACCTCGTCGGGCGCGGAGAGCAGGCGCACGGCTTCGTCGGCCACCGCATCACGGTCGAGCCCACGGGCGGCAATCAAGTCGTTGTCGAGATAGAAACTGAACTCCATCTCGGATTTGAGCAGCCGTGGCACACCGAATTTGGCTTCAAGGGCGGCATTGGTGTCCTTGAAGGCCTGCGAAGGATTCCAGCAGCCGGTAACCATACGATGGCCGGTCATGAAGGGCTCGGTGTAGGTGCCTCCGTGGTCGGCGGAAAGAAACACCAGATATTGCCCCTTGCCCACTTTTCGGTCGAGCAGGTCGAAAAAACGTGCCATTTGCCGGTCGAGTTCATAGTAGATGGAGTCGACGCGAGGCACATGCAGGCCATAATTATGGGCTGCGGCATCGGTGCTCGATATGCTGATGGCCAGCAAGTCGGGCACATCATCCGTGCCCAACTGCTCACCCTCGATGGCAGCACAGGCCAACTGCATCGTGGCTGCTGCACCGCGCCATGAGTTCCACAGGTCGCCAGCCAGCAGCTCCTGATGCTCGTTGTTAAAACGGCTCACCCATTGGGGCAATTCTTTGCAATAGTAGGTGCTGGTGACAAAGCGTTTCACCTTTCCGTCGAACCAGTAGGCACCATCGGCAGCATGGCCGGCAGGCAGCACGGCGGCACGGTCCTTAATGGCCACGCCCACCACCCGTGCCTGGAAGTCGGTGGCCAACTTCATCTGGTCGCCAATGGTGGTGGCCAGCAGATTGCGCGGAGAGCGCTTGCCGGTAGAGGTGTTGGTTCCCACACCCGCCACTGTGGTGTCGCGCACGCTGCTGGTGGGGCTGCCGTGAAGCATATAGTCGTTGCCGGCGATGCCATGGATGGCCGGCGTAGTGCCGGTGTAGATGGAGGCATGGCCTGCGGCGGTGACGGTGGGCACATAGTCAATGAGGGTGTTGTCGAGCGAAAAGCCCTGGTCAATGAGCCGGCGGAAACCGCCTTGACCCCAATTATTATAATAGGTGTAGAGATAGTCCCACCTCATTTGGTCCACCACAATGCCCACCACGAGTTTGGGGCGCTCAATCTGGGCTTGCGCCGTCGCAACGCACATCCAAGCCAACAAAATGGTTATCCAAAATCCTGTTCTCTTCATGTTCTTCGATAATTTTTCCATTCTCATTCTCTGCGTTATTCATCGTTGCGCGTGGTGCCACGCACCACCAGCCGTGTCTTCACCACCCTTTTCTCGGCGTGGTCTATGGGCAACCGCCCCTCGACGAGGCCCAGCAGCACATCCACTGCCTGCCGGCCCACCTCCACGCCGCGCTGCTCCACGGTGGTGAGTTTGGGGTCGCAAGCCACGGCGGTTTCATCGTTGGTAAACCCGCATATCGACAAATCGCGGGGCACGTCCAGCCCCATGCGTTTGGCCACATGCAGCGCCGCTACGGCGGTCACATCGTTGACGGCGAAAATGGCGTCGGGACGGTCTTTACGCTTGAGCAACACCGGTGTTATCTGCTCGGCCAGCTCACGGCTGTCGCACATGCGCACCAGCGAGTCATCGGGCTTAAGACCGTGCTTATAGAGGGCATCCTTGTAACCGTTGTATCGGTTGATGCCGATTTCCATATTCAAGTTGGTGCCGTAGTAAGCTATCCGCTTGCATCCGTGCTCAATGAGATAGGACACCGCACGATAGGCACCCATATAGTCGTCCACCACCACGCGGTGGGCGTTGATGGCGGCACAGATGCGGTCGTAGAACACCAGCGGCACACCCTGGTCGATGAGCCTGACAAAGTGGTCGTAGCGCTCAGTGTCCTTGGCTTGCGACACAATCACACCGCACACGCGGCCCTGGTGAAAGGAGTCGCAGATGCGCACCTCTTGCTCATACTGCTCGTGGCTTTGCGCCACAATCACGGTGTAGCCACGGCTGGAGGCCTCCTGCTCGATGCCCGTGAGCACCGAGGCGAAGTAGTAATGCAGAAATTGCGGAACAATGACGCCTATCACCTTGATGGGCGATTTACGGCTCTGTCGCAGCTGCCCGGCCAACTCGTTGGGATAATAATTATGCTCGGCGGCAAATTGCTGAATGGCCTTGCGACGGTCCTTGCTGATGCTGGGGCTGTCGCTCAACGCACGCGACACGGTGGCCACCGACACACCCAGTGCGCGGGCTATATCCTTCATGGTCATTGGTGGACGCTTTTCCATGGTCTGTGTATTAGTTTTTGTATTAGTTCTAAAGTTTATGCGCCCCAAAATTACATAAAAAAGGTGAAATGCGCAAACGATTGCACGCCAATTGGCCACCTTTTAACAAAAAAAAGATGTTCTATAAATGCAAAAAAACATAAATTTGCCACGTTATATATTATGCCTTATTGCCTCCTGGCATGAACAGAACGTGTTGCCAGGTCAACTGATACCTAATTTATAACTAACATAACTTTAACTTAAAAAATTAATGATGAAGCAGGTAAACATTAGAATTCCCGCAAGAATTCTCGCCCTGGTGATGGGATTATTCCTGTCACTCGGAGCCTATGCACAAATCACTGTGCAAGGTAATGTGAAAGATGCTGAAGGAGAACCCGTGATTGGCGCCTCGATTAAGGTCGTGGGCACCACCGCAGGTACTGTTACCGACTTTGACGGTAACTTTACGCTGAGCAATGTTCAGCCGGGTGCCAAGCTTCAAGTGTCTTCGATCGGCTACGCCACCCAAGAGGTGACAGCCGGCAGCGATCTGGTTATCACCCTCGTCGAGGACTCCAAGGTGCTGAACGACCTTGTAGTCATCGGCTATGGTGTTGTGAAGAAAAGCGACCTCACCGGTAGTGTCACGGCTTTGAAGCCCGACAGCAAGAACAAGGGTGTGGTCGTGAGCGCCCAGGATATGTTGGGCGGCAAGATCGCCGGTGTGAACGTTGTGAGCGACGGTGGTACGCCTGGTGGCAGCTCCACCATCCGCATCCGCGGTGGTTCGTCTCTGAACGCCAGCAACAACCCCCTTATCGTCATCGACGGTGTGCCCATGGACCAATCGGGTGTCAAGGGTATGCCTAACGGACTGGGTGTTGTCAACCCGCAGGATATCGAGAGCTTCAACGTGCTGAAAGACGCTTCGGCAACCGCCATCTACGGTAGCCGCGGTTCGAACGGTGTCATCATCATCACCACCAAGAAAGGCCGCCGCGGCCAGAAGCCCAGCGTGTCGTACAACGGTAGTGTGACGCTGAGCACGAAGAAGAAAACCATCGATGTGATGAATGGCGATGAGTACAGAGCTTTCGTGACCAACCTCTACAAGGGCAACGCCCGCGAGGGCGACGCCCTGCAAGCGCTGGGCGACGCCAACACCAACTGGCAGAACGAAATCTTCCGCAAAGCCATCAGCCACGACCACAACCTGATGGTGGCCGGATCGGTGGGAAGCTACCTGCCTTATCGCGTGTCGGTGGGCTATACCAACCAGCAGGGTATCCTCAAAACCACAAGCTTTGAGCGCTACACGGCTGCTGTCAACCTCAACCCGTCGCTGTTCGACGACCACTTGACCATGAACCTCAACGCCAAGTACATGTACGCCAAGAACCGCTACGGTGACACCGGCGGTGCCGTGGGCAACGCAGTGCGCATGGACCCCACCCATCCCGTCAAGGCTGATGGATTCGACAACTTCGGCGGATACTTCGAGTGGCTGGCCAGTGCATCGGACTACCACAACAGCAAGTGGCCCTCGATCACCAACACCAACGCTCCCCGCAACCCCGTTGCCATGCTCGAGCTGAGCAACGACCGCGCCAAGAGCCATTCGTTCATCGGCAATGCCGACATCGACTACAAAGTGCATGGCTTTGAGGACTTGCGCCTCCACCTCACTCTGGGTGGCGACTTCTCGGGCGGTAAGCAAACAACCGACGTGGACCCCGGCAGCCCCAACGCCTGCTACTATGGCAGCCACGGATGGTCGAACGAGAGCAAAGAGAACCTCACCCTGAGCACCTACGCTCAGTACTACAAGGACATCAACGACAACAACCACTTCGACATCATGGCCGGTTATGAGTGGCAGCACTTCTGGCGCAAATGGAACAGCGAGTACTGGGGATACAACCCCGTGGGCGACGCTGCCTACGCCGGTGAAGGCGACAACATCTTTGTTGATGCCAACAAGCACAACGTGAGCAAGAGCAACAACGGTCTGGGCGGACGCACCGAGAACTATCTGGTGTCGTTCTTCGGACGTATGAACTACATCTTGATGGACCGCTACTACCTCACCGCCACCCTGCGTGCCGACGGTAGCTCGCGATTCAACTGGCTCGCCGGCTCAGGCAACCAGCAGTGGGGCTACTTCCCCTCGCTGGCCTTGGCATGGAGCATCAAGAAAGAAGACATCCTGCGCGACGTGGAAGCCATCAGCGACCTGAAGCTGCGCTTCGGCTGGGGTAAAACCGGTCAGCAGGAAGGCATCGGCGACTACACCTACTACGCCAACTACTCGATGGGCACGGGCACACAAGGCTCGTTCTACGATGTGAGCGGCGACGGTACGCTGGCTCGCCCCAACGCCTACAACCCCTCGCTGAAATGGGAGACCACCACTACGACCAACGTCGGTCTTGACTTCGGTTTCTTCAACCAGCGACTCACCGGTACGTTCGATATCTATTATCGCCGCACCACCGACCTGATCAACTACGCTTATGTGGCCGCTATGAGCAACTTCCGCAACCAGGTGAACCAAAACATCGGCTCGCTGGAGAACAAGGGATTTGAGTTGGCACTGAGCTGGAAGGCCCTGCAAACCAGAGACTGGAACTGGACCATCGACTACAACCTGACCTACAACCGCAACCGCGTGGTGGAACTCGTGAACAACGACCCCGACTACATGGTTACCACCGGTGGCATCAGCAGCGGTACGAACAACTCGTGCCAGCGCCACGCCGTGGGTCATCCCGCCAACTCATTCTATGTGTACCAGCAGGTGTATGACGAGAATGGCATGCCCATCGAGGGACAGGTCGTGGACCGCAATGCCGACGGTGTCATCTCCGAGGCCGACAAGTACTTCTACAAGAGCCCGTGGGCTCCCTGGACCATGGGTCTGAGCAGCCGCCTGGAGTACAAGAACTGGGATTTGGGCTTCAGCCTGCGCGCCAGCCTGGGCAACTATGTGTTTAACGACGTGATGGACGGCTACCACAACGTGGGCATCGCCGCCGTGATGGAGAACGTGAGCGGCACCTACCTGAACAACCGCCCGGTGGATGCCATCCCCTTCGGCTGGCAGACCTACGACGTGGAGCCCACGCTGAGCGACCGCTGGGTGCAGAACGCTTCGTTCCTGAAGTGCGACAACATCACCCTGGGTTACAGCTTCGCCGACTTGTTCAAGCGCGATGGCGGCTACCATGGTCTGAGCGGCCGCGTGTACGCCACCTGCTCCAACGTCTTCACCGTCACCAAGTACAAAGGTATTGACCCCGAGTTGTTCTGGGGTATCGACAACAACATCTACCCCCGTCCCATCTCCTTCATCCTTGGTTTGAGCTTGAATTTCTAAAAATTCGATAAAACACAGAAACACAATGAATAAGATTCTTAAATATATCCTTCCGACAGCTGCATTGGCACTGTCAATGGGAATGAGCTCTTGTGTGAACGACCTTCATGTTTCGCCCATCGACCCGGGTACGCAAACCGAGGTGGATGCCGAGCAATTGTTCAACAAATGCTATGCCAACTTTGGTTTGGCCGGTAACGGCGGCGCCAACGGCGACTGCGACGTCGACGACATCGATGGCGGCACGAGCGGTCTGTATCGTCAGATGTGGAACTCCAACGAGTTGACCACCGACGAGGCCATCTGCGGATGGGGCGACGAGGGTATTCATTCGTTCTGCTACAACACCTACGATGCCAGCCACCCCATGCTGGCCGGTTACTACTACCGCCTGTGCGTGGGTATCTCTTATTGCAACCAGTATCTGAAGGACTTCAGCGAGAAGGACGCCACCATGAACGCCGAGGTGCGTTTCCTGCGCGCCCTGCAGTACTATCTGATGATGGATGCCTTCGGAAATGTGCCCTTCACCACCACCATCTCCAGCGAGAAGCCTGTGCAGTACACTCGTGCCCAAGTCTACAATTTTGTGGAGAGTGAGCTGCTCGACATCGTGGGTGAAGGCGAAGGAACCGATGTCCTGGCCGATGCACAGCCCCACAAGAAAGGCGACGCACGCTACGGACGCGTCGACAAGGCTGCCGGCTGGCTGCTGCTGAGCCGCCTCTACCTCAACGCCAAGGTCTACGTCGACAAGGAAGAGTGGCAGAAGGCTGCCGATTACGCCAAGAAGGTCATGGATTCGCCCTATCAGCTCTTCACTGCCGGATGTTCTGTGTCCGACATCACCACGAAATATCGTGAGGAAGCCGAGGATGGAACCGTCACCGAAATGGAGAACACCACCGACTGGGAGTTCAGCGCTTACCAGTGTCTCTTCATGGGCGACAACGACCGCACCGACGCTGCCTACGAGGCTATCTTCCCCATTCTGCAAGACGGTGTGCGCACCACTTCGTGGGGTGTGTCGCTGTTCTTGACAGCTTCCACTCACGACGGCGACATGCACGACCTGATTTACGACGAGTGGTTCCCCAAACAAGAATTGCGCTCGGTGAACGGTGTGAGCGGACAAGCATGGGGCGGTAACCGCGCCCTGCCCAACCTGGTGCGCTTGTTCTTCCCTAACGACGACGCTCCCGAAATGGCCTCTTACGACATGCCTTTGATGGCTGGCGACGACCGCGCGCTGTTCAACAACATCGGCCGCACCCTCGAAATTGAGGACGTGAGCGTGTTCAAGAACGGATATGCAGTGGGCAAGTTCAACAACCTCACCACCGATGATTCGGCAACATCCGACGGTACTTTCCCCGACATGGACACCTTCCTCTTCCGCAAGGCTGAGGCCTATCTGACCTATGCCGAGGCCAAGACCCGCCTGGCTGGCGGTGCCGGCGCTCCCGCCGACGCTCTCACGGCCATCAACGCACTGCGCGTTCGCGCTCATGCCGAGCCGTTCACCAGCTGCTCGCTCGACCAGATTCTGGATGAGTGGGGACGTGAGTTCTACTTTGAGGGACGCCGCCGCGTGGACCTGATTCGCTTTGGCAAGTTCGGTGGCAACACCGGTTACACCTGGCCCTGGAAGGGTGGCGTGGCACAAGGCCGCAACTTCGATGCGACCCGCAACATCTTTGCCATCCCCACCAACGACCTGAACACCAACAGCAACCTGGAGCAGAACCCCGGCTACAGCCGCTAAGTAAAGACGTTTCACTCACTATCAATAGAGAAAAAGACAAATATTATGAAAAATATATTTAAGTCAACTTTACTGCTTGCTTGCGGCGTGCTCATGCTCACCGCTTGCAGCGACGACAATGATTCGAACCCCACGCTGCTCAAGCCGGCTACGTTCACGCTGAACACCCCGGCCTACAGCACCGCGGGCCTTGATC